>JASLXP010000441.1 GCA_030740295.1 Planctomycetota bacterium
GTTTTCGCTGAGATAGGCTCGGATGCCGCAGGGCTCGCGGCGGTAGCCGCGGGTAAGCAGGATACGGCCGTCTGAAAGGACCTTCATGTCCGGCGGGCTCCTGCCCCCGCACCAGATTGGGGTCTCAATCGAATCACTCCAGGTGCGTCCATCGTCTTCAGAAGAATTCTGCCAATAGTTGCCCCTGGGCGTGCGATGCATGGCAATGATGCGCCCACTTGGACACAGGACCAGACGAGTCTCGTGAAACGTGATCTCACTTGGGGCGTCGTCTGTTATGCACACCGGGTCTGACCATTCATGACCCCCGTCATGCGACCGCAAAACCACGCCGTGATGCTGTGATTCCATACTCGTTCGTCCGGTCACCGGCAGCAACAGTTCCCCCTTCGGCAATTCGATGGGTGGACTGTGGCAGGCCATGAGCGGCCACTCCTGCAATTCGGGAATGTGTTCCGGGACAGACCAGGTGTACCCATCAGTCGTCGAGCGGGTCATATAAACTCCGCCGCCCGCACGGACGAGATTCAACCGTTCATCCTTCGCATACTCCGGTCGGCCCAGCAGCGGTTCAGACTCGTCAGGCCGCGCGAAGAGCCAGTGATAGGCATTTGCCAGAAGGGTACCATCAGACAACTGCATGATTGCGCAGCCATTACCGCCCTGGGAGTCTACGCTCACCTGGCTGAACCACGTTTCACCATTGTCCTTCGTCCGCAGAAGGGACATACGCGTCGTCGGATCGGCATGCGTCGCATTGCCACGCCATTTGGCCTCACGAAAGATCAACAGAATCTCCCCATTCTGAAGTCTGACCAGATTAGAGATCGGCCCGCAGTAGGAGTCTTCGTTGCGATAGACGATGGAATGCTGCATTGGCGTAATTCGTAAAACGTAATTCGTAACAAGTAAGTTCGTCAGCTAGCCCTACCCAGACGATCCAGAAATGCGCTCTGTGAGCTGGCAGGTTCTCTCGTAAAAGTTCCGTGCATGAACAGGCCCTCCTCAAACCTACCGTGCCGGGTCGAGGACCACAATGGGTCTGTAATCACCGATGTTTTCTTTTGCTACCTCGATGGTGGCCGCGCCGATTCGTTCGTATTGATCCTCGGAATGTAGATCAAGGTAATCCTCGACCGGGCGGATATCGAGCTTGATTTTCTCGTTCTTGAAATGCATCGGGATGGTGATCTTCGGCTGGAGTTCTTCGACCAGATCATTGAGGTCATCCACCTTGATGGTGGGTGGCCCGCCGGCGAGGGCCAGGAGGATATCTGTGCCCCGGATGCCGGCCATCTGGAACGGATTCAGGGGATGGCCGAGGTCGCCCAGATGTGAGATGCGAAGGCCCTCTACTTCATAGGTCATCATGTAATTGGGGCCTTCGCTTTGGTCGTTTTCGTACACCTCGTATGAGGTGAAGGTGATCCCGTTGACCGTCTCGGGATACCAGTAAATGGCTTCTCCGTGCACTTCCACCGGACTGCCGCTTACCTGCGAACGGCAACTGTGATATGTCTCGTTATCGTGGCTCAAGACCAGGATATCGGCTTCGTCTTCAATCGGCGCGTACGAACCGCAGTCGGGCGATTTGTAGGGATCATGAATGATGCGTGTGCCGTTGGTTTCAATGAGGAAGGCTGCGTGGCCGTACCAGGTGATTTTCATGGGAGTTTGGGTTTGGAGGTCCGGTCGTGCCGGGAGTGCGTGGGGCAGTTGGATTCAGGATGCAGCAGGCAAGGAGAATCAAGTATCGAGCATCCGGCAGCCTGCATCAAACACCGTCCAGGGAAATCACGAATTGAAAAGCATTGGAGCACGCTCGTCGTACTCCCTCTCACAGGGAGAGGTGTTCGTGTAAAGGTAGCGGGTGTTGGTGATGCCTGAACGGTGCAGGGCGATAATCGTGCTGGAGAGGGTGCCGCTTTGGTCGCCGTGGATGCAGGATGCGTCAGTGCCGTCTGAACCGTGGTCTCTGAGTACTTCGCTCACCCTCGATACTGCGCAGCTCTCATCCAGCTCTTCGACTCCTTCAAGGAGTCGGCCGCATCTATTCAGCTTGAGATCGGAGGTGTCATTCACTCTTGGCCTGTTGGCCAGCAGGTGGATGCCTGGAGGAAGTGATTCAACTCTTAGATCAGTCTGCCAGTGGGCAACCCATGCGCAATGGCCGTCACTCCAGAACAAGTTGAATGGGTTGTACTCGTTGCGCTTGACCTCGTCCTGCAACCAACATTCTAATCCACGTGGGGCAGTCCTGAGTGCATCCAGGCAGATAAGGCCCCGTGAGCGGCGATCGGGGCGGTTGCCTTCTTTCACTCCATCAGTCACTGCGACGACCAGCCCGGTTTCACTGACCCCAAGCCAGGTGCCGCCAGCAACAGGATCGCGGCCTCCCCAAATTCGAGGAGTCTTGTTGAGCAATTGGGGCGGCTCGCCGGGACGACCATAGGACTCATCGCGGTTGGCGCCCAGGAGGAGGGGATATTCGCGGCCTGGCCGGAGCAGCGCGATGAGGAGGCACATGCTACTTTCGCTCGTAGGTTCCCATGAGGACGCCACTCGCCAGGACGTTCCCTTCGATGGCCTTCAAGACCTCCTTCTTGGTGGCGCCAGGTTCAAGCCCGGTTTTCTGACTGACAGCGTAGACCTTGAAAAAGTAGCGATGAGGGCCGTCACCCGGTGGCGGCATGGGGCCGCCGTATCCAATCTCCGGCCATGAATTCTTGCCCTGTATGGTGCCATCATCCAATTTCTCCTTTTTGGCCACTCCTTCCTTGAGTCCCGTATTCGTCGCGGGGATGCCATAGATAACCCAGTGCACCCAAGGCTCGGCGATCGGTGCATCAGGGTCGTCCACAATCATGACGATTTCCTTCGTGCCTTCCGGTAAATCCGTCCATGCCAGCTCGGGTGAAACATCGTCCCCTTCTCCGGTGAATTTCTTCGGAATCAACTTGCCGTTTTCGAAGGCAGGGCTCGTTACTTTGAGTTTCGGTTTTTCTCCTGAAGCCGGCGTCTCTTTAGCTTTTTCCGTTTCAGCCTGTTGTTTCCTGCTCGCTGCCTTCGCCCTTTCTTGAGCTTCGATAGCTTTTTGCTCCGAGGCTAATGCTCGTTCGCGGGCCTTTTGGCCGCCGCAGCCTGTAAGGGATATGGTCACTGCAAGCGCGATGATGATTCGATGGATCACATTTGCCTCCGATTTTCGTACCGTTGGTGAATCAGGTCCTCTCAATGCAATCAGACCGTGGCTCCATTCCAGAACATCCGGGCACATGAGTCAAGTTAGGAGATCCAAGTGGTGGGCCTGTGCAAGACCGATGGACATTCCGTACCTCGTCCTTATGTTCCGCGAACTCAGAACTTCAGGAGAGAAATCCATGGCTCAGTTACAGGATGTGAATACCACCGATTTGAAAGAGGCGATGCGACTCGGCTGCAGGACGATGTCGAGTGTTTTCGACGCTGATGACGAACACGGCGTCCCTTACTTTGGTTCGGTGGTTCTTCCGGAGGCACGGTTGTCCTTTTCGTCGGGAACATCCGAATCTCATGTCCCTGGCAGGCATCTCAATGCCATGCTTGCCGCCGAAGCAGCCGCCGGGATCGAGCTCGATGAAGATGCTGTCGAGCAGCACGCGAAAGCCGCTCTCTTCTCATACAGCGGACCGGCGTGTCTGCCGCTCAACCGCCAGGAGCGTGAAGGCCCTCTCCTGAATTTCCATTCACACAATATTCGGGAAGGCTTTCATGCGCTCTACCCTTTGATCCGCTACCGGGGCTGCGAGCGGGCCCTCGATGTGGCGAAGGAAAGCATCCGCACCATTCAGGATCTTTGGAAACCCGAAGGCTGGAATATCGAGCGCATCAAATCGGAATTCGGTCTGGAGGCGCACGTCCCGGAATCGTTCATCACAGGGGTGGCCCGCTGTATCGGTCCCCTGGTCAAGCTCTATCGTGCCACCTCTCTTTCGAGCGCGCTCGAACTGGCGCTGGCTCTGAAAGAAAAGGCCGTCAACGAGGTCTACCTCGAAGCAGGGGATTATGACGAAGGACGCTTCGGCTCACATACGCACTCCACGACGTGTGTGATGTCTTCGCTGGCGCAGTTGGCGGATCTGACGGGCGACGCCTCGCTCATGAACCGGGTGCGGGCCTTCTATGACAATGGTCTCTGGGAGATTCGTGACGAATTGGGTTGGGTCATCGAAAGCAGCCGGGCCGAAGCTCAGCCGGACCGTGGTGAAGTCAACAATACCGGCGACATCGTAGAAACGGCCTTGCTCCTGGGGAAATGGGGATTCCCGCGGTATTACCAGGATGCGGAGCGCATTCTTCGAGGGCATCTCCTGCCTTCGCAGTTGCGCGATGTCTCATTCATCGATGAGCCCGACAACCCGGATAGTATCGACGGCCTGACAAACGTCGCCGATCGCCACCTCGGCGCTTTCGGATTCCCTGCTCCTTACGGACACAGCCCAGTCGACACCACGAGGATCAGTTTCAATATGGATATCGTGGGAGGAGCCGTCGCTTCCGCGGCCGAAGCACACCTCGATGCTGTCCGGGCCGACGAGACGGGAGTCCATGTGAACCTGTTCTTCGATAACGAGACGGACGATGCTGCCGTAGAATCGCCCTACACGCATGAGAACCTCCGAATCCGATTGAAGAAGCCCGCCGCCCTCTGGGTACGTCTTCCGTGTTGGGTGGATGCCGCGCAGATAAGAATCGACGGCTCGGATCGACCTGTGGTGGCGAATGGGGCTCTTTACTTTGCCAGCCCACCGGTCAATCGCTGGCTCACCTTCTCATTCGATCTCCCCGAAGAGGTCATCACCCTCAAGCATAGAACTCGCGACATCCGAGTAAGACTGCGAGGCGATTCGGTGGTGGCCATGGATAACTTCGGCACAGACCACACGTTCTTTGAGCCATTCGATTGAAATGGGCGACATCGCTTGAATTCAGCGATTCGCCGAAGACACCAATGTGCTTGGTGTCTGGCGACTGACCGCGCCCGGCTTGACTCTTCCCGGGCCAATCAGTGAGACGCGGGCAAGAAAGCGAAAACCTATCAGTAGAAGCGATTCGCCGAAGACGACCGACGGAAGGATTGCCACCGTCACCTTACGATCCCTGTCAGCTACCGCTCGCACCCAATGAGCCGAGTAGGCTGTCTCAAATTGATGCTTAACGGGGCGGTTTCTTGCGAAGCGTTTTATGCCAAGCGGGATTGGCTTTCTTGTAGTCCTGGAACGCTTGATGCTCTTCGAGTGAAATCTTGCCGTCGGCATTCTTGTCGATGTGCGGAAAGAGCCATTCATAACCTGACTTCTTCCGGTTCCAGTCTTTGACGGAGGAGAACGCCTGGACGCGAATCCCGCCCGAATCGCCCCCAGTGGAATCAGTGTTCTGCCAGCTTGGGTCGAGACGAATCGGGATCCTCTTGTAGTCATCAGGGCGGCTTATCCAGTAGATGGCGTTCGCCGGCCAGTGCTTCCGGCTCCTGGGGCCATAGCCGGTACCATTCCATTCAGTGATGGCTCCCGCTTTCTTCATGTCGGCACGCATGGCCTTGACGTCGACCTCGTGGACGTTCCTGCCTGACTTGACAGCGTGGCTGGCCGCGATGCCGGCTGCCTCGCCCATGACGACATAGGACGACTCCATTCGTATCGAGGACATGGCGATGTGTGATGCGGACATGCAGACCGGAACGAGCAGGTTCGTACATTTTTCCTTCTTCGGAATCAGAGCCCGGTAGGGGATCTGGTACGGTCCGGGGCTTACACGGATAAACATCTCGCCTTCAGAGGCAACCTTGCCTTCATGAGCGATCAGCCGCGGTGGATAGATATCGACGGCATAGTACGCCAGCCCGACGGAATCGTTGATGACGGTCTGGTGCATCAGGTCATGCTGGGTCATGACGTACTCGCCGATCATGCGGCGCCCCATGCGTATATAGAGCTGATCGGGGAAGTCATTGTTGTCCGGATACTCACCTTCAGGAAGTAGCGGGTTCTTAATCCCACAGAGGACGTTCATCGTCTTGACGTGGTCGATCCAGTCGCGCCACACAGCGCTGCGCTCGGCCCAGTCGCCATCGGGATATTCGGCCTGACGACCAGGCAAACCGCTGGAGACCATTGTGGTACGCCTGTAATTCCAGGACGGCCACCCGATCGCCCGCTTTCCCGACTTCTTCAAAGCGCGGATTACCAGTTCGTAGCGCTTACGATCGATATCCCTTCCCAGCGGTTTAAGCGGAGTTCCGTTTGCTTTTCCGCCCCCACCGTGCCGCATGCCTCTCAGACGGAAGTTGTATGTGAGCATGTATCGCGAGGCCGCACCCGGTTCGTAGGGCTCGGAACTGATCATCGGCAGCAGGCCGCTTAATGGATTGCCAGGCACAACATACGGATCGACATCGAAATACCGCAGGTGGCCCTGGCCGGCGAGGGACTCCTTGTACCTGTCTCTTGATTCTCGGCCTACCATGTATTCACATCCCGCAAAGGCCATCAGGTCGCCTTCATAGCTGGCGTCGATGAACACTTTGGCTTTGATCGAAAACACTTTGCGCTTCGTCGGCTCCGGCGCAGGAACACCTTCCTCCATGATCGGCGCGTGGTTGAGATGGATCATCCTGATCGTGGTGCCGTCCATCACGACGTCATCCTTGCTGTCGAGTCGATGCTGAGTGAAGAATCGGATCCCTGCATCCTCGACCTTCTTCCTGATCATCAGACGAGCCTGCCATTGATTCGCACTGCCGCCTCCCGGAAGCGCGTAGTCGGCATCATGAAGTTCCCTGGCGATGCCGCCGATGTCGTTGAGGTACAGGCAATCCTGCTGGATACGGATGCCCCCGCCGTGCATCCCGCCCAAATGCCGGAATGGCTCCACGATGATCACACTCTTTCCCCGTCGCGCCGCCGCCAAACCTGCAGTAACACCACTGGCCGTCCCGCCATAGACACAGACATCGGCTTCGACCATCCCCACGTTGAGCCTCTCGGCGGCGTGCAGGGAAGCAGTGAACAAAAGAACGAAGAGGAATGCAGACTTTTTCATCGAAGATTTCATTTTGCTCTATCTGATGACAATCACGTTCGGCTCTTCCGCCGAAGCCGCGCGAACAGTCGCAGCCAGCGCGATCCCCATGAATAACAACTGGTAATGCGTTATGCATAGCGCATTGCCTTCTGTTCTCTGGATTACTTGCGTGGCTTCTCGTTCTTCTCTTTCGCCGTGGCTGCTGGGCCGTAATCTTTCTGGATTTTGCTTTTCTCGTTCAAAACGCCCTGGAATAGAACTCGCTTTGACTCGCCCTCGGGTCCGGCTTTGGCTTCGGGAATCGGGGACTGCTCGCCGGGGTCGTTCTTCAGATCGAAGAATTTACCACTGTTGAGCAGTTTCCAACGTCCGTCATGCACCCAGCGCGTCGGTTGGGCTTTCCGTTGCTGCTTGGCAAGTTTCTTTTCGCTGGTCACCTTTTTGGCTTCGGCAGGAGAGGCTTCAGGAGATTCCGATGACTCTCCGTCGTATTTGCCCTTCTCATAATAGCAATAGATGTACGATTTCGGATTGCCCGCCTTGCCCAGCAATTGGGGCAGAAACGAGACGCCGTCGAACTGCAGCCCGTCGGGCACTTCAGCTCCTGCCATCTCGACGAACGTGGGCATCATGTCGTTGAAGTCGATCAGGTCGTTGCACACACGACGGGCAGGCAGTGCGCCTTTCCATGAGGCGATCAGCGGAACGTGAGTGCTCACGTGCAGTTTGCGTCCTTTGCCACCGCGGATCGTGCGGCCCTGGAATTTCGATGTCAGCTTTTTGTCCGTCCCATTGTCTCCGGTGAAGAGAACGAGTGTGTTTTCTGCGAGACCTTCCCGTTTCAGATGATCGAGAATCCGCCCGACGATCTTGTCGGTGTAGTTGACCATGCCGGCGAAGTTCGCCGGATTGCGTTTGGGCTTTTTCGCTGGATCGTATCCGGGCGTGTCCGGTGTGGGATGGGTGGGGCCGTGCGTCAAAGCCATGGGGTAGTACGCAAAGAAAGGCCTCGCCTTGTTGCGCGAAATGAAGTCGAGAAGGAATTCGCAGA
Organism: Planctomycetota bacterium; assembly: GCA_030740295.1. Next base: position 8,114 of record JASLXP010000441.1, read on the forward strand.
AGATATCCGGCCCGAACTTTCCTTGCGTGTTTTGCAGCATTTTGCCGTTGAGCTTGATGGTGGGGTTCCAATAGCGAGAGCCTCCTGTCTCTTCGTCCACATGCCAGAGACACCACTCATCGAAACCGGACTCATCAGGATGTGTGCCTGGAAACCGATCCCCGCGTCCGGAGAGCTGCCACTTGCCTGCAACACAAGTGACGTAGCCCGCCCCGCTGAGCAGGTGGCCGAAGGTGAGTTCCTTCGGATGCAGTGAGCCGAAGGCCCAGTAATTACGCGAATTGCAGCGTCCCGTCATGATCTGCACTCGCGTGGGCGTGCAAACAGGCTGAGAATGGCACTGGGTGAACCTCAAACCGCCAGCCGCCATCGCATCCAGTCGCGGTGTTTTATAGGACTCGCCGCCGTTGCTGGTTACACATTCGTAACCGAAGTCGTCGGCCATGATCAGAATGATGTTGGGGCGCTTGTCGGGGCCCTGCTCAGCCAGTACGGACACGCTGCAAGCAAGTGAGGCAGCCAACACTACAAACAAGTAAGTGACGCGAAAAGCAGCGATTGCGATTAGAAGCGATTTCTTCGTCATTGTTTTCCCCTTTGTGCCTTTTCCGCCCTTCGGGCAGCCCTTTTGGCCTCCTTCATCTTGCGGGACTGAGCGGGATCACCGAAAGCCCTCACCGAGTGCACTGCCGGCTGTTCTGAAGTGAGCTCAGCAAACGTACCTGGTACCCGAGCCACTGCTTCGCGAAGCAACTGCTGCATTTGACGCACACGCTTCTGCTGCGATCGGTCTCCAAACAGATTCTTTCGCTCCAATGGGTCGGATGCGATGTTATAGAGCTGGTCTTTGTCGTAGTAATTCGGATAAAAAGATTTGGCGGGACCTTCCGAGCCGCGGCCGCCGGGGCGATCGGCCAAGTGCGTGTAAGGCTTCGGTGGATTGGGTGGAAGCGAAGCGGGCAACCGGAATGCGAGATACTTCCAGCCGTCTTTCAACACGGCTCGCGTCGCGCCGATTTCAAAGAACAGGACATCATGGATTTCTTCCTCGCTTCCCCGAAGCACCGGCACAAAGCTCTTACCGTCCACGGTCGGCTGCGATTCTTTGGGCACACCGCACAGATCCATAATCGTCGGTGCAAAATCGATGTTGGCGATATTGACCTTGGACTGCCTGCCGCCCTTGATGTACTTCGGCGACCAGACCAGGCTCACGGATTTTATTCCGCCTTCATAGGGCGAGCCTTTGCCTTTTTCGACTCCGTGATCGTCGAAGAAGAAGACGATGGTGTTGTCGAGCGCGTTCATTGCCTCCAGTTTGTCGAGCACGGCACCAATGCCATCGTCGAGCCAGAGGACATCGCACGCGGTCGGTTGTCCCGCAAGCCCGGCCTCTTTAACACGCTGGGGAATCGTCTTGCGTGCCGGTTGAACACTGAGCGGCCGTTTGAGTAAACCTGCAGGGGTCGCCAGAGGGTTGCCGGTGTATTTCTTGTATCGAGGGCCGGGGCCGTGATTGAGGGTAGTCGCCATATAGAGAAAGAATGGCTTGTCCGTCTCCTTCCACTCATCCAGAAACGACAGCGCGCCGCTGGTTATCCAATCCATATTGTGAAATTCGAGGGCCTTGCAGGTGTGTCCAGGAAGGTTGCCCTGATACAGGTTCGCAGCGAAGTCGAAGCCGCAAGCCTTGAACGCCGCGACCAGTTTCTGCTGCTTCCTGGCGTAGTAGGCGGCGACGACCGGATCATTCGGATCCGCGTCATCGGCCGGGCCGCCTCGGCCGACTCCCTTTACTTCAATCACGTGATTCTTTCCGACGGCGCCCGTGAAGTAACCGGCCTGCTGGAGCGTACGGGCGAGGTTGGGCGTCTCGGGATCGATGTGACAGTTCCAGGTGATGTTGACCTGACCGTTGTTCTTCACAGTCCTTTCAAAGTTGGACGACCGGCTGGCGTACGTGCCGGTCAGTACTGAGAACCTGGACGGAGTGCATACGGGGCTGGTCACGTACTGATTCAGGAGGACTACTCCCTCCCTTGCCAGTCGGTCCAGGTTCGGGCTCAGATTGCGGGGCTTTCCAGCCTCGTCGCGCCCCTCCGGGAGGAAATTGAATTCTCTGCGTTCCTGGTCATCGCTGATGATGAACAGAACATTGGGTCGGGTGCCTTCCGCGACCGCAGCCCGGCCGAAGCAAAGCAGTATCGCGAACACAGGCATCAGCGCCTTCGCTGTCTTAATAGGGCGAAACGAATTCATGGATTTCTTCTTCAATGCGATGCTGGCACCATGCCGGCAAGGTGCCGGCGCGCCCGGGGGAAGTCGCGTCGCGGTCATTGCCCCTTTCTTTCCTTCCGTTTGTTTTTCTTCTTCTTATTCTTCTTCCCGTCCTTGCCTGAAGACTTCTTACTGTCTCTGCCAAACGACACTGACATTTCAAAGTCGTTCTTCTGCGTTGCTCCCGGCGTACTGCGACCCCGGTCGATGTAGCTTTGCATCAGCCCGGTCAGTCGCTTGACGACACTGTCGTTTTCAGCCGCAACGTCTCGCGTCTCGCTGATGTCAGATTCCAGATTGAACAGTTCGCGGTTGCCGCTGCGATGGAAGATGAGCTTCCACGGCCCCTGACGAATGGCAAGGCCGCCGGACGCTTGATGAATCGTGGCCTCACGAACGGGTCCTGTTGCCGTACCGAGCAGACAAGGCAGGATGCTCACACTGTCTTCGGCGGCAGAGCCAGGCAGCTTCGATTTCAGGATGTCGGCACAGGTGGCGAACAGGTCATTCAGGCAGATCGTCTGGTGACTGACCGCGCCCGGCTTGATCCTTCCAGGCCAGCGGGCCACAAAAGGCTCTCGGTGCCCTCCTTCATAGATGCTGCTCTTGGCTTCACGCAGCGGTTTGTAAGGACGTTTGGCGGCCCCATTGTCCCCGGTGGCGATGACAAGCGTGTCTTTTGCCTGTCCCGTGCGTTCGAGCGCGTCGAGGATGCGGCCCAGCATGTGATCTCCCTGGTATATCCAGTCCCCGTATCGGCCCTCTTTACCCTCGATGCCGCTCTTGCCCTCGAATTCAGGGGCGGGTGCGATTGGGTTGTGTGGCGGGCACATCGGAAAGTAGAGAAAGAACGGCTTATTCTCTTTTGAACGTTGCTCGATGTATTCAACCGCCTTGGAAATCATCAATGGCTGATTTTCCACGGCCTCGACATTCGCGACGACTTTATCCTGCTCGATGACGGAGCCGATATTCCTGGCGTGAGTGAAGCCATAGAAATAGTCGAATCCAATCTCGTTCGGCCCGTCGGTCGCCTTCGCTCCGATGGGTAGTTTCTTATCTGTTCCAGGTTTGCCATCCACCCAGTTCATTCCCAGGTGCCACTTGCCAATGCAGGCCGTGTGGTACCCGTGCTGTTGAAGAAAAGAGGCTACCGTCAATCGTTCTTTAGGAATGATCGGCGACGAATAGGTCTTCAGAACGCCGAACTGCCCAATTCGAGATGGATAACGTCCGGTCAGAACTCCGTAGCGTGTCGGTGTACAGTTCGCCGCAGCCGAGTGGGCGTCGGTAAATCGCATTCCTTCCCGTGCCAGCCGGTCGATGTTCGGGGTCTTGAATTCACTGTCCGCACGATAAACGGGTGGCTGCCCGTAGCCGATATCATCGAAGAGAACGAAGACGATGTTTGGCTTGCCGGGGTGTCCGGCCGCGCAGGCAATGCCGGGAATAGCAACGAACAGTATTGTCCTCGCCAGGTAACGTGTAATGTTCACAGGGATTGGTCTCTCCACCTCAGGTCGAAATCATCAACGGTCTCGCATCCATCACCATGGTGTGCAACCGCATAAGTTCCGCAAGCAGAGAGGACGGCGATTCCGCCCTCAAGAGCCGTCTACTCTAGCGCCAACAGCCAGTCGAGGCTGAACCTGATCATGTAGATGCCAAGTCGGGCGCCGGTGTTGTGGTCGCGTTTAACCTTGCTCCAATCGACACCGGAAGGGCTTCCCTCTAACACCAGTCCGATTTCTCCGTTCGGCAACGCTACGAGCCTGTTGTAGCCAAAGGTCCATCACCTTGATGATCTCTGGCGCCCCGGCCTCGAAGTCATCAGCTCGAAACAGAGACGATGGCTTAGGACGTTGATCGAAATTAAGTTACCAACTTCAACCGGAAGATATCCGCTTCGCAGTCCCGGAGGGACGCAGGCGAGTAGCCCCTGGTTTTAACCAGGGGAGCGGAGACAAAAGCCGATTACAGCCCCGGAGGGGCGGCGGCGCCCTGCGCAAACGCCCCTTCGCCCCTCCGGGGCTTAAATGCGTTTTTCCAATTCTGTCCCCAGGTTGAAACCTGGGGCTAATTGCCTCCGTCCCTTCGGGACTATTGAAACTGGCAACATTATTTTGGCCTGACTCCTTAGTCGAATGCGAGATACTTCAGATACTGCCAGCCATCTTTGGGCGAGCGGCGTTTGGCTTTGAAGACGGCGTCGTTTTCTTTCATCAGCATCCGCAGCTTCCCGGGGTCGGCCAGCGGATCGCGCGTATCGTCCTGCCATCGCTTCAGGGCGGCTTGGAGTCGCTTCTTTACTTTGGCGTGCTTCGGGTCGGCGGACAGATCGTTCCATTCGTGGGGATCGTCCTGCAGGTCGTATAGCTGATACTCCGGCGGATTCAGCCACCGAGCGTAGCCGGCTTTGGTCTGCTCCGAAGCGCCTGCGAGTTCTTCGTCCGTCAGACATCCTGCCCAGTGCGACGCCCCGTGAACCCGGTAATAACGTGCGGCCGGGTCTTCCCGATCACGCACGGGCGAGTGAATCAGCTTGTAGCGGGCGTCGCGAATCGTCCGTTGTGGGAACGTGAGCTGCGCCGCATCGCAGTTGCGCTCGCACGCGAGGTATTCACGAAAGCCGCGGTCAGCGGTTCCCTTCAAAGCAGGACGCAGGGACTTGCCCGGCAGACCGGTTGGGGCCGGCACGCCTGCCGCATCCATAAACGTCGGCAGCAGGTCGGTGGTGGAAACCAGCGCCTTGGATCGCACGTTTGGTTTCGATACGCCCGGCCAGCGGACGATGTAAGGCACGCGCATGCCGCCCTCGTAAACGGTCACTTTGCCTCGCCCCATCTGCGCGCCGTGATCGCCGATGAAGACGACAAGGGTGTTGTCCGCTTTGCCGGAATCTTCCAGTTGTTTGAGCAACTGGCCCACGCAAGCATCGAGTCGCAGCATGCAGTCGTAATAATTCTGCACAACTTTACGCATGCGCGGGTTCTCGCCGCCGATGTAAGGCATGACCTGCACGCGTTTCGAATCGACCTGCGTCTCCGGCAGGCCATTGACCTTGCCCTGCAGTGGCCAGTGCGCATCCGGGTAGTTGACCGTCATGAAGAACGGCTCGTCACCCGCGCGAAAAAACTCGCCCGCTTTCAATGCGTAGTCGGCGACCTTTCTCTTCGAGAAGTTTGATTTCTTCTGATAGCGGAAATCGACAGACGCTTCGACAGCGTCGGCTGGGTTGATATGCGTTTTGCCGATGAGGCCCGTGCGATAGCCTGCTTTCTTCAGCAGGGAATAGGTCGTCGGCCACTTGCGATACATGGCGTACTGGTGGGTCGCCAGACCGAGGTGGCCGTTCTGGTGCGGATAGAGCCCGGTGAAGATGGTGCTTCGCGATGGGCTGCACACGGACTGCGTGACGTAGCCGCTCTCGAAGAGGATTCCGTCACTGGCCAGCTTGTCGATGTGCGGTGTCTTGATGACCGGATCGCCATAACATGAGAGCTCGACGCCGTGGTCTTCGCCGACAATCAAAAGGATATTCGGTTTCCCGGCATTGGAAGTCCTCGGCTTGCCTTTCTCTTTCGTGGGTTTCTGCTTCCTGCCGTTCGCCAAATCCTCGTTACTCTGGGTGGTGAAGGGCGAGGCGGGGAGAGCATCCTGATTGAAGAAGTTGACGGGTGGGTTCAGCCATGGCTTCCAGGCATAGCGGGCGTGGCGGGGAGCTTTGACCTCTGGGCTCGTCACGACAACAGTCTGGCCAACACGTTTCGCAGCCGCTGGGTGAAACAGGCCATCTTCGCCAGCAATCTCGAAATGGCGCAGTGGTGGGCCAGTCTGAAACATCGTCCCAAGATGATCGAAACTCAAGACCATTGAGTTTCCTGCGATCTTGTGCGAGCGATAGAGCGGCCCTGAATGTTCGCCGAGATTCTTACGGCCATACGTCGCTCCAAGCGCCCACCTGGCCAGTCGCTCCCCGACGGGCTTCTTGTCTGTTGGATGCACGTTTGACGGATGGCCGGTGTCGATGGTGATAGCCATGCCGACGTTATCGAGCTTGTTCAGCATCCTTCGCTGCTGGTCTCTAAAGAGCGGCCACTGAGGGCGATTCAGAGCAGGGAGCTGCACGAAGAGAAATGGAAAGTCGCCCTGTCCCCACTCTGCGCGCCACTCTCGAATCAGCAGGGGGAACACCTTTGAATGCTCCATCACCCGCTCAGGTGTCTCTGCATTTGATTCGCCCTGGTACCAGATGGTGCCGCGGATGGCGTAAGGAATGAGCGGTGCGATCCCGGCCTCCCACATGTAACCCGGTTTGAACGAATGGTTCGGCCCAAGGTCGTCTCCCGGAATGTTCTCGCCGGCCTGGATAGCGCGAAGCAGATTCTGGATTCCACGTGTTCGGCAGAATTCCCCCAGCAGTGGGTTGTCCAGCCAGTTCCCGGCCACATGGCCTTTAAGTGATGGGTCAGCTTCAAGGGCCTCGCGCGGAATCCATGCTTCCGCGGGCGTTCCACCAACCGCGGGATTGATGAGCCCGATCGGCGTTTTCAATTCCTCGTGTAATCGCCGACCGAAATACCAGCCGACCGCGGAGAATCCGGCAGCCGTCTGTGACGAGGCAATGGCCCAGTTGCCCTGGCTGAACTTTTCCGGACTGAGTCGGTCAAGTTGATCGGCGGTGTAGCCGCCGGAACTCCCGCGTGCTCCACCAACCAGGTTCAGCAATCGGATGTTGGGCAGGCCCGCAGCCGACAGTTCCTGTCTGGCGTTCGCAGACTGGCTGACCCGCCATTCCATGTTCGACTGCCCGGCGCATACCCAGACTTCACCGACCAGAATGTCTTTTACAGTGACGGTTTTATCCCCGGATTTCACCGTCATCGTGATCGGCTGTGTGCTCACCTTTAGGGATGGAAATCGCACCAGCCATTTACCCCGGCCGTCTGCTTCTGTGGAGGTCTGCTCATCGCCGAGAGTGACGGTTACCTGGCTTCCTGGCTTCGATTGACCCCACACCGGCAACGGTGCGTCGGCCTGTAGTACCATGTGGTCGCCAAACACCTGCGGAAGCCTCAGCTTGGCTTCCGGTATCTTCTGAGGCCCTGGCTTCGCTTCCCCGGTGATGTCCTTCAGGGGAACCCGCTGGAAAGTCATGTGCGCGCGGCTGCCCTCGTACAGGATGCCGACCGTCTTGTCGTCAATCATCGACATGCACGAATAGCCCGCGCTGCGGCCCTCATCGAGGAGCAGTCTGTGCTCCTTCGGCCATGTCTTGCCCTTATCGTTTGAAGCTTTGATGGTGAGCCGCTGCCGACCGCGGGTGCTGTCCGGATTGGAGAACAGCAGCCAGCCACCCAGGTCTTTACCCACTTCACGATCGGCATCGATCAGACTCGCCATGCAGGCTCTGGGCTCGATCAGCGACCGCTCTGAAGTCGTGTGCTCCTGCCACGTCTTGCCCATGTCGCGGGTCGTCATCACAACTCGCACGGACTTCCCGTTGTAGCGGCAATTGAGCATCAGCAGGCCGGGCTCGATCTCGACGACCTGGGATTCCGTGGTGTCATCAAAAGCGCCCGTGCCGACCTGCCAGGTTTTACCGTGGTCTTTGGAATAGATGATGGTCGAGTGCGGCAGGCGTCTCTCTTCCGGCGGATCCTGATACTGGGCAGGAAACACAATCGTGCCGTCGCGCATCGTGATGCCTTTGCCCGGCCCCTGAAGGATGAAACACCACTCCGGACGTTTGACCTGCGCAGTGATATTGATCGGCTTCGACCAAGTGAGGCCATCGTCGTCGCTGCGGACGAGCATGAACTGCCCGGTCTCTTCCGGCTTCAGTCCCGGCCCGGAGCCGCGCCACGAACGATTGCCATGGCTCCACGTGGCCGCCACCCAAATCATGCCCGTGTTGCGATCCACGAGGACGGCTGGGTCGCCGATGCCGTCGTAACGCCACTTCGGATCGTTGCCCATGTCCATGATGACCTTCATGGGCTCCCACGTCTGGCCGCCGTCCGTAGAGCGGGACATGCCGACGTCGATGTCGCCCGGCAGATCGCCTCCGTTGCGTAGGCGCACGTCATAGACGCCGATCAGTGTGCCCTTGTTGGTCGTTGCCAGACCGGGAATGCGGTAAGTGTGAACGCCATCCTCCCCACGATTGCGCAAGGCGACACCCATGCGTTGAACGGTGGGCTGCGCATCGAGTCTGAATGTCTGCCCGTCTGAAAAGGTCACCCGCTGAATCGCCGCGCCCACGCGATGGTCGATGTCTGCGTTCGCCTGCAGCGTGCAGTCGACCCAGATGAAGTTCTCGCCCTCTTCGAGCGCACCAGACTTTTTCGGCGGAGATAGTACAAAGGAGCCATCCTCGGCAGGTTGTGCCTCTTGCCGGGCTTTCCCATTGCGGACACTCACCGATGCCACATCCGCTCGATCACTTGTGCCGTCAAGTGTGCCACGAAGTTCCTTGAGCGAGATCGGATTCAGAATCCCTGTCGTCTCGACCTTGAGCTTAACCAGCGGACATGCAGGAGTCCCGACCAGAGCGGGCAGCGTGACAGGCACGATTTCAACACTGATGATCTTCTGCGGTTGGGCCGGCGAGATGCGAATGTCGTCGATGAGGATGCCCGTATTCGGCGGGCTGGTCACGGTAAAACGCAACTGCTCGATGCCCTCATCAGCGAGCGGAATCTTGACGTGATTCAGGAAGGAGCGTCCGACTCTGACTTTGCTGTCGCCGTTGTAGATTTCCTTCCAGTCTTTGCCGGAGTGCTTCTCAATGCGGAAAAAGAACGGTTTGCGGGACGTCCAGCGTTCCGCCCAGAAGGAAAGAAGGCCCGACGTATCCACTTGATTTCCAATCCGAAGGATTACGCTGGTCTTCTTGCCGCCGGTCAGTTGCAGGCAGTGCTTGCCGGTTTTGGCGTGTTTGCTGTCCACAATCGTGCGGCCGGTTTCAGGCGTCCACGTCCCGACTGTTGTTTCGAGTTTTTCAAAAGGCCCCGGCCTGGCTTTCTCAAAGCTGACTTTGGAGACGTTGGGGCGTTCGGCAAATGAGCTCGACGCGAACAGCCCTCCCAGGCAGACGACCAGACTGAACTCTTTCATGGAAGCAGCCTCATCTTTCCTGGCCTCTATTCTGCGACAGTAGTGGAAACAGGACCTCCCGTGAAACGAAGGCGACATCCTGTTCTCGCTCGAGGAATGGGGTGATCTCTCGGCGTACCTGTGCCCAATCGACAGTGTCCAGCTTGTCCCTGACGAGGCTGCACCAGTTCGTGGTCGTGACGGTGGGTCCCTCCCATCCGGTCTGGCTGAGGGCGTTGTTGAGCTGGAGAAGATTCGGCGCCGGCCAATCGGGGTCCGAGAGGTACCAGGCGAGATCGTAGAGATCGCGACCCTTGGTGTACTTGCGAGTCAGCACTGCGTGCAGTTTCCCTGCGAAGAGTGACGAACGATCGTAGTGCAGGAGGTTCAGCATGACAAAGCGGCGTACGACACGCGTCTCGGTCTGTGCTCCTTCCGGGGGATTGGTATCGATCTCGACCTTTACCGCAAACACCTCGTCGTCATGCGGAGAGAGCCCGATTTCGTAGAGGAGCCCACGGAACTTCACGAAAGCTGAGGCCACCGCCGCCCTCGTACGCGCCTTGACCTCCACGTCATAGGCTTCCGCGCGGAGGTCGTTTCGCACCAGATCCATCAGCTTCTCGAACCGCGCCGGCCCCGGCCTGGTGAGTGAGAAGTCGAGGTCTTCGGAGTAGCGGGGCAGCCGGAAAAGGAAACGCAGCGCAGTGCCGCCGACAAAGGCCCAATCTGTAAAGGCGCCGTGGTCCTGGAGCGCCAGGAGAATCCGAGCCTGCAGGTACTCTCGCGCCGTGCTGCGCCGACGGAAGTCATTGGGTTCATCGCGGATGGCGTCGATCAGAATCGGTTTCATCTCAGGGCTCCTCTTCCCAAAGCGCCAGCAGACGTCGGACGGCCCGCTCGACCTTGGCGGAGCCACTTCGCTCAGCGCCCCCGTGCAAGTTGTCGAGATCGAAGTACTCGGGCCTCGACATACGCAACTCGCGCAGGTATTCGACCTGGTCACTGTGAGGCGTCAGGTAGAGCAGATCGATGAGCGCTTTCTGTGGGCTGGCCAGCAGGGCCCGCTGGTCCCGTGAGACCTCGACCTCTGCGAAGCCAAAAAACAGCCGGGGGTTCACATGCTGGAACTGAAAACGCCCAATGGGGGTGGTGAGCTCCTCGGGGCGCCCAGTCGTCACACTGGTGGTGACCGGCACGTATTCCGGAATCATGCCGTAGTGCGACAGCGCGGTCTGAAGGCTGACGTAGGAGGCTTTCTTGAGAGCGTTAGCGGCCGCGAACGGGTGAGCCGCCGCGTTTGAGTATGGCTCTGTGAGTATGTACACGCCTCTTCTCAACCTGAGCACGCGCCCACTCTTGACCCATCGATCCAATTGCCGTCTGACATTGGCTGGTGAACGCTGCCCCGAGAGAATCTGACCCGTGCGGAACAGACCGCCCGGTGAAACTTTGGTGGACAATTCTTGTATTTTCATTGCATTAAGATGACGTAAATGTCTAATTTGTGCAACATCAACGCCGTCGGAGCTGCCGCAGTACACTCTTACGTCCACGCTGAATCTGTGCACTCATCAGGTCACGTGCACGCCGGGCGTCCCGTCTTTTCAAAGCCTCAATTAATTCACGTTTCCCCAGACAAGTCGCCTTAGCGACTTCTTCGTCGAGCACTTTCGGACTGTTCCGCTGTGCATCAAAAATCTCTCCTATGGCGCGATACTCGCGAGTCACCTTGGCGAGCAGTGGATTACGCGAGGCATCAATGAGCAGTTCATGAAAGAGCTGTTCTTGATCAAGCCAGGCGTTTAACTGACGTTTGGTCGCGTACCCTCTCGACTGTCCTGCGATATCGTCCCGTAACTGCTCGGCTTCATCCACGATCGATTCGAGCTCCTCCAACTCATCTTCAGTGATGAACCTTGCAGCCTCGCTGGCGGCAGCACTTTCCAACGCATCCCGCAGGACATAGAGGTTGTCCAGATCTTGCCGATCCGTCTTTCGGACAAAAGCCCCGGCGCCCGGGATACGATCCACCAACCCCTCGTTGGCAAGCCTTGTGATGGCTTCACGCACAGGTACGACGCTGACCCCAATCTCAGCAGCCAGCGAACGGTTGACGAGTTGGTCACCTGAGCTCAGCTCGCCAGCAGCAAGTTTATTCTTCAGGTAATGATAAGACCGGTCTGCTAGATTCTGTTCCATCTGATCGTCCCCGTGGCAGTTGCAGTATTGTGATATCATGTTATTACATGATATCACAACGTGCAACGAGTCACGCGTTTTCTCTGCTGCAACCACCCGGAACTACGAGTTATGGCCAGAAGCGGATTCCTTATGATTCTCCTTGCCGCCTGCTTCATCACGAACATTGGATATTCCGGGGACGCGCCCGTCACCCAGCTCGTATGGGAGCAATTGCCAGCTCTTCCCCCGACGGAGGGGAAGGACGTGCAGCCAGGCGTCGCCGGGCCTTTTGTGGGTAACCACAATGGTGCGGTCATTCTTGCGGGTGGTGCGAACTTTCCGGACGGGATGCCATGGGAGGATGGGCCCAAGGTTTACCACAAGGATGTATTTGTCCTGATGAAGGAGGGCGGCTCGTTCAGGTGGAAGCAGTCCGAAGTGAAATTGCTCGATACGGTCGGGTACGGCGCGGCGGTTTCACATTCTACCGGCGTCATCTGCATGGGCGGCGAATCCAAAGATCCGCCCGTTGATGGAAAGCAGGCTCGACACCTGTCTGACAAGGTTTTCTCGCTCAAGTGGGAAAGCGGGAAGATTGTCGTGGATGACAAGTTTCCGCCATTGCCGAAACCTGCCATGGGCCTTGGTGCTGACCTCATTGGAAATGTCATTTACGTCGCCGGTGGGGACAGCGGCGCTGGCGCGAGCACAATTTTCTGGTCTCTTGATCTCAGTAAACGTGGCGGCGATGGTTTCGAATGGGAAGTGCTCCCCCCGTGGCCGGGTAAGCCCCGTGTGCTGGCCCTGTGCGCTGCACAGAATGATGGGGCTTCAAAGAAGTTCTTTCTCTTCAGCGGGCGCAACCCTCGGGGCGATACCACAGACTACCTGACCGACGCGTGGCAGTTCGATGCCGGCTCGAAAAAGTGGTCGCAGTTGCCCGACATATCTGTGGCAGGTCAGCAGCGCTGCGTGATGGCGGGTACGGCGACCTCCATTGGCATCCATCACATTCTCATTGTCGGTGGCGGCAACGGCGTACTCTTCCAGCGTCTTGCCCACGACCTGCCAGCCGCCATCAAAGCGGCGGAGGCGAACGGGGATGCCGCGACGAAAGCAAAGCTCGAAGCGGAGAAACTCGGCATCCTGACGAATCATCCCGGGTTCAGTAAGGATGTCCTCGCCTATCACACGGTCACGAAGACATGGTCGAGCATCGGTTCAATCGTCGGTGACAGTCCCGTTACTGCGGGCATCACAAAACTGGATGGACGGATCATCGTCCCGACCGGCGAGAAGAGCCCTGGCATTCGAACGACCCAGGTACTGAGCCTGGAACTCTCACGAAAAACTACATTCGGGACGCTCAATTATGCGGTGCTGGCAATCTACCTTGCCGGTGTGATGCTCAATGGGCTCTACTTTTCACGCAAGATGAAGACGACCGACGATTTCTTCAAGGCCGGGTCGCGCATCCCCTGGTGGGCGGCCGGCATCAGCATATTTGGAACGCAGCTCAGCGCGATTACGTTCATAGCGATTCCGGCAAAGGTCTACGGCACGGACTGGCGGCTCTTCGTCGGACAGCTCGCCATCATCATGATCGCGCCGTTCATCATTCACCTCTTCCTCCCGTTCTATCGCCGTCTGAACGTGACCACTGCGTACGAATACCTTGAGAAGCGGTTCAATGTTTTCGTCAGGTGTTTCGGCAGTGTCATGTTCATGTTCCTGCAGTTCGCACGGATCGGGATCGTCCTTTACCTGCCCTCGATTGCGCTTTCGATCGTGACCGGAATGAGCGTTGACTTGTGCATTCTGCTGATGGGTGGCATGTGCATCGTCTACACTGTCTTCGGCGGCATGGAGGCGGTTATCTGGACGGACGTCACACAAGTGATCATCCTCGCCGGCGGAGCGTTGCTCTGTCTGGTTCTGATTCCGATGGAGATTCCCGGCGGGTGGAACGGCATGATCGAACTGGCTGACGAGGCCGGCAAGTATCGTCTGCTGGACTTTCGCTGGGCACCCGGAACTACAGCGTTCATCATCGTCCTGCTCGGCTCGTTATCCGGAAACCTGATCAGCTACGGAACAGATCAGGCCGTGGTCCAGCGATACCTGACTACCAAAGATGAAGCCGCCTCGGCTCGCAGTATCTGGACGAACGCGCTGCTGACGATTCCGGCTTCCCTTATCTTCTTCGGCATCGGCTCGGCACTTTTCGCGTATTACAAATCACATCCGGAGAATCTGTTTCCTGGACTCAACAAAATCGAGGCCCTGTTCCCGATGTTTATCGTTGAACAACTGCCCGCAGGGATCGCCGGTCTGCTCATTGCCGGTGTGTTCGCTGCATCCATGTCAAGTCTCGACAGCGCGATGAACAGCGTTTCCGCGGCATTGACAACCGATTTTTATCGACGTTTCAAAGGGGAAGTGTCTGAATCGGCATGCCTCAAAGTCGCCCGCGTCGCCACGGTCACGGTAGGGCTCCTGGGCACAGGCTTCGCTCTCGCGATGGCCCACACCGACGTTAAGTCTCTCTGGGATCAGTTCGCCTTCTTCCTGGGCCTCTTCGGCGGAGGGTTGGGGGGGATCTTCCTGTTAGCGATCTTCACGCGAAAAACTCACGGGTCAGGTGCGGCCATGGGTCTCATCGGAAGCGGAGTCGTCCAGTTCCTGTTGATCAGCTTCACCTCGATGAACAAATGGTTCTTTGCCTTCACAGGTCTTTTTTCCTGTCTGCTCATCGGATACATCGCCAGCCTGGTATTACCGGGCGTAAAGAAAGATGACGAGGGGCTGACCATCTACACGCTTGGGAAGGATCGTATTTCTTCGCAGACTGCCCTGCGAAGCAGTGGCCCTGCGGGCACATCATGAGCGTGCTGATCGTTGATGAGGGAACAACGTTTAATTCTACGAATGCGCTGCTGGGGCAAGAGACGGCCGAAGACGACCATCCTACGAAGGAATGGCTTAAGCGGTCTTGGCATTGCCTTCACCATCGTGGCATGGGCGTCTCGCCCGTGGTCAAAGGACCTACGATCTCACCTTCTATGAAAAAAGAAAAGTGATAACTGCGCTCTCGCGCAACCATTACAGGGCTGGACGTGGGCCTGTTACCATTGCCCGGGGCGGAGCGGCACCACCGCCGACGCCAGTTCCATCACTCATCCGTTCTTCTCTGCTCGTCTGCATCCATTTGTCTGACACCATGCTTCTGCCTCCACTTTCAACGATTAACAGAAATGTCCAACCCAACTGAATCCCCACAGCCCGACACCTCTGGGCTTGACCTCGATCGCGCTTTCAAAATGGTGATGGAACTGATGGCCATTCCCGGCAAAGGCGGACAGGAAGCCCCGGTTGCCGAATACATCCGCGACAAGCTGCGCAAGGCAGGAGCGCCCGCCTCGGCGATCGAAACCGATTCGGCTCATCTGCGAACTCCGGTTCGCGGAGAAGTTGGCAACATGGTCTTGAAACTTCCGGGCACGATGAGAGGGCCCAGGAGAATGATGTCGGCTCATATGGACACGGTGCCGATCTGCGTGGGCAGTAAACCGGTACTGAAAGGAAGGACGGTCCGATCTGCCGATCCCAACACCGGCCTGGGAGCTGACGACCGTGCAGGCTGCGCGGTTGTGCTCACGGCCGCGCTGGAGATCCTCGAACGCAAGCTGCCCCACCCGCCGCTGACCTTCTGCTGGTTCATTCAAGAAGAAGGCGGACTGAACGGCGCTCGCTTCATCAAAAAAGGCATGCTCGGCAAACCAAAGCTGGCGTTCAATTGGGACGGAGGCTCACCACTGAAGCTGACCGTGGGCGCGACGGGCGGCTATCACATGCAGGCAGATGTCGAAGGCATCGCCAGCCACGCGGGAGTCAACCCGGAAGGAGGCGTCAGCGCGATCGCGATCGCCTCGCTTGCCATCGCGGATCTTCATCGCAACGGCTGGCACGGAGACATTCAAAAAGGTAGGAAGCGCGGCACCAGCAACGTCGGCTTCATCCACGGTGGGGAAGCGACGAATGTGGTAACTGATCGCGTCGCTGTGAAAGCAGAGGCACGCAGCCACGATCCGAAGTTCCGCCAGAGGATCGTGTCGGAAATCGAAAAGGCTTTCAGGCGTGCAGCGAAGGAGGTGAAGAACGCCGACCGGAAGACCGGGACGGTCACCATCACCGGACGGCTAAGCTACGAATCATTTCTTCTGAAGGACAACGAGCCGTGCATCGAGGTCGCCGAACAGGCCATTCGTTCGCTTGGCCACGAACCGATTCGAGCGGTCGCGAATGGCGGCCTGGATGCGAACTGGCTTTACAAACACGGCATCCCGGCCGTCTCGATAGGCTGCGGCCAGGCGGACCAGCACAAGACCAGCGAAACGCTGGACGTTGACGGCTTTGAAGACGCCTGCCGGATCGCGCTGCGACTGGTCACCGCAAGTGATGAATCCCTGACGCGAAACTGAGATGCCTGATTTGGTAAATAGTTTTCTTTTGTCGCAGGCGATCGCTGCCGTTGCCTTTGGGTGTGGCGTTGTTTCGTTTCAGTTGAGAGACCGCCGGACCATCCTGCTCTGGCTGAGTGCATCTTCCTTCACTAATGCGTGCCACTTCTTCGTTCTCGGCAAGGCGACGCCCGGGATTCTGTTCCTGATTATCGGCTCGCGCTCATTTACGGCCGCGTTCAGTGTCAGCAGGAAGGTCATGTGCCTTTTCTTTGCCATCATTCTGGGCGGCTTCTACTTCTCGTACAGTAATCCGATCGGTTTCCTGGGTCTGTTTGCCACCTTGACGTCCACCTACGCCAGCTTTCAGAAGACGGACCGCAGAGTTCGTTTGTTCATGATGCTCGCCAACATCTCCTGGACTATCCATAACCTCGTCGTGTGGACCCCGGTGGCCGCGGCTATGGAGGCTACGTTCTTAGTGAGCAATTTGCTCGGATATTGGCGATTTTACGTCAGGGATAAAGCGGCACCAGGACAGGACCCAGGTTTGACAAAAGAGCCCACCGGATAAGGATTGATGCCCTTGAAGCAGAGGACGGAAGAAACGTAGCGACGTCTAACGGCAAGGAGAAGGACATGAAGATATGGCGAGAGAATCTCCCGCACCAAACCATAGGTTTTGGCATGCCGGATCTGCCGGGACAGACGTTTAGACTTGTGGTCCCGGAGCTCATTTCAGATAGCAGAAACCCGATTCTGCCCTGGAGCACTCCGAGCCCTGATTGGGAAGTAGGCGAAGAGTCAGCTCGATGCGTCATTGAGATCGTCGGGATGATCCGAATGTCTGCCGAAGTGCTCTTCTCAGGGGACAGGATCGTCATCGATGTCAGCGTCAGCAACCTGTCAGAAGAAGTCTGGGAGAAAGCGAATCTTTTCACCTGTTTCGCCTATTACGCGGCGCCTCTGTACGATGACCCGGACCTGTCGAGGACCTACCTGCCGGTTGCCACTGGCAGATGGAAAGCTGTTGCCGATCTGTTCGCCGAGCACGATCCCGGCCCCGGGCCGTACACCTTTTTCCCGGTTCGTGATGGCCCGGCGTTGTCAGACCTCTGGATATGTCGGACCATCAATCAGAGCCATCCTCAGGAGGTCTGCCGGGGAGCTGCGTGCGTGGAGTCTTCATGCGGCCAGTGGGTGGCAGGGATGAGTTCAGCCAGGCCCGCATATGTTTTCAACAACCGCCGTGAATGCTGCATCCACGCGGACCCACTTCTTGGTACGATCGAGCCTGGCGAGACCCATCAGGATGTCAGTACCGTGCACATCTGTCGCGGATCACTGGAGGACTTTGATGCGCGCGTGACCGGGTGAGATGTTCCTCAGAGTCGTCCCCAGCATCCAGCAATGCATTGACACTCTCTGGCACATCAACGAAACCGTTGAGACACATGACAGATCCTATCCAAGCTCATAAATCAGGAGCCAATCCAATGGCACTTAATGGCCAGCAGAACTCAGAAGCAACCATGCATGTAGGCACCCAGGGCATCGGAACATCGAAACTGGAACTGGAATTCCTTACCCGGCATGGCGTGACACACATGGATGGCGCAGTCGCTGATAACGAAACGGATACGCTCATTCGGCATAGAGAGGAAGCGGCCGCGGCAGGAGTCAGTCTGGAGATGATCCACATCGGGTTGCCGGAGAGCATTACGCTTGCACTCGATCCCCAGCGGGACCGGGATATCGATGAGGTGTGCCGGATCATCTCAAACGCAGGTAAGGCCGGTCTGAGAGGCTTGAATTACAATTTCTGCATCCTCTGCCATCAAAGGACCGAAAGCACAACTGGTCGCGGCGGTTCGAGTTACAGTACGTTCGACATCTCCAAATACGATAACGAAACGCTGTCAAGAGCTGGTCGTGTGAGCCGGGATGAGGCGTTCGAACGGATCGCGTATTTCCTGGAACGGGTGATTCCGGTGGCGGAGGAGTACAAGGTTCAGATGGCCTGTCACCTGAATGACCCACCAGCGCCGGTTTTGCGTGGTGTGGAGCGATGGAACTATCCGATGTTCGAAGGACTGAAGCGTTTTGTCGACACGGTGGACAGCCCGTGCAACGGGTTCAACTTCTGCTGCGGCACGGCGTCTGAAGGTCTGGAGAATCCCGGCGAAGAGTTGTATGAGATCGTCCGGTATTTCGGTGAGCGGAGGAAGATCTTCAACATCCACTTCCGTAACATCAAAGGTGGCCTGCACAATTTCCAGGAAGTCTGGCCCGATGAAGGGGACGTGGATATGTACCGCGTGGCTCAGACGCTCTACGATGTGGACTACCCATACATGCTCATGCCCGACCATGCTCCATCGCATCCGGACGACGTCCCACCTGAGGGTGTTTCGGGGCGAGTGACACAGGCATGGGCCTTTCAGTACGGTTACATAATCGCCATGATCCAGGCGGTGAGCCGTGGGCCTTGA
>JASLXP010000442.1 GCA_030740295.1 Planctomycetota bacterium
TGTACTTTCTGCTCTTTCAATCGCAACCCCTGGGGCGAGAAGTGTAATTGGTCTGCGCGTTCGCCGGAATCGGTGGTGGAGGAACTGGTCGAGATCGACGCCCCTATCGTCGGTTTTACCGACGACTTGTTCACTCACGACATGGAGCGGGTGGAGCGGATCTGCGAACTGATCATGGCCCGTGGGATCCGCAAGAAATACATAGTGAACGCGCGGCTGGAAATTGCCCGACATCCGGGGATACTGCGAAAGATGGAGCAAGCCGGCTTCTTCATGCTGCTGATGGGGATTGAATCAGCCCATGACAAAACGCTGCGTTCGATGGGCAAGGGCTTCAATACCACTCAAATCCGCACGTACTTCAAGGTATTGCGAGAAAGTTCAATGTTGCTTCATGGGTACTTCATCCTGGGGAATATCGGAGAAAGCGTTGAGGAAATGAGACAGATGGTGCCCTTTGCACATGAGCTTGGCCTCGACACGCTGGCCCTTACCATGTTGCGTGCCAGCCCGCATTCCGGCCTGGAAGAGCTGGTGGCGGAGAACCCGGAATACCATGTTGCGGCAAGCGGAAAGGTTTACTCAGACCACTGTTCGATCAAGGACCTTCGCAAGCTGCGCCGTGGCCTGTACCGGGAATTCTACAACGTCGGGCAAGTGCTGCGCGGTGTGCGCAAGGGGTTCCGGATCGATGCAGCTGAGCTCCTTTCCAAGCTGCTCGTGCACTTGCCGAGGTTCGGCTGGCGTTTGGCCAGCCATTATCGTCAGCGTGCCACTCGCCGCGCGACGCGTGGAGGACCTCGTCCCGCATGAACTGCGCGGAGCCGGGATTGTTTTAAGGACGCGGAGGCGACGGAGACTCCTCTGGTCCGGCCTGCCCCCAACGCCCGGATGAAGGCGAGTTTCGGGCACAATTTCGGTCCGGCGGCGGGCAGATGGAGCCTGAAAGGACCTCAGTCCGCCACGAAAGTTGTTGACAGAGCCCAGAGATGACGGGATACTGACGTTTGACGCCCCGGAACCGTCCCGGGAGTATGCCATATGGGAGATGCTGGCATGGAGCTATGTTCCCGTACAACATAAAATGCGAAACTCGAACTAATGATGCTTGCCTTCGTAGAGATTGGGGCTGGCAGCAAAGAAGCTCCCTGTGTCCTTTTGGTTTATGGAAACCACTTTCGATCCGACCCCGAAAGAAGAAGCTTGGGTCATTCTGTTTTTGCGTGCGTGGAGATTGCTGATGGGCATGAACATTTATGTAGGTAACCTGAACTTCAATGTTTCAGGTGCAGATCTGGAAACGATGTTCACGGAGTTCGGCGAGGTAGTATCGGCTAACCTTATCACCGATCAAGACACGGGCCGCAGCCGTGGTTTCGGTTTCGTGGAGATGGCCGAAAGTGCTGCCGCTGCAAAAGCTATCGAAGCCCTGAACGGCAAGGACGTTGACGGCCGAGCCCTGACCGTCAATGAGGCTCGTCCCCGGGAAAACCGTGGCGGTGGCGGCGGACGCGGCGGCGGGCGACGATTCTAATCCCCAGGCAAACGGCTTTCAGTCCGGCGGCAAACAAGCCCTAATGGACCGCTCCGTCCACTTCCTGGATGAGGATATGGATTTTAATAGGCCCCCCACCTGTTAGACCTGTTCTTTACAGGCAAGCGGCGGAATACTTCCCAAAGTTGCTGGCCGCTTGGGACAAGTCTGGACAACTGGGGTACGAGATGTCGCACGTCGAGGGTGCCCCTCAATGCCGCCTCGGGCGCGAAACGAGTGCTTTTTCATCCCACGCAATTCGCGAGGAGGGGCTGCACCTGTGCT
>JASLXP010000443.1 GCA_030740295.1 Planctomycetota bacterium
CGAAGAAGACTGGAATGCCATTCGCGATGATGTGAAGGTTTTGGAAAATCGCATCCGTAACCTCGGCAACGTCTACGAGGATGCGATTGAAGAGTACGAAAAAGAAGAACTCCGCTATCAGACCCTGACCAGCCAGGAAGCTGACCTTCTGGAAGCCAAGAAGAAACTCCAGGAGATCGTCCGCAAGATCAACCGCACCAGCCGCCGGCTTTTCGAGGCCATGTTCACCACGGTGCGCAGCAACTTCCAGGAGCTCTTCACCAAACTGTTCGGTGGTGGCAAGGCGGACATCTTCCTCGAAGAGGGAGTCGACATTCTCGAGGCCGGCATCGAGATCGTGGCCCGGCCGCCGGGCAAATCAGAGAACACCGTTCTCTCGTTGCTCTCCGGTGGTGAGAAGGCCCTATGTACTGTGGCCCTCCTTTTCGCCATCTTCAAAGCCAAGCCCAGCCCTTTCTGCATCCTCGACGAGGTCGACGCTCCCCTCGATGAGAGCAACATCGACCGCTACGTCTCCCTCGTGCAGGAGTTCAATGCCAAGACGCAGTTCATCATCGTCACCCACAACCGCCGCACCATGCGCTCTGCCGATGTCATCTACGGCGTCACCATGCAAGAGCCGGGAGTCTCCAGCAAGATCTCAGTGCGGTTCGAAGATTACGATCAGTATGTGGATCGGGAGTAGGTAGACAGTTTCCGCGGACTGCGGGGCAACCCGTCACTTGGCGAATTGGCCGACAACCCGGGGAATGTCAGGCGAAAGGTGGCTTCATCTTCGCTCGTTGTCTTCGTCTTCTCTTTATCGCGAAGGAATCACCACCCGAATCCCCTTCTTATCGTCGGGCTACGCAGCCCCGTCGGCTGCAGGCAGGCGCGGACCTCTGAAGTGAATTCGGTAACCGTGAACGGTTTTCTCAATATTTTGCGGATACCGAGGGCCTGGATCTCCTGCCTGTAAAAGCCAGCAAGATTCCCTGAACAGACGATGCAAGGCACATCGGGTGCGGATTCGCGTGCCTGCTCAAGAACGTCGAGCCCGCTCCCGCCGGGCATGTCCATATCGGTGATGATGAGTTCTGAAGGTCCTCCGGCGCGGAGATAACTGACAGCCTCATCGGCCCGCTCGAGCATCTTCACCGAGTAATCCCCAACGAATCCGAGGAGTGCCCTGTAAAGATCGCGTGTTGTCTTGTTGTCCTCAACTATCAAGATCTCGGCAGACATAGTGGAACCTCTCAAGGCAGGAGAAACAGAGATGCGGACAGGAATTCATCCGCTGGCTAGTCTGTCTATAGACTCAACGCAGACGCCTCACGAGCGACAATTTCAAAATGGCTGTCAAGCGCTTTTCTGCGCCTGCCGCAGGGAGGCTAACTTTGCGCGGTTTACCCTCACGGATATAATCTTTCGCGTCTCAAACGACAGGGACTTTGACAACCAGATTTGAAATTAACCTCTGCTATACGCGTGAGCCGGCGCTAGTCTTTAAGAATCGATGCATATCCGCAGGGAACCTGCGCTGTTGATGGAGCACAAACCATCGCTGGGAGTGTGAAGTCATTATTCGGGTGCCCACCTTAGGACAAGGGTTCGGAAGGCACGTCACCACGGTACCTGCGGAGGTTTTTTTTATGGTTGATGGCTGATGGCGATGGCTCATTGAAGAAATTCAGATCGTGCCATTCTGGATTTGAATTCATGGATTCTGGATTCTGGATTCTGGATTCTGGATTCTGGATTCTGGATTCTGGATTCACGGATTCACGGATTCACCATTCACAGATTCACGATTCACCATTCACGGATTCACGGATTCACGATTCACAGATTCACGATTCACCATTCACCATTCACCATTCACCATTCACCATTCACCATTCACCATTCACCTCTTCCACCATTCACCATTCACCATTCACCATTCACAATTCACCTCTTCCACCATTCACAATTCACAATTCACCTCCACCGCCACCAACCATGCCCGCAGGGCCTCCATTCCTTCCTTCATGGATATCGTCGGCTCATAGCCCAAATCCCTTTTTGCTGCGCTGATATCGAACCAATGGGCGGTGGATAATTCGCGGGCAAGAAAACGCGTCATGCGCGGTTCGGCTTTCAGCCCGAACAGGCCGTGGACTCTTTCAAGAACCCAGCCTGCAGCGTAAGCCATCCCGGGCGAGATGATTTTCTTCACCGGTGGAAGGCCGCCGGCTTCCAGAATCTGATTCACCATCTCCCACAGTGGGATCGGGTCGTCATTCGTGATGAAGTAGGCGTTGCCCGCTGCGGGAGAGTCGGGGGCGAGGACATCGGCTGCAAGCAGATGCGCGTCGGCAGCATTGTCTACGTACACGCAATCGACCTTGCATTCGCGATTGCCGATGCGACGCAACTGCCCCGCCCGGCCTCGCGCCAGAATACGTGGGACGAGATGATTATCCTCCGGCCCCCAGATGAGGTGAGGTCGCAGTGAGATGGTGGCCAGACCGGGACTGTTGGCCGCAAGCACCTTCTGCTCGGCCATAGCCTTTGTTTTCGGATAGTGAGCCTCGAAGTGTTCCGGATAAGGGACAGACTCGTCCACGCCTTCCATATCCTGTCCATTGAATACCACGCTCGGTGAACTGGTGTAAACGAGTTTCGGCACATGGTTCTGCAAGCAGGCTGCGAGGACGTTTTCCGTGCCGGTTACGTTGGCCTGGTGGAACTCCTCGTAAGGCCCCCAGACACCCGGTTTGGCCGCCACATGAAAAACAACATCGCATCCGGCCGCGGCCTTACAGATGGTTTCCGCATCGGCAAGGTCGCCCTGAATGTGCTCGACTCCAAGCTTTTCAAGCTTTGGGTAAGAGCGTCTCGAAAAGCTCCGCACCTCATCCGCCCGATTCACGAGTTTGCGCACGATGACGCCGCCAAGGAAGCCTCCACCGCCAGTGACCAGAGCCTTCATCGCAATTGCTCCTCTGCCCAAACGGCCAGTTTCTCTCGAAAGATTTTCGCGTTGTGGCGGATATCGACTGGAAATGAAGGATGCTTCAGGAAGGTCTGGATCGGGCCCGTGTGCGCATGCTGCTCGCCAAGCTTCTGAAGAGCATCGCGCACAGTCGCCCAGACAGTCGACCCATCCAGGAGCTCAACGCAGAGCACTGGTTTCTGCAGGCCTGCTTTGCCGACCCCAACAAGTGCCGTTCTGAACACTTTCTCGTGAACGTTGAAAACGGATTCGCAGGGCACGGTGAAGAGCGTTTCATTCTCGGTTTGCACGCGATGCGCCTTGCGTCCGCAGAACCAGAGCCGGCCCTCTTCGTCGAAGTAACCAAGGTCGCCCATCCGATGGAAAACACCGCCATCGGAATCGTCGGTATCCCTGATCTTGGCAAGTCGCGTCGATTCATCTCGATTGAAATACTGGCGGGTCACCATTGGGCCGCGAACGGTAATTTCTCCAATCTCACCATCGGGCATTCGGAGGTCCTCGGACCATTCTTCGATCGCTTCGTCTGTTATCCGGATCACAGATACCTCAGCTTCATCAACTGGGCGTCCCACGCAGACACCTTTGCCTGCATCTGTGGCATAACGGGTTTCGCCAAGGATTTCCTCGCTGCCGATGGAGGTAACCGGCAATGACTCGGTCGCACCGTAAGGGGTGTGTATCTGAGCGTCGGCCGGGAGCAGCGCTCCGAATCGTTCAATGACTTCCGAGGGCACGGGGGCCCCGGCAGAGATGACCCGCTTCAAAGAGTTCAGCACATTTCCTTCGGCTTCATTCGAGTAGGCCACCCGACGAATCAGGGCAGGCGAGCCGAACATGTTTGTCACGCTGAATCGCTCGATGGGTTCGAGAATATTCCGGGGCTCGACAAGCCCCGGCCGGGTGGCATCCATATCAGGAATGATCGCGCTCATCCCAAGCGCTGGATCAAACAGCGCGAAAAGGGGAAAGGTCGGCAGATCAATCTCGCCAGGCTGGATGTCATAGAGCATGCGCAGCGCTTCGACCTGCGCGATGAAATTGGAATGGGTGTAGACCGCTCCTTTCGGCACGCCGGTGCTGCCGCTCGTGAAGAGGATGGCCGCGATGTCATCGGGATTCGTGTCCTTCATCACGAACGAGTCATTCGTATCCCCGCGACGCCTGACATCGGAGAGGGAATGGCCACCCCAGAACCAGCGCCGCCCTACCGTAACCAGATGCTTCAATGTCGAACTGGCCCATCTGAGAATCACCCTGGCAGCATGTGCTTTTGAGATGCCTATAAACGCCACCGGCTCCGCTTCGTGAAGGCACTGTTTGAGGTTGTGAATGCCCATTCCAGGATCGACCAGGACGGGTACCGCACGGGCTTTGAAAATGGCAAAGGTCAGAGCGAAGAATTCAAGGCTCGGTTTGACCATGAGCACGGTTCGAACTCCTTGCCCGATTCCAATCTTCTCGAGCCCGCAGGCCAGAATATCACTCTCCCGGTTCAGCTCAGCGAAGCTGTACTGAGCATATTCAGTTTTCCCGCCCGGGCCCCTGCGGACCGGACAGGCTACCGCGAGCGACTCCGGCTGCTTTTCAGCCATGGCCGGGAGGTACGCCGCAATGTTGGTGACAGTCTCACGCTCGATCTCAACGGGCATCGCTTGTATCTGTTCTGAGTTTGGCACTGACATTGTATCGAGGTCGGCTTACCGCCAACGAGCTGGACAATATCGTGCATGTCGAATGCAAGCACACCTTATTGCAGCTTTTCAGGACCAGACAAGT
>JASLXP010000444.1 GCA_030740295.1 Planctomycetota bacterium
ATGCATCACATCAAAGATAATTACTGGTCACGTGGAACCAAATACGACTACAGTGCATCCGCCAATGCGTCACCCAAAAATCAACTGATCATCGAAGACAACACGATGGTCTACTTTGTAGACGACGTCTTCACGGTCAGAAAACGCCGGGTGAAAGAGGTGCTTCGTCGCATCGTCGATGAGAAATTGGAGATGCCCTGGAAGTGCGAGGCACGTACGGACCATCTGGACGAGGAGATCTGTCGGCTGATGGCGAAGGCCGGTTGTAAGAGAGTGAAACTGGGATTCGAGTCGGGCAGCGACCGGATTCTCCTTCAGATTCAGAAGGACGAAACCAAGGAAGACATGCGCCGCGGCGCGCGGCTACTGAAAGACGCCGGTGTACCGTTCACGGCGTATTTCATGACCGGCTTCCCCGGCGAGACGGATGAAGACCTCAAGCAGACCGTCGAGTTCGCGAAAGAGATTAACGCGGACTACTATTCCCTCTCGATACTGGCGCCCTATTTCGGGACCAAAATGTATTACGACCTGATGGAACAGGGCTTTGAACTGGACAAGCAGCCGTGGGAGTACTTCTTCCATCAGACCGGTGAGCGGCTGGTTAACGACACGCTTTCTGAAGGGATGATCAAGGAGTACCTGTCCCTGAACCAGCTGAATGCCGGTAAGGACGCCCCGGAGTCCGAAGGGTACGTGTAGACAGGGGCTCGCCGCGACGGGGAGAGCGATCTCCGGGCAACTGGCCGAGTGTGTTCGTCGTGTGAGCCTGCTCTGGATGAAGCGGACCGGAATATTATCGAGACGCGGCTTCGAGGTACACATCTGCAAGGCGACGTGAGACGGTCTCAAAGTCGTAATTGCGCAGAGCCGCCGTCCGGTTGTAATTTCCCATATCACGTCGCTGTTCCGGAGAGTCCCGCAGATGTTCGATTGCGGCGACAAACCCGTCGTCATCATGCGGGGCGCACAGGATGCCGCCCTGGGGCACTTCGACCATGTCCGGGATCGCCCCCACGGTTGATGCCACGACGGGCAAGCCCGCCTGCATGGCTTCCATGATGCTCATCGGGAACCCTTCCGTGTGTGACGGCAGGCAGTAGACGTCAGCTCCCGCAAGGATATCTAGCACTTCACTGTTCGGGAGTTGGCCGGTCAATGTGACTCGATCGGCGATACATTTATCTCGGAAAAAGTCCAAATATCGCTGTTCAAATTTGCCAGATGCCTGACCGATCAAGGTTAGATGCACGCCGTTGACACGTTGCGCAATCGCCAGTAACTCGGCCAAACCTTTGGCCATCACCAGGGAGCCTGCGTACACGATTTGGAGTGGCCGATTAGGTGTGGCGTCGTCCGGCTCGCGCGGTTGGATCTGGTCCGACGTAATGAAGTGGGGAACTATTTCGCAGCGATCGGCTGCGCTCGGGTCCAGGGTCAGCACAGAATCCCTGGTAGGTGTGTTCAACGGCAGGATGCGTGCCGCTCTCTCAAATAAACCCCGATAGGCTTTGAGCCTCGTCTTCCCGATCATGTTGCGGTTCAACGCTAGATCGAGCGTGCTATGTAGTTGAACGACGTATGGCAGGTTGCCAGCACTGGCGATTCGCCCGATTAAATAGTCTCGGAACAAGCCGTATCTTGAGAGCGAGGCATGATTCAGATGCATGACATCGAACCTTCCCGATCGCACTGCGGAACGAACCTGCCTGATTATTCTCCAGTTTCTAAGAAGTTCAGATGGAGTCGGCCGGGCCGAATCGGCAAAATGGCTCCTCGTCACCCTGGTGTTGATTACTTCAAGCTCAATGCCGTCAGGTAGACCTCGATCCACAAGCATGCGGGTCCATTTGGCAATGCCGCCATCGGGTGGAGGCAAAGGAGATACCAGCAACACACGCGTCATGTCCGGCTACGTTTCATATTTGTGGACCTCAACGTGCTTGGGTCTATTTGTCAGCCCGCAGGCGAAAGTCCCGGAAATCATCAGGATGTGGGCGCATCGCCGTGCAGCATATCTTCCCAAATGGCAGTGTAGGATTCCCAATCGTAATAGTCCCGCGCCGCGTTTCGAGACTTCTGTGAGCGGGCGAGGTGGTCGCCGCGTAACTCGTTGACTAGACTCAAACTGGCGTT
>JASLXP010000445.1 GCA_030740295.1 Planctomycetota bacterium
CATTACTCCCTTTCCAGGAACGCAACCCATGCCCCCATCTTCACTCCGAGTTGCAGCCGATCACATTCTCTCTACTAACGGCTCCACACGTGGCACGGCCTACTCCATGTCGAACAAGTTGGTCCGGCTGGGAGACCAGCTCTTCGCCGGCTGGCTGGATTCCGGGGGCATCTGCATGATTCGTTCGCTCGATCTCAATACCGGGGCTCTCTCCGATCCATTTGCCCTGGGTCAGACGGAAGTGAAAGACAACCATTGCGGACCGGCGATTGTGGCGACTTCCGATGGACACCTTCATGCGATCGTCGGTTCACACAACAGGCCGTTCCGGTATCGTAAAACGCTTCGTCCGGCAGACATTACCGGATGGACGGACGAGCCGGCCTTCGCACCGGATTCCACTTATCCCAGTCTGGCCGTCGGGCCGGACGATACGCTGCATCTGGTCGGTCGTGCGTGGTTGCCGCCCGGTCGAGGCGATTCCTGCAAACTCGTCTACCAGAAACGAAAAGGCGATAGCGGCTGGTCGGACCCAATCGCTGTCTGCAAGACGCCTTCGCCCACAGGCTATGTGCATTACGGCGGAAACATACTGTGTGATCCGGCGGGGACCCTGCACCTCACTTTTCACATGTACCATGGCGATCCCCCTGAGAGTCCCATCCAGGGATACCTGAGATCGGACGACGAAGGAGAAACGTGGATTCATTCGGACGGCACGAAAGTCGACTTGCCGGCCATCACAGATACGTGCGAAGTCTTTGCGAAAAACGAAGACGAGATCTTTCGCGGCGGCCAGAGCATCGCCCGGGACGTGCAGGGCCGGCTTTATGTCCTTGTGACCGGCGATCACGGGACGAACTTGATTTGCCGGCTGAATGGGCCGGGCGACTGGCAGGTCATCGAGCTTGGCCCGCACATCGACAGGTTCTTTCCGGGCCGCAGGTCGCCACAGGAAGGCAACATCACCTTCGGCCGCGACGGAATGCTCTACGTTTGTCTCGACATGAATGACCCTGAAGCCCAGTGGGGCGATCCCTGCGTGGAGGTTCTGCTGTTAGCTTCGAGCGATTGCGGCGAAACCTTCACCGGCCTGCCAATCACCCAACCCGATCCGACCGTCCCCCATTGGCTGTCGAACATGGAACGCTCCTCCGGTCTGGCGCCCATCGGAGGCCCGCCGGCCATCCTTTATACCGCAGGTTTTAAAGGCGAGGGATGCGCTCCGAATGAGAAGACTGAAATCCACCTGGTAATCCTTCAAGAGTGTTAGAAGGGGAACTTGGGCCACATCTGTCCTTTTATCATCTGTGATGGGCGGGCCCGCATTACAATTGCCTGATCCCCTCCCAGTGTTTCCACGGGTCGCCGGTAAAGTCGTTCCTGATGCGGTCAAACTCCATGTGGCGCATGCGAATGATCAACGCCAGCCGGATTCGGTCGCTGCAGTTCTTACTGATGTTGTGAACAAGATTGCCGTGCCAGAGGCAGGCGGTGCCGGGCGGCCCCCAGACAATTTGTGGCTCTGTCATTGGTACGAGGTCCATGGCATCGAGGCCCTCTAACTGCTCCAGGTCGTTGGCGTGCTCCTGGAAGAGGCTCAAAGCCGAAAGGTGCGATCCGGGCCAGACCGCAAAGCCGCCACCGTGCTCCGATACATCATCCACATAGATCATGCCGCCGATGGTGAATCCGATATTCTCTTCATCCGGCGGAAGATAGTCCAGGTGACCTTCCTCCGGTGGCATCCAATGGCTGACTCCGCTCGGATAATTGAGAGCAGGCCCACAGAAGCCGGGCGGCTTGACCTTGTCCTTTCCGACAAGCTCTTCCACCATCGAAAAGACGGGCGAATCCATCAGCGTGCCGACAATATCGGGATGATTGCCACCGCTGGGAGTGCGTGGCCCATCGCGCAGCCAGGTTGCCGGGTCGTTACGATCCACTTCCGTTTCATTCTCCAGGTTGTCCCAGATGACAGATTGAGCCTTGCGAATCTGCTCGTCCGTCAGCACATCGTGCTTGACCAGAAAACCGTTTTCTTTGAAGAAGATTCTGTCACCTGTGCTGAGGTACGTCATGGAGGTGGTCTCGATAGAAAAGACAGTTCACCATTCACCATTCACCATTCACTCTTCACTCTTCACTCTTCAATCTTCAATCTTCGCTCTTCA
>JASLXP010000446.1 GCA_030740295.1 Planctomycetota bacterium
TCGATCCGAGCCACGTTATCGACCGAGTTGGGAGAGATCGGAAAAGCTGAGACGGCTCTCTATGCGCAGAAACAGCACACATCACCAAACCTCCATTTTCTGGTCTGGGGTTCCGCGCTGCGCAATCACACGGGGCCGGTGGCGCGACGGCAGTTGAAGAAGCTGAACGTCACCAATTACCAGATGGGCGCGGCCGTCGCCGGTAAGAGGCCCGTCTCGAATGAGTACATGCGCTTGCGCTGCGATGAAATCCTTCGAGATAATTTCGACATATCGCTTCAGAATGTGAACTGGATGGGCGCATGGTGGACAAAGGACAAGCCGAACACCCGAACCAACTGCCTCGATGATCCCGAATACATGAAATCCATCATCGATGGCATTCATCGCGCATTCAAAGGGCTCGAAAAAATGGGCCTTTCCTCCTGCAGCACGGGAGACGAAATCAGCATCGGACGCTACAGCGGCTTCAATGATTTCTGTCAATCTCCGCACAGTGTCGCGGCGTTCCGGGAGTGGCTCTCGGATCGCTACGCGGACATCGCCGCTCTTAATGCCGAATGGGAAACCGACTACAAGAGCTTCGACGAAATCCCCGGCGTGACCTGGGCTGATGTGGAGGACAGGGCGAACAAAGTGCCATGGGCCGAGTTCCGTACTTTCATGGAAACACGGCTCGAAAAGTACTTGCAGACATTTCAAACCGAGTGCAAAAAATTACTGCCGGGAGTTAAGACAGGTTTCGACGGTATCTCGACACTCTGTTCCTACAACGGTTTCGACTGGTGGCGCATCAGCGGCGCCACCGACCTGATGACTCTCTACCGTACCGCGGCGGCCGAGCACTATCTGCCCGACTTTTACCGAGCTCGGGGAGTGTCCGCACATACGTCCATGTGGCAGTCCGCGCCCGGCGGCAAGATGCTCCCTTACCGGGCCTGGGAGATGCTCTTCGAGGGCATGAACAGTGTGGATTACTGGTACGAGCCAACGCTCCTGAATCCCGATCACACGCTCAGCGATCACGGCCAGGGCCTCGGCGAAGCGGTCAAGGAACTGCGAAGCGGCATCGCCACCCTCATACTCAGCGCAGAACGCCAGCTCGATCCCATTGCGATTCTGTATTCACAGCCAAGCGTCCATGCGGCCACTATAGAGGGCTTCCGCAGCAGACCCGCCGCGCATCATCTCAATCAGGCCCACTACGCGTGGACTCATCTCCTGCACGACGCGGGCTTCGACCCTGAATTCATCTCTTACGAGCAACTCGCCAAAGGCTACCTTTCGGACACGAAGCACAAAGCCCTCATCCTTCCGCTCTGTTACGCGCTTTCCGATGCAGAGACTGCAAACATCGGAAAGTTCGTCGAGAAAGGAGGAATACTCCTCGCCGATGCCAGCCCCGGCCTCTACAACGGCTACTGCCGAAAGCTGCCAAAGGGGCAGCTCGACGAACTGTTCGGGGTCAAGCGCACGCCAACGGAAGCGCATCCATTCCCCGGCATCGAAATCGATCTTGGGGAAATCGGCCCGGTCTTGAATTTCCCCTGGTCCCCGGTGGATACAAACATTGAAGTTATGAAAGGTTATATGTCAGCCAAGGCCAGAAGCAGCGCGGTCAGCACCATCACCGAGTTCGGCGGCATGCTCATCAAATCAACACACGAACAGGAGTCCACAATACCGACGCTCATTCGCGGCCGCAGGGGGCAGGGGTATACCTGCTATCTGAACATGCCTGTCTGGCGTTACAGCGAAATCCGCGGGACCGACCGCGGCCAGCAACTGGTTCTGCTGACCGGCCTCATGCTGAACTTGTCCCTCGATCCCAACGGGATCAACCATGTACTGCCGGTCATCGTGAACAATGAAAATCTCGCCCGAGAACTTCTGACCACAAAATGGAAATGGGGCGACGCCCTCTACGCGGGACTGCTCCGAGCCACCAGCCCACGAAGCGGAAAACAGGAAGGCGCTCTGCACTGGCCAAAGGAAGGCTATATTTACGATGTCCGTGCAAGACTCCTGCTGGGCAAACAGAAAGACACGAAACTTTCGTTGACCGAAGATCGTCCGCAGCTCCTCGCATGGATGCCTTACGAAGTCAAAGGAATCGCCGCTGCCACCGGCCCGAAGGAAACGAAAGCACTGTCTCCCGCAAAATTCAATTTCACAGTCAGAGCATCGACAGGCCGCCCCACACATCACGTCCTCCGATGCACGGTCATCGATCCCTCGGGCGCGGAACGGGAGCACTACTCACGGAACATCATTGCAAAAGATGGCAGTGGAACGTTCCAGTTGGTCCTGGCCGTCAACGATCCGACCGGAGTCTGGAAGGTAAGAGCCGAGGATGTGGTGAGCGGGAGAAGTGTCGAGATTCGTCTTAGCTCCCACTGAATAGGCCTCCCTGAAACTTCTGTCCCACTCGTACTTCGGAAATCATGATCATGAAAACAGTTCGCCTTTCCCTGTTATTGTTTCATTCGGTCTTGCACGCCGATGTCTCGGTCAGCCAACAGCCCGAAAAGAGACGCGGCAAAGAAACCGGACGGACATTGGTCAAACTTGATTCCGGGACCCGTATCTACGAATTAAGATTCAACGGGAAACAGATCGGGCTCGGCCCCAAAGATGCGAACTGGTATGGCAACGGTTTCCTTCACATCGGCATCGATGGCAAGAAATCAAGCGAGAGCGAAGGTGTATTGTCCGTTGTGAAGCTGGGCCCGAAGGTTGGCCTGGTCAACGTTACCTGGCAGTCACCAGGCGGCCCGGTAACCGCCCTTTTCGAATTAAGGGATCGTGATGACAAGCTGCTGGTCACTCTCAAACTTCCTGACGCAAAGAGTCGCAGCATCCAGCTTCAATGTTACCCGAGCTCATTCGCGGGCGGATATCGGCCCGGCAAAGACACCCGCAAACGGCATACGGTCACTGCCGACCGCGAGGTAGTGCTGGGCAACAGAAACAACGAAGACATCATGCTCACCAGAGAAGAGCCATGGGCGTTATTCGCCGACGATCATTTTGATTTCGCCCTGAAACGCGGCATCGGCCCGTGCGCCGCACTCTACTATCCTCACGAAACGAAGTCGGCAAAAGCCAGGACCTCGAACTACGCCAGCTACCTGATTCTGCAGCCCCTGGAGGACGTAAAAGAAGTCCACCTGGTGCTCTGGGATTTTGAAGGGATCAGCAACGCCAAGGCCATCGAATACATGAAAGCACTGGAGCTGGAGCGGGCAGGAAAATAGAAGAAATCTATGGATTTCTGGAGCCGAATTGCGCGGTTTCCATCATGGCAAGATCAATACTCTGAAATCCCCACGGGAATAGTTCTTCGCGCTCGCCGTAAATGTCCAGTCGCTCGTCTTGCCGGTCGAGTTTCCGATGCCGACATCGTTGTTCTTGCCTGAGCCGAAGCGGTTGAAGCAGATGATGGAATGCTTTTCTTTCCAGTTGTGGATTTGCATGCAGCCGTAACCCGGTGATCTTGTGGCTCCCATGGTGTCCCCGAAATCCAGACGACTGTTGTCGGCGCCCGCCACTTTTGTTGCGTTCGCCCCGCCGTAGTTGCAGTCCCAGAACTCGATGTTGCAGCCTTCGGGGAACTCTCCACTCGTCACGCCGGGCACGTTGGTTTTTACGGACGCACCCTTCACCAGAACCTGAAAACGCGCACCGCTTCCTTTGGTCGGCACTCCGATCCTCTTCACGTCGTCTGAAAACGGATCCATCGAGACGAAGGCGTAGGTCTCGTTGCCATCGAGATCCTGCAGAGCCATGAAGTACGCCACTTTCTTGAACGGGCCCTTGAGCCCGGCAGAAAGGTCTTCTTCATACACAAAGCGGGTGTTGCCGTCAGTCATTTTCGATGCAGTGGGGTCGAATGAGTAGACGAGCTTGTAAGCCTTCGCCTCTTCGGGCAGGTATTTGGCGAAGACATCGAACTTTGGCATCTCGCCGTATCGGAAAGGCGACGCGGACAGGCCGCCGGTGTTGGCGAGGTTTGCTCCCTTGGGGTTAATTGCCCACGCGTAGTGGACCATGACTGCCTGCTCTATTTTTGGGGAACTGACCACGACGGTATCCGGTTTCTCTATCACCGCTTTTGCATGGACGGGCAAGCCTTTCGTTCCGGTCATCGCGAATCCGAACAACTCTCCGCCTCCCTGCACAGACAGTGGTGCTCCGCCGGTGTCAAAAGTCACCCTCGCCTTTCCGCCGGCGAATTCGCAAGATTTGAAGATCGGGCCGCACCAGGCGAAGCCGGTCTTTTCGTAAGTCTTGTGCAGAGCCACTCGAGCCAGCCTGTCGCCGACATCCTGCTTATTCTTTGGGTGAATGTCCTTTTCATCGCCGAGACCGAGAGTGATGGCCATGCCGGTACCCGGTACTTCCTTCGCTGTATTCATGAACGACTCACGAATCTGAGGCCATCCATGGTCTTCGACCGGCTTCGTCCAGGGGGCCCGGAAGTCCGGCAGTTGAACGAAATAGAACGGAAAGTCGTATCCCCAGAGACCGCGCCACGAGGTGATGAGTCGTTCCAACTGGATTCGATAGTGCTCCCCACGCCCGGCGTTCGATTCGCCCTGGTACCAGATAGCCCCGCGGATGGAGAACGGCGCCAAAGGATTGAGCATCGCATTGAAAAGGTTGGAGGGATAGTTATGCGCTTTGCGCGGCTGGATGGGCACGCGTGGCCGGCGAAGTGCCTTGCCCTTTCTTCCACCTTTGAGCCATGCCTTCCATGCAGTGAGGTCCGCGGCGTATTTCGCCTTTGCCTTCTCGGGC
>JASLXP010000447.1 GCA_030740295.1 Planctomycetota bacterium
GGCAATCCGAGCTCGGCCGCAAAATCGATAACGTGGTACCGTTGCGTAATCGGGACCTTCAGTCCGCCGATCCCCTCGACGATCAGCCAGTCATGTGCCGCCTTCAATCTTTGGATAGAGCTCCACACGGCAGCCATGTCAATGCTGGCACCTTCTGCTTCCGCGGCAGGCATGGGCGCCATCGGCGCCTTCAACAGCACTGCGCACTGGTCATCCGTTTCTCTATCGAGGCCGATGCATCTGGCTAGGAAACGCACATCGATCGAGTAGGGTCCCCTTTGATCTTCAAGTGCTCCCGAGGCGAGAGGTTTCATCACACCGACATCTATTCCTCTTTGCAGCGCGGCTGAAGCGAGGCCGCCAGCGATGATCGTCTTCCCGACCTCCGTGTCGGTCGCGGTTATGAAAATGCCCTTAAATTTCATGGCAGTACGGTTTGTTGTGATCCGCTCCAGCGGATTCCGGAATCAGCAACCGGATTGTTTTCTGTCCGTGGGATGGTTATGTGAAGCCTGGAAAAAATGTTGAGAGTATGCATGATGCCGTTCCGATGTGCAGACTATTGTGAGTTTCCAGCGACGCGAAATCTCATCCACTCTCGACGTTATTCCAGGCTTCACATAACCATCCCACGGAAAGGCATCTGAATCTGACCTTGTCCATGGGTGGCCTTGCCAGTCGTTGTTGACCTCGAATCCCTGAGAATACACATTCACCTCACACGGAGAAATCCATGCGCATTGGAATTATGGGGGTCCATTACGGACACATCGGAGGAATGTTCCACTCGGCTGTAAATGCACCGGACGGCGAAATCGTCGGCCTCGTTGAACCGGACGACGCGCTCTATGAGCGGTACACAAAGGAACTGGATATCCCACGTTTCGACAGCCTCGAGAAGATGCTGGAGACCGCGAAGCCGGAGCTCGTTCTGGAAGGTGTCGTTCACAGAGAAAAAGTTGACATTGTAGAGAAGTGCGCGGCCGCAGGCGCAAACGTCCTTTTGGATAAGCCGCTCTGTTACGACCTGGATGGCCTCGAACGCATTCGTTGCGCCGTCAAGGAATCAGGAATCGCTCTTTCGATGTGGTTCACCTCCCGCAGCTATCCGCCGTTCCTGGCCGTCCGTGAAGCCATCCTTGCCGGCGAGCTCGGCGATATTGTCAGCATCATTTCCACCCACCCGCACAAGACGAATCGAAAGTCCGGCACTCCCTGGTATTTCGATTCGAGCCAATACACCGGCACCTTCCACGACGTTGCGTGCCACGGCGTGGATCAGGTGCGCTGGTTGACCGGCGCGGAGTGCGTCGGCGTGCATGCCCTGCAGGCCTGCAAGAAATTCACTGAAGAGCCCCGCCTCATCGATCACACCCAGGCCTCGTTTCAGATGAGCGATGGCTCACTGGCCACGCTCACCGCGGACTGGCTCACGCCGGAACAGTCACCCTCTTTTGGCGACACCCGCGTCATCATCATGGGCACCGAAGGTTCCGCGCATCTGCGAGCATACGCGAGCAATCACGTCCTCATCGTTTCGAATGCGAAGGGCGCATATGAGCCTGATTTTCCGGAAGATCGCGGCGGCGTCTTCGTCCAGGAACTCATCGAAGCCATACGTGAAGGCCGCGACAGTTTCATATCAACCAGAGATGTTCTGGCTGTCTCGAAGGCATGCCTGATGGCACAGGAATCAGCGAAACGGGGCGGTGAGTTTCTAATGATCAGTGAATAATGAGTAGGTGTATTCCACTTGACGGTCTTTTCTGGTTACGAATTACGAATTACGAATGAATCGCCTCCTGCCGATCTTTCTACTGCTCGCGCCGTCTGTCTCGACAGTTTCCGCATCGCCTCCCGATGAGATGACACCGGAATCGAAGGCTGCGATTCGCCGGGGTCTGGCGTGGCTGGTTCGCAATCAGGAGAAGGATGGCTCATGGAGGACGGCGACGACGCGGCCGGATCACATGGGTCTGATGGGCCTCTCGTGTGTGGCGTTAATGGCCGCGGGTAATACGCCGGGCAGGGGCGAGTATGGCGCCGAGCTGTCACGCGCTTTGGATTTCATCATGAAGAACGCCAAGCCCAACGGCCTGCTCCACATCGGGCCCGCTCACTACGATATGTACAACCACGGTCTGGCCACGCTCGCGCTTGCCGAAGCGTACGGTATGAGTCACAGCCCGAGGATCAAAGCCAAACTGGTTCGGGCGGTTGACCTCATTGTCGATTGCCAGGGCAGCCGCGGCGGCTGGCAGTACGTCGCCCGGCCCGGCGATCACGACACTTCGCTCTGCGTGATGCAGATGATGGCTTTGCGAGCAGCGATCAACTCCGGCATCTACGTCCCGAAGGAAACCGTGGACAAGGCGGTCAAATATCTACTCGGACACCACAACAGAGAGACCGGCGGCTTCGGGTACAGCGGCCCTGCCGGCATCAACGTACCGATGTCCTCCGCCGGCGCCGTCTCACTCCAGGCTGCGGGCAAGCTCACCTGGGACAGTAAAGAAGGTTTGCCGGTTCGAAAGTCGCTCGACTGGTTACTGGAAAATTCCACTACGAAGAACCTCCCCAACGGCGGCCACGGTTATTACGCCACCTATTACTACGCTCAGGCCATGTATCAGGCCGGAGACAAATACTGGCGGCAGTCATTCCCCCGTCTCCGTGACAACCTGGTCAAGGCTCAAAGCAAATCCGGCTACTGGAAAGGCTCCGGCGCCGGCCCAATCATGGCCACCAGCATCGCCGTAATGGTCTTGTGCATCCCGAATCGGTATCTGCCGATCTTTCAGGAGGGGAGAGACTGAACGCCGTAATCCGTAATGCGTAATTCGTAATCAGAGACCGATTTGCTGCAGAGGACCGCCTCTTCTTTACGAATTACGAATTACGCATTAGGATGTTCCTCGCCCCCATCATGCTCTTCGGCGGATTCGTCGTTTCGATACCCGTCATCATTCATCTGCTGAACCGGCGCAGGTATCGGGAGGTGAGGTGGGCGGCGATGGACTTTCTTACGGAAGTGGTGCAGACCAAGCATCGAGTCCTGAAGCTGAAGGATGCCGTGCTTCTCGCTTTACGGTGCCTGGCCCTAGGCTGTGTGGTGCTGGCCATGGGGCGATTGTCGTGCGTTCATACGAGGGACTCGGGCACGGTGGCCGGACCGGAAGGAGATGCGACTGATGCGCTTTTCATTTTCGATACGTCTTACAGCATGGGAATGGTGTCCGGCAGCCAGACGCTGCTGGAGCGGGCCAGGCGCGGCGCGCTGGAACTGCTGAGTTCCTTCGGGCGAGGCAGCCGAGTGCAGATTGTCACGGTCGATGAAACTGCCCGAACGCTGCTCGATACACCCACGGACGATCTCAGCCAGGCGGAGAGGATCATCCAGGACGAAATCCGCGTCAGCACCAGGGGCGGCGACATGTCCCTGGCGATCAAAAAAGTGGCCGAGCTGTTGCCGGCTCTCTTCGGCACCCGCAAAGACGTTTACCTGTTCACCGACATGCAGTCGCGTCCCTGGCGGATTGATACGGATGATGCGGTTAATCGAGAAAAGGTAAAAGCCTTGTCGAAAGCCCGCGGCTTTTATGTCATCGACGTTGGCGACGCAGAACCACAGAACCTGGCCATCGCTTCGCTCGGACTTCCAGATGGCCTGGCCGATATTCACACGCCCACGCAATTCAAAGTTCGCGTCACCAACTCCGGGACTCATGCCCAGGAAGACATTCGGTTGGGGATGCGGGTTCACGGCCTTCCGGATGAAGACGAGTTCGCCATTCCCGATGGGAAGGATGAACTTGAATCTGAGCCCTTGAAAGCGCCCGACGAAAACAGACTTGTGGACGCCCTCCAGGGCCGGCAGGTGGGCAACACACAGACCCTTTCAAAAATCCCACCCGGTTTGCACGGTCTGGAAGTGGACATCGAGCCCTATCTGTTTCCGAAGGCAGGCTCCTACCTGGTCGAAGCTTTTCTGGAGGACGGCGACAACCTGGCTCTGGACAACAGCCGTTTCCTTGCCGTCGAGGTTCGTGAGGAGGTGAAAATCCTCTGCGTCGAAGGCTCTGACCTCAAAGAGGAGACCAGGGAAAAGGTCGGCGACACTTACTACCTGCGCCGCCTTCTTGCGCCTTACCTTCGGAACGATCCGGACGCCCGTTTCCTCTACAACCCGGTTCGCATGACCTTGGATGAAGTGAACGGCCTCGACTGGAAGCTGCAAAAAGCAGCAGACGAATCAGGCAAATCCGAGAGCATCGACGAGTCGGCCAACGAGCTCGACGAATACATGGTGGTCGTTCTGGCGAACGTGAGCGAGCTTTCCGTCGATTTCATCGCCGCGCTGGAGAACTTTGTCGCAAACGGCGGAAGCCTGATCCTGTTTCCGGGCGAAAACACCGACAGCGAAGATTTCACATACAGTGAGCTGCTCTACAAAAACGGACAGGGTCTCCTGCCGGCCCGGCTGGAGAAAGTGGTCGGGGCAAAGTTTGCTGAGCTCAAAGATTCAGAACAGCTCCTCTCGTTGGCCA
Organism: Planctomycetota bacterium; assembly: GCA_030740295.1. The sequence goes on from JASLXP010000447.1 coordinate 4,548, forward strand.
CCACGCCGGGGGCGCTCAGCGATGTTATTTTTGATACGGGCAACACCACCGAGGTCAAACAGGTCACCTACGGTCGTCCCCGTTTTTCCAAGAGTTGGGAAGTCGTTCTTCCTAAGCCGGTGCCCGATAGCGAAAAAGAAGCGCCGGAGAAGACCGACTCCGATCCCGAAGACAAAGGCGAAAGGAAATCGATCGCCGTCGGCGAACCGAAGGTCATCGCCCGATACAGCAACGGAAAGCCTTTTGCCGTCCGCCGCGATTTTGGAGAGGGGCGTGTGATCTTCTTCACCACCACCTGCGACAATCAATGGAACAACCTGCCCTACTGCACCGCCTTCTTCATGACCTACAACGCGGTGCGAGACCTGATTCGCGGCCAGGTTGGGCGCGCTTCCAATCAGCAGGGGGACAGGCTGGTCTATAAGGCGCCCCGCGATCTGGCGCAGGAGACCTTC
>JASLXP010000448.1 GCA_030740295.1 Planctomycetota bacterium
CCTTTATCTCGGTCGAGCTCGCCTCAAATTCGGCATTGGAAGCGACCTTGAGAGTGAACGCCTCCGTCTGTTCGAGGACGAAGTCCCTCACAAAGTCAGGATCGTAGGAATAAGAAATGACGTCGGCGCCGGTAACCTGCAAGGTGTGGTCGTCAGGATTTGGCTCGCCGAGCTTGGTCTTGACACCGCCGACGTAGAGCCCTGCGCCGGCCTCGGATTTGGTGAGGAGAACGCGCTCACGATCCTTTTTCTCGCCGTCCGGGCCGACCACCTGAATAATGACCGGCACGTCCGCCGAGCCGCGTGTAACGGTGAGATCCTGATCGGAAATGCGGATGCGCATCTCCCCGCCGATATCGACTACCCGGCGGGTCTCACCGCTCCATGCGCCGATGAGTTTGAGGGTGTCGATGGCTTCCTTGTAACGGCCCTGTTTGTGGTAGACCGAGCCGAGGCGAAAGATGATCTCATCCGCGGTCTGTGCGCCCGGGCTCATCATCAACACCTTTCGGAATTCGTCGACTGCTGCCTTCTTTTCGCCTGCGCCGGTGTAAAGGATGCCCATCATGATGTGCGCACGAATGACGGTCTGAGTGTCTTTGCTTTCGAGGAGATCACTGAGGATGTCAGCGCCGCGGTCGAAGAGCTTTTGTGCGATGAACACCGACGCTATTTTGAAACGGGCCTCGATGCCCTCTGCAGTCTCGGGGTACGCGTTGGCCGCGGTCGTGTAGTGTTCTCGGGCGATTTCGAATCGCTGGTCACGGTAATAACAATCGCCGAGCAGGAGCAGCATTTTGGCTCTGTCCGAATCGGAGACAGCCGCATCCCCGCCGCGCTGGGTAACAAACCCCATACAGATTTCGACGCCATGCTTGATCTGCTTTTCATTGAGGTGGCGATTCACGATGATCGCGAGGAACTCGACGCTCATCTTGTGCTGGTGTTCTTTGAAGAGCTCGATGTTTTCGAGGTAGCGCTGCCATGCCAGCTCCTCCTCGCCGGAGAGGGCAAACGCGTTGCCCCAGAGCAGGCCGGCTTCGGGCGCTTTCGGGTCGATGACGAGCGAGCCGGAGCCGCTGGCCTTGAGGGCTTCGCCAAGCTCGGCTTCGACTGCGGCCACCTTGGCTTTGTCACCGTAAGTGGGATTGAGCTTGAGGAGGGTGCGGTAGATGCCCGCGGCCTCGCCGTGGCGTTCCTGCGCGGTGCGGGTGCGGGCGAGGGCGACGATCTGATCCCAGTGCCAGGCGTCCCCTTTCGGCGAGCCGTAAAGGAGGCGCTGCGTCTCGATATTGGATTCGATGAATTCGTTGCGGAGGAGATGGAAATTGACGAGATGCCTCCGCGCATGAAAAGCCTCGCGGCGCCCGGTGAACTGCCGGATCATGTCGCGCACGAATTCCTTGTAGCGGGCGACCGCGACATCCGGCTGCAGAGCGAAGGCGCGCACCTCTGCGACGGTCATCTGGTTGGGTTTGGCGGTCGAGCCCCCGCTGCCGGCCTGCACGATGCGCAGCTTGGTGGTGGTGGCCGGTTTCTTGAATTTCAGCTCCTCGGACGGGCCTGTCGCCTCGCGCCAGTTGTTGTAGCCGGACACGGACCTGTAAGCCTTGCCGTCAAAATACTGCAGCTTGTATTGCTTGGGGAGCTCCTTCGCATTTCCCCAGAAAACGTGGATGTGGTTGACCTGTGCGGAATTGTAGAGCGCAAGATCGACCCAGTGTTCGCGGGGCGATATTTCCGAAAGCCACGAGTAGCGGGGATTGCCGCCGCGGCCGTTGGTGTCTCCGTCGGTGATGCGGCCGGGCGTCGTGCCTGTGGAAAAAGTGGTGTCGACCTCGGCCTTGAATGCGGCGCGGGGGCCGTAGTGATCGAGCAGGCGATACCAGGCACGGACAGCCTCGCCCTGGGTCTGGCTTTCCGCGAGAGCAAGGATCTCCTGGCTGACCTTTGCGCCATCTTCGAGCTTGCCGGTGGCAAAGAGCAGGTGGCTGAGACGATCGGCCGCACGAAAGTTCTCCGGCGACTTGGCGCGGAAGTTATTCCACACGACTTTGTATGCCTCGATCGCGCGTTCGAGCCCGCCGGCCTCCGGCTCGTAACGTTGGCCGAGACGCAGGTAGAGTTCGGCAGCGCGCTCGTCTCCCGGATTCTTCTCGAACCACTTTTTGACGATGCCGTCCCGCAAATCCGAAGTAAACGAATCAATGGCCGAGCGTGCGCAGAGGAGCGCGGCGTTGGAATCGGGATACTGATCGATGAGCTCGTTGTAGACCTTCGCTGCGTCCGCGATGCGGTTGCGGCTGCGGTGGGTCTGGCCGATGAGGTAGATCATCTCCAGCGAGCGGGAGTGCGATGGATAGCGCTTGCGCCATTCCTCGGCCCACTTCATGGCCTCGTCGTATTTCTTCTCACGGTTGAGCACATCCCAGATGCTCGCGCCGCCGTGCCAGATATCGACATCCTCCTTGCCAGCGTACCCAAGGTAGCTGCGATAGTGCTTTCTGGCCTTGTCGTAATCACGGGGGTCACGATCCTTATGGAGGTCGGCGAGTGTGCGTTCCCAATAGGCGCTTGGGGCCTTCTTGTTGAAAGTCCGGGCGGCGCTGCGGGCCTTCTTGATATTGCGCCAGCGATGCGCAGCAAGGTAAACGATGTGGCGTTTGAGCGGTTCGACGTCGGATTTGCTGAGCGCGCTGAGGAGGGTGGTGTATTCGGCAATGGCTTCTTCAAACATGTTGCGACGTTCGTAAGCCTGGGCGAGGCGTCGGATGGTGTGCGGGCTTCGTTTGGAAACTTCCCGCGCGCGTTTCAGATACTGAAACGCCTTGTCGTCATCTTTCTTGGCCCCGAATGCATTGGCGAGGCGGAGCAGCAGGAAGGGGCTTGGCGTTTCGGTGAGGGATTGCTCGACAGCTTCCAGCTCGCCGCGCAGCAGATGGATGTCGGTCTTCATGCCGGCAATCAGGGGCCGTGGATCGCCGAGGCCCGCGGGGATGCCTTCTTTCTCGATGTACTTGAGATATGCATCGTACTGGCGGACGGCCTCATCGGCCCGGCCAAGGGCATGGTTGCAGAGCGCAGACTTCAGCAGGTCGGCATCCGCGAGTGGTCGGGGCTGGCTGAGCATGACCTTGCCCGTGAGCCCGCCTTCGTCGCCCTTGTCATGAATGCGAACGACGAGACTGAGTTTTTTGATTTCATCCTCGCCCGAAATCGGGAAGTTGACCTCGTTCGCGCCCTCCTTGAGATTGCCGACCAGCGCGCCGTTGGCGTAGACCCATGCCTCGTCGCAGATGGATTCAAAGCTCAGTTTGTAGGGGTCGGGCGAGCCGGTGTGGTCAAGCTCGACGGCAAACCAGCCGTAGCCATCGAAGTCACCCCAGTCTTTGCCCGCGGAAACCTGCTGCCATTGCGAATGGTCTGCTTTGGAGACCCAGTCTTCGGCCTCGCCGCTGTTATTCTGATCCTGCTTGAAACGCCAGGTCTTGAGCTCGATCTCATCGTGCGTAAGCGCGTGCAGCGCGGGCTCAGCGAACTTCTTTCGAGCGTCGAGAAAGATGCCGTGCAATCCACGGAATCGCTGATCCGATTGGTATCGCTGCAGGCGGGCAAGCTGGGTGAGGCCATCGAACTGCTGGCCAGATTCCATGAATGCCTCGATGACGTACGCGGTCGCGAGCGCGGCGGCGTTGTCTGAATCGTCGGTCTTGAGGATGGACTGCGCGATGCCGGTGGCTTTCCTGAGAAGCTTCTTGACTTGCGGGGCTGACGGAGGAGGCGCAGGCTTTGCTGATTCCTCATCTTCTGCCGGCGGGTCGGGGAGGGCGGTACGGACGTATACGTTGACGAGCTCGGCAAGAGTTT
>JASLXP010000449.1 GCA_030740295.1 Planctomycetota bacterium
ATCGACAAAGCGGGATTGGACGCGGTATCCGCCTACCGTGCAGCGTTCGGCTCGACGAAAGAAGGCACACCGTATGCCCGGCTATGGCCCAACATCCGCGGAGGATTCCTTCAGAGCGACTGCGGCATGGGCAACAATCCAAAGCGGCAGTTGGTCGTGCCGCTCATGAGCGGTGCCAGTCACCTTCCCCGTCACACGGTACTGCCGAGTCGCTTCAGCCCCAAGCACTACCTGGAACCCTCCCCGGGCGAGTTCAAGGAACACGTACTGGCCGGTTTGGACTGGGTCGCCAGGCACCCCTCGAACTGCGCGGCCAACAGCGTCCTCATCTACGCCTGGAACGAACATTCCGAAGGCGGCCGCATCTGCCCGACCATGGGCCCAGCCCCCGACTACATTCCCAACACGCGGTTGCTCGACGAGCTCGGCCAGGCGATAAAGCAGTGGAAGCCTGCGACGCCGTAAGAGGGAACCGGTCTGTGCCATGATTCTGTGACCTGGAAGCTGACCGAACCGAACTGATCTACATGGCCGCGGAACTTCCGGTGAAAGTAAAGGAACTGTCGACACTGTATGACGCATGGGACGACCGGTGTTTCATCAGAAGAAGAACAGGAAAGCCGGCGCAAACGCCTGCCCCGTGAGAGAGCAACGATCTTTCCTGGCCGCGCCGGCTCCCAGCCGGCTTCTTCTTCTTCGACACCTGCGGCCGGCGATTTCTCCCTGTCTCAATTAGGCACCAGAATTGGCGTAAACGGACACTATTATGCGAAGGCGGTCAGGCCATCGCAGGATAAACTCCGAAGCAGGGCGTTGGACTCACTCCGTGAGCAGACTGCAAGCGGCAACTTGTGGCCAGGATCGGATCTGCGAGCGAAGATACAGACTTGCGCGCCAAACTGGACGCGTGGCATACACTGAAGCGGCGGAAGGTTGTTGAGTGACATTTAAGAAACAAGAAATTGCCATGATAAAGCGTATCGCAGTTGCCTGTGTCCTGGCTGTTTCTCTCCTGACAGGATGTACTGGTTTGTCGACAGGCCGCGCAGTCAATCGTGACGGGCGCGTCTGTGAGGACCTGGCCAAGGTCAAGACCGTTACGCCCGAACAGAAGTACCAGTGGCGGAGATCATGCCTGGTGCGAAGAGTCCGTTGAGAATCGCTTCGTTATCTCACAGAAGATAGAATACTCGGTAACGGGGCGAGAAAAGTGACTGGACTGATGCCCTAACCTGCCGTCCTTAAGGTGGCAGGAGCCGTTTCAGTCTCTGATTTTTGACGTTAGGGAGAGACGATTGTGAAGACTCTATCCCTGCTTTTGGTCACTGAGCTGGCCATGGTCGGCTGCAGTCGATCTCAAATGGATACGCCATCTTCGACGCCCGAGATTCTCAAGAAGGGGTCAGTGTTGTTCCCAGATACTCCGTCAATTGACGACTCGGTATATGAGAATATACAGCAGACCTGTACCGAGCGGTGGAACCTTGAGAAGATGAAGATGGCCACATTTGCTGTGCGTCCTGACCGTGGCGAATTCGTAGTCGAGTGTGATGGAACAGTTGATGGAGAACTCTACCATTGCGTGATCAGAGCGAATTCTGAAGGGGGATGGATCAATGACGGGAGAACAAAGAAGAATCCCTAACAAACGAAATCCAGCGAATACCGATGGCTCCGCTAGGCTCCGGGCTCTGCCGTGGCCTTCACATCTTCCGTTTCCGTTCACTCCTGCAGTTCGTCCGGCATCGCTGATTTCGGACGTTCGGCACGAAGATTAGACCCGGCATGATACTCAATCCCAGGAACAAAGGAGGGAATGACTTCGCCCAACGCCGCGTGCGTCGCACTTGCGTCCTGCTATTGGCGTTGGCTTTTTTGGCGACCTCCCTGCCAAAGGCCGATGGGGCTGACGCGAGGTCCGATCCGAGGGAGGAATACCTGATGGCGGCAATCGACTTCGCCGACTGCATGATCCGGTATGGACGCGAACGCTACGGTAAGGTGCACGGTCCGCTCTTCGCCAACAGCCTGACGCGCTCGGCGCAACCGCGCATCCTCGCCCAGCCCCTGTTCGCCGAACCCAAACGAGTCTCCAAGGGCTTAGAAACAGCGTTCCGGAGATTCGATTTCAACATAGTGCTCAACTATCCCGGCGGCCTTGAGCCGGAGGGACCGCACAAGGTGACGGTTCACGGCTGTGATCCCTACGAGGACCGCGATCTCTACGTGCTGCTGTTTGACCTGACGCGCATAACAGGAGATCCCAAATACAAAGCGGCGGCCACCGAGGCCCTGGTATGGTGGTTCCGGCATACGCGAGGACCCGCCGGGCTTTTCCCCTGGGGCGAGCACCTGGGTTGGGATTTAGAATACGAATGCCCCACGTACTTCGACGGCCCGTCCAAGCATCTCTACGCGGCCTGCTACCACGAAGTGAAGGACGAGGTGCCGTTTCTGGTGTTTTGGCACGGTTGCCGGCCACGCGAGACGGTGGGAACCCGCCGCTGGAAAAATACGCGCTCGGTATCTGGAATGCACACTTCTGGGACAAGGAGACGTGCTATTTCTGTCGACATGGCGACTATACGGGCCAGGACGATCAGGGCCGAAGGCCCGGGGAGTTTGCCTAGCCCAGCCCATCGCTCCGCTCATTGTTGTGTGGAGAGAAAATGACACCAAAGATAGGCCAGGTAATGGTATTCGTGGATGACCTCGCGAGTGCGAAGCAGTTCTACTGCGACCTGATCGGCATTGAACTTGAAGCCGACTTGGCTGAGCAAGCCAATATGTTGATCCTCAAGAACGATGGATGTTACTTTACGATCCACGGTGGCTTTCGGCGTAGTCCTACGGATTCCGATGACTGCAGAACTACGATCGTCATTGCAGTCGATGATATCGAAGCGATGAAGGCAAAGTTAATCCAGAATGGCGTTGAACTCATTGGAGAGACTGAGCAGAGCCCGATTCATCGATATCAGTTTGTCAAAGATCCGGCAGAGAATTGGATCGAGATTGCGCAATACGATTAAGGACAACCACACCACAAATATGGCTGAAGGCATGCGAAGCCATGCTTTCAGCCTCTGGTTCGAGTAGCCCGATGTTCCGAGCTTGCGCGGGATCTAGATTAGGGAATTACTTCGGGAGGTGTCTGGCGTGGGATAGCTTCAGACGGGTGGCAGGTCGCTGCTGCCGGGGGTGGAGCCATGGTCACATCGAATGCGGTTCTGATGCGAAGAGCTTTTCGGCTTCAACAGCAGGGGTTCTGGGACTGTTTCGGGGTCCGTTCTGATTCGATGGCCGCGAGCTTCCAGGGCGACTGGGTGAATCGCTTCTCTATATCTGATTAGTAATGTTTGCTGGCGGTTTTCATCCGAGTCATCCCGGTTCGAGAAGCGGTGGCTTGGCTGCGATGGTCAGTATTCGGCCACTCTTGAGTGGTATCTCGGAGGCGACCCAGGTGAGCTTTCCTCCGCTAACCGTGGCGCAAGTGGAGCACTCAGAGAGCTTGGCCGAGGGCTATGACATCGAAGCCGTTTTGGCCTTCACTGACACGATTCTGGGCGACGCCAGAAAGATGTGGCTGAACAATTCGCTGGAGTTCCGCCAGAAGTTTCAGGGTTTGATATTCCCCAAAGGCGTTATCTGGAACGGTGAAGAGTTGGAACCGCCTGTAATCCACTGGCTCGTAAAGAACTCAAGTGTGGATAATGGGCCGCTAGTCAAAAGTGGTGGAGGATAGGGGATTCGAACCCCGTAACCATCTGCGCCTAAAGCATTATCACACGGTTGGTTATCTGTACCCGTCAAAGCCTGCGCGGCCAATTCGCAGCCATTTTCAGGGCTCAGAACTACGCTTCCCCCGGCCTCTGATATTA
>JASLXP010000450.1 GCA_030740295.1 Planctomycetota bacterium
GCTAAATCCTGAATGAACAGGCAACGCGCGTTCCTGCGCCAGGCCGGTCGGAGAACTCGATGGTGGCACCTATCATGTCTGCCCGATACCTCATGATGTTCAGGCCAAGCCCATCTTCGCCGTCTCGGTCGTCTGGGAAGCCGGCACCGTCATCCTCGATAGACATGGTAATAAGATCGCCGTTTGCCCTTAGCGAAAGAACGATCTGTTTCGCACCGCCGTGGCGAACTGCGTTGTTGATAGATTCCTGCGCGATTCGGTAGAGGTGGGTGGCTGTGGCATGTTCCTCCAGCACAAGCTCCATTTCCGACTCCAGCGTGCATGCAACGCCGAAGAGGCCTCCTACGTTCTCACAGAGGTCGCGAAGGGCATCGATAAATCCGGTTGATTCCAGATGCACGGGAATCAGGTCACGGGCGAGCTTGCGCGTCTGATCAATTGCCTGGTTGACCAGTTCACTGATCTGCTGGGCGTCCTCTGCCTCCGAGAGATTCAGGGCTTGCAGTCTTTGCGAAAGCGCCTTTGCACGGAATGAAATGCCGGTGAGCTGCTGACCGAGGTTGTCGTGCAGGTCATTCCCTATCTGTCTTTGTGCTTCGGCACTGATCTCGAGAACTTCCTTTTCAAGCCGAGCGCGATCCGAGACGTTCAGAGCTACTCCAATGAGACTCTTCACGCTGCCATCCCCATCGAAAACGGGCCAGTAACGGCCTTCCCAGTGGACTCCCTGAACTTCACTGGTGAAAGAGAACTCCTCCCCCTGGACGGCGCGATCAAACTGTCGCAGAACGTCGGGGTAATCCGAGTACATCTCTTGAATGCTCTGGCCCACCGCCTCGCCCGGTTTGAGACCCAGGGATTCCAGTCCCTTTCCCTCTGAGAATGTGATCGTGCCATCGGGATCGGTTGCGTAGAGAACGAGGGGCACGCTGTTCACCACATTTTTCAATTGGCGTTCAATCTCGCTCTGCTCGGTAACGTCGACGAAGATGCGAATCATGCTGTGGAGGGCGCCTTCCTGGGTGAAGTAAGGGGCGCCGGCAGTCACCACAGTTTTCCGTCCACCGTTCTTGCCAATAATCTCCAACTCCCGCGCACCGGAATCACTGCTCCTCCGATCCACCAGCCGTGGTGGGGCCTGCTCGACGAAAAAGGAGTAATAACGATGTCCCTTAATCTCATTCGCATCTTCGATCTCCAGCATTTCAGACATGACCGGATTGAGATAAGCCGTCAGGCCATCGGGAGTGAAATGCCAGATACCGACAGGGCTGTTTTCGCTCAGGGTGCGGAAGAGCGCTTCGCTTTGCCGAAGAGCCTCTGCAGTCTCTTTGAGCTCAATGATATCCCCAAGCAGCGAGCAGAAAATTGAGAGAATGGCCTGTTTGCTCGAATCAGGCTCTGCGTCAGAAAGAGCGTCATTGAGAAAGACTCCCTTTGAACGCTGGCCGGATTGGAGCGGCGTTATGCTGGTGATTGCCAGCCAGTTTCTGGGCGCATCGTTCTGAAACTCGTTGTCCCAATCCAGAAGCGGGTTTCTGAGGAGAGTCCAGTGGACGTCCTCCTCAACCGCGAGGCCGAACCGTTCGGTCGTGCCCTGTGGCTTGCCAAAAGAGACTTCCTTGAGATTCAGTATCTCTCCGTCTGTCCGAATGCCATATGTGCCGCGCATCACGTCTCCATCCTCGATAAAAATGGCACATCGTTCCAGGCCGATAAACCGGTGTGCGAACTCTGCAGCGCTCTTGTAGAGGCCTTCTAAACCCTTACACGCACTGATTTCATTGGCGGCGTGAACGATGCTTCGCAGGGCGTTGATCAGACGTTCCTGTTTCCGCTCGGCAGTCTTCTTTTCTGATATGTCTTCGGCCGCGCCTTCGTAGTGCAATGTTGAGCCGGAGGAAGTTCTCACTGCCTGTGCGCTGTGTCTAAGCCAGAGCCGGTCACCGTCCTTTTGCAGCAGACTCGTCTCAAAGCTCTCAACAATTCCCTCAACGTCGAGCGCGGCTCTCAGATCATTCGCAAGCGTGAATTCCTGATCAAGAAAGGCTTCCGAATCTTCGAAACCATGCAGCTCAGCCATCCGTTGATTTGCCTGCACGAACTTTCCGGTATTGTCGCAACGGTAGAGTCCCACCGGCACCTGATTAAACAGCACATGATATCGCGCTTTCTCGCGTTCCAGATCTTCTCTGTCCCTGGCAGCCTGAAGGACGCTCTTCACCGATGCGCTGAGCCGGCCGGAACCGGGGCGCTTCAGTACGTAATCATTCAAGCCAGACCTCATGGCTCTGACCGCAATCTCTTCGCTTCCCGTTCCGGTAAACATGATAACGGGCAAATCCGGCAGGTTGCGCCGCACGTGCCTGAGAATCTCGATCCCGTTGCCATCAGGCAATTGGAAATCTGTAATGATGACGTCGAACTCATCCTCAGGCAGGGCTGACCGAAACTCTTCAAGAGTGCCCACATCACGAAAGTGCAGACCTGGAAAGTCCTGCTGCAGTTGCCCCATCGCGACCTTCCGCGTCACCAGGTCATCATCGATCATGAGAATCTTGATTTGCGTGGACACCGGCTGTCGACTGCGTGATGAGTAACGGCGTACGCTGATCGCACGCTCTGGCTGGGTAGTAAAGCCAAAGCGAATACAGAATCAATCGAGGGCACGGGGGGCCAGGATGGTGGTATTGGGATCCTGGATCAAGGACTCTGGATTCAGGATTCAGCGGGATTCAGGATTCTGGAGCTGCCGTGTGTCCCTTGGGGACGCCAGCGTCCCGCTGAATCCTTGAATCTTCAAATCTTTGAGCCGCTGGTTGTCGCGTCCGTGCCACCTGATTCTCGGTACCGCCCTGGTCTAGTTGTTCTTGATTGCCGGAATATCGACAGAAGTTTCATGCGCGTGAATGCGGCGGTTGATGGCCACCCTGAGCATGAGAGATTTTAATGCCTGCGCCATCTCGACAGCGGACTGGTAACGATTCTTGGGGCTTTTGTTCATGGCTTTCATGATTACCTTTTCGACTGCCGCGGGAATTGTCGGGCAGAGCAGGCGGGGTGAGATGGGCTCCCAGAAAAGGATTCGTGAAAGGACATCCTCAGTACCATGCCCCCGAAAGGGACGGACACCCGTGAGCATCTCATACATCACAATACCCAGGGCATAGACATCCGAACGCTGGTCGACTGTGTCCGGGGCGAGCACCTGCTCCGGCGCCATGTAAAGGGGCGTGCCAGCAGTCTCATCATCCTCTTCTTCGTTCAGTTCCTGCATGATTGGGCGTGAGATTCCGAAGTCGGTGAGATAGGGTTCACCTTCAGCATCGATAAGAATATTCGAGGGCTTCACATCCCGGTGTATCCAGCCGCGTTCGTGAACATGCTCCAACGCCAGTGAGATTTTGTAGATAACGCCAAGTATCCATTCGACTCCCCCCTGAACTTCACGGACATATTCGTCAAAGCTGGCACCGTCGATGTATCTCATCACGTAGAAAGGCACACCGCGGTCCTCTCCCTCTTCAATCACCGACAGAATGTTCGGGTGATCGAACTGAAACATCCTTTCTGCTTCCTCACTGAACTGAGATATCGCTGACTTTGACTTGATCCGGTCTCGCCTGAGA
>JASLXP010000451.1 GCA_030740295.1 Planctomycetota bacterium
GCGGAGCTTCGAACGTTACCCGTTCTGCTGTAGCTGGATGGTCAATACTCAATCGAAATGCATGCAACGCTTGCCTCTCGATCAGTGCTGACTCCCCTTCGAGGCCGAGATCGGACGGCCAGAATTCCTTGCGTTCGCTGTAAGCAGAATCCGCAAGGCACGGACATCCCATAGATCGCAGGTGCACGCGAATCTGATGCGTACGGCCGGTCTTCGGGCGAATGCGAAGGAAAGCGTACCCATCGAACCGTTCTCGCACTTCGTAATGAGTGATCGCCCGGCGTCCTCCGATTAGACGCACTGCCTGGAGTAACCGATTCTGCGGATCCGTGCCCAGGGGCAGATCGACTTCCCCTTCGTTCGATTCCGGTTCACCGTCCGTGATGGCGAGGTATTCCTTCTCCGTGGTTCGGTGTTCGAACTGCTGCCCGAGCTTGTAGTACGCCTCATCGCTTTTGGCGCAGACGATGACGCCGCTGGTGTACTGATCGAGCCGGTGTACGACGCCCGGCCTGCCCGGGTCCTCGTTTGCGCTCGAAAGAGCTTCGCAGTGGTGAAGAAGTGCGTTTACCAGCGTGCCAGACCAGTTGCCCCGTGCCGGGTGCACCACCATGCCGGCCGGCTTATTAACCACAACCAGGTGCGCGTCTTCGTGAAGAATATTGAGCAGGATCGCTTCCGGTTCAATCTTCCGATGATGCTCAGTGGGTAGTTCAATGACGATGATGTCTTCGCCCGCAATCGCATAGCTCGGCTTCACGGTCTTCTCATTCACAGTGACCGCGCCCAGCTTGATGAGTGACTGCAGCCTTGCTCGCGAATAGCTCGGAAACCTGGCATGCAGGAACTGGTCAAGCCTCCTCGCCTGCGAACGCGCCGGCACCTCGATCGTCACGGGGCCGTATGAGAGTTCTTTCTGAATTGACATGGAAGTGATTCGTAATGAGTAATGCGTAATGCGTAATGAGTAATGAGTAAGTAATCATCCAACTGAAAGTCTCAGGGTCTGGCAGGAAATAAGTGTGTCAGTTCATTGGATGCTGGATGCTGGATGCTGGATGCTGGATGCTCGATCCTGATACTGGGTACTTGATGCTTGATTCTGGGCGCTTGATGCTCGATGCTGGATACATACGTTCGATTTGAAACCGGGTCATAAGCGAATCGGAATGGCCAGAATCCAGTATCCAGTATCGAATATCGGATGAGGCAGACGGGTCTTTCCTGACACACTTGTTTCGTGACAGCCCCTTATTCCTTTGAACATCGCCAATAAGCCCCCGACAGAAACTTACTCATTACTCATTACGACTTACGATTGTTGACGCTGTAAATCCAAACCACTTATACTCCTGTACGGCTGAATCATAGGAATCAATTGACAGTAGACCATGCCATCCATCCTGCTCGTCGATGACGAGCCACTCATTCTCGAAATTCTCACCGAGTATTTTCGCACCAACTCGGATACTGCGGTACGCAGTGTGGCGGATGGCAAGAGGGCGCTCGAAGAAATGCTGACCGAGCCCCCTGATCTGGTGATAACGGATCTTTCCATGCCTGAGATGGATGGCTTCGAACTCATCGAAAATATGGAAAGGCTCGGACTGCAGATTCCGGTCATCGTCATTTCTGGCAAGGCATCGCAGCAGGATCAGAAGCGTGCGAAGGATTTGGGCGCACAAGAGTTTCTGACCAAACCCCTGAATCTCGAGAGCCTGAGGGGCACTGTCGATTTCGTTCTGTCTCATGCGGTGGATGAAGTTCGGCAGGCCCCGCGTATACCTGTGAAACTTCGAGTCAAGCATGTTGACCAAGAGGGTGGGGCGAAGGTGACCTACGAATCAGAAACTATCAACTGCAGCGTGACCGGACTGTGTTTCAAGTGGTATCTGTCCTTCAAAAGCCTCAGCCAAAGCGTCACTGAAAGCGGCGACGACGAGTCCAATCTGCTCGATCTCGTTCTGTATGACCCGGAGGACAAGAACCGCAAGCTGCAGGTGCGGGTAAAGGTCGTGCACTGCGTTCGCATCCCGGATATGGAGTTCGATTACGTGGGCGCGGAATTTGTCGATCTGAACGAGGTAAGCGAACGCCAGCTCAGAAATCTATTGAGCGAAACCTCTTCTCAATGAAAGCACACGCTCGAAGGATCTTCGATGCCGCCATCCGGGCCGTCGAACCAGGAGCGGCCGTCCGGCACCACGTCAAGCGCGATGGCAACGTGATCACTGCTGGCTCGACCGAATACGACCTGAAGGATTTTTCGAGCGTGTCTGTTATTGGCGCGGGTAAGGCGAATGCGCCCATGGCGGAAGCTCTCGAAGAGATCCTTGGCGACTCTCTGAACGGCGGGGTCATTACCGTGAAGTACGAGCACAGTCTTCCTCTGCAGAAGATCCAGGTCTGCGAAGGGGGCCATCCCGTCCCCGACGAAAGTGGGCTGGCTGGAGCACGGGCCATGCTCGACCTGGTGCGTCCCCTTGGCAAAGGCGCGCTCGTTTTCTGCCTGCTTTCCGGTGGCGGGTCAGCGCTGATGCCCGCGCCTGCTGAAGGGATAACCCTCCCGGATAAGCAGGAAACGACTCGTCAGCTCCTCGCATGTGGTGCCAATATCGGAGAGATTAACGCAGTGCGAAAACATCTGTCCGCCATCAAGGGAGGACAGCTTGCCCGTGCGGTCGCGCCGGCGACTTGCGTCAGCTTGATTCTTTCCGATGTGGTTGGAGATCCTCTTGATGCCATCGCATCCGGTCCGACTGTGCCGGACAGCACGACGTTCCACGATGTGCTCAAAATCGTCCAACGCTTCGGCATTGAAGAAAGCCTGCCCACACCGGTCAGTAAACGAATCCGCGAGGGCGCCGACGGCAGGATTGGCGACACACCAGAATCTGGCGACACATCTTTTTCCAGAACGCAGAATGTCATCGTCGGCAACAACCGTCAGGCGATTCACGCCGCGGCTCAAGAGGCGAAATCGCTCGGCTACAACACGCTCATTCTCTCGAGCAGCATCGAGGGAGAGACTGCGGACGTTGCCCGCGCGCACGCCGCCATTGCCAGAGAGATTCACGAGTCCGGCCATCCAGTGCCGCGCCCGTCCTGCATCCTGTCGGGTGGCGAGACAACTGTGACCATCAGGGGCAACGGCAAGGGAGGCAGGAATCAGGAATTCGCACTCGCCGCGGCCAAAGATATCGCCGGTCTGCTCGACACCCTGATCATGAGCGGCGGCACCGATGGCACGGACGGCCCCACGGACGCGGCCGGCGCATTCGCCGATGGGACCACGAAGACGAGGGCAATGGATGTGGGTCTGGAGATTGAAGATTCCCTCACCAGAAATGATTCCTACACATTCTTCGAGCACCTTGGCGACCTATTAATGACAGGCCCGACGCGAACGAACGTGATGGATGTGAGAATCGTCCTGGTGCGATAGGTCGTTCGATAACAAGTACGTAACAAAGGTGGCCGGCCGTTCATTGCATTCTGTTCGCTCGCTTTTAATTCGCTTGCTTTTAATTCTGCACTCACAACAGAAATGCCATCAGAACTTTACTGCCTCGGCTATGATTTCGGAACAGAATCCGGGCGCGCGCTATTGGTGAATGTCCGCACTGGAGAAGAGGTCGCCACCTCTGTCCTCCCTTATGAGCACGGTGTCATCGAGGATGTGCTGCCGGGTGCCGATACTGAACTCGGTCACGGCTGGGCTCTGCAGAACCCCGGCGACTACCTCGAAGTATTACGAGAAGTCACGCCTGCTGTGCTCAAGAAAGCTGGAGCACGCGCAGAAGAGGTCATCGGAATTGGCATCGATTTCACCGCGTGTACTGTGCTGCCAACGGACGCCATCGGCGAGCCACTCTGTCTGAAACCAGAATTCAAAGCTGAACCAAACGCATGGGTGAAGCTATGGAAACATCACGGGGCACAGCCACAGACCGAGCTTATTAATGAACTGGTCAGCGAACGAGGGGAGACCTTCCTTGAACGCTACGGCGGTAAAATCTCTTCGGAGTGGCTTTTCCCAAAAGCGCTCCAGATACTGCAGGAATCACCGGAAGTCTACGCGGCTGCAGAGCGGATCATCGAGGCCGGCGACTGGCTGGTCTGGAAACTGACAGGTGAAGAAAAGAGTAGTGCCTGCCAGGCCGGATACAAAGCGTGCTGGTCGTCCCGGGATGGATACCCCTCTGCCGATTTTCTGGGCGCATTGGATGAACGATTCGGGGATGTTGTAGAAACCCACCTTTCAGAAGATATCCATGCACCCGGCACTCTGGCCGGGATACTGACGCCTACGATGGCTCATGAAATTGGGCTCGTACCGGGCATCCCGGTAGCGGTCTCCATTATCGATGCCCATGCCGCCGTGCCTGCCTGCACTGGGTCGACGAATCAACTGGTCATGATCCTGGGCACGTCGTTTTGCCATCTGCTGCTCGAGGAAGAAGAGACACTCGTACCCGGATGCTGCGTTGTCGAAAACGGAATTCTGCCCGGGTACTTTGGCTATGAAGGCGGCCAGGCCGCAGGCGGCGATATCTTTGCCTGGTTCCTGGAGAATGCCCTTCCCAGGAAGTATCACGATGAAGCAGCATCGGCAGGTGCATCCATTCATGATCTGCTCGAGCGAAAAGCGGCCGCGCTCAAGCCCGGTGAGACCGGTCTGCTCGCGCTTGACTGGTGGAACGGCAACCGGTCCGTGCTGGTGGATGCGGATCTGAGCGGCCTCATTCTGGGCTATACCATGAACACGAAACCGGAACAGATCTATCGGGCCCTTCTCGAGGCCACCGCGTTCGGGACTCGTAAGATCATCCGCACCATGGAGACCAGCGGCCTGAGCATCGAAAGCTGTATCGCTTGTGGTGGTCTTCCTGATAAGAACCTGCTCTTGATGCAGATCTTTGCGGATGTGACCGGCCGCGAATTTCGGATCTGTGCGTCCGAACAGGCGAGCGCGCTTGGTGCCGCCATGCTTGGAAGTCTGGCCGCCGGCTCTCAGAATGGAGGATTCGACAGTCTCGCAGACGCCTCAAAAGTCATCTCCAGACTCAAGGAAGAAACTATTTCGCCTGTCGCTGCCCATACGAAGATTTACGCGGGCCTCTTTGCAGAATACGAACGACTGCACGATTATTTTGGTCGTGGCGAAAACCCCGTAATGAGAACATTGAGGAAAGGAAGAAGCTTCGAAGCGAGTTGAACCTTCGGAAGGAAGTGAAAGGATTCGCGAAGCGAAGGATGAACTATGCGTGACCTTTACGACCAAATCATAGAACTCTCTCAAGCGGGCCTGAAATGCGCGTTGTGCACGCTTGTGAGTACGCGCGGGTCCACGCCACAGGAGGCCGGGGCAAAACTGCTGGTCTTTCCTGACGGAAAGACCGCCGGCACCATCGGAGGCGGATGCGTCGAGGCAGAAGTCAGACGAAGGGCCCTTCAGGCACTCGATTCCGGTTCTCCCCAAGTGATGGATTTTGTGCTGGACCACGATTTTGGATGGGATGATGGCCTGATCTGTGGCGGCCGAATGGATGTATTCGTAGATGTCCTGGACGAACAGAGCGCCGCGATATTTCAGGAGCTTCGCAATCGCGTCGAGGCGAAATCGCCCGTTGTTCTCGGTTCATTCATCAAGGGCGAAAATGCGGGAGCGAAGTTTCTTTATGCTGCGGAAGAGAATGAACTGATAGGGCTCGAAGGCGGGGAAAGTTCAGAAGACATCCGCAAGGCAGCCCGGAGCTCCCGAACAGCAAATGAGACGAGCCTGCTCCCCGTTGCCGAATCTGAAGACCAGGTATTTCTGGAACCTCATCTTCCAAAACCCACACTACTTATCGCCGGTGCAGGCCATGTGGGGCAGGCGCTTGCTCATCAGGGGCAACTCCTGGATTTCGAAGTTGTCGTCGTCGATGACCGCGAAACATTCGCTAATCCGAACGTTCTGCCTGATGCAGACAAAATCATCGTGGATGACATCCCCAGGGGGCTGAAAGAATTTCCAGTCGATGAAGACACCTATATTGTCATTGTCACCCGCGGCCATCTTCACGATCAGGACGCGCTCTTCAGCGTCATTGACCGGCCGGCAGCCTACAAGGGACTGATTGGAAGCCGCAGGAAAATCCGGATGA
>JASLXP010000452.1 GCA_030740295.1 Planctomycetota bacterium
CACGCCGACCAGTAGCTCTTGGCTCAATATCATCGAAGGCTTCTTCGGCAAGCTCACTCGGAAACGTTTGCGCCGCGGCATCTTCAAGAGCGTCACCGATCTGAAAAGGGCCATCAAAGAATTCATCGAGGCGCATAATGAGAATCCAAAACTTTTCGTATGGACAGCCACCGCAGAGAAGATCATCGAGAAGGTTGGCCGTGCGCGCATCGCACTGCATAATGATCCATCAGCTTAAATCACACCACTAGTTAACAAGCGTTAGCCTCAATCAGTGCTAGGCTAGCGGATGAAGACCCTGCGCGAGGGTGGTTCGTCGTGCGCCTCTGACGGCATTGAGCGGGCATATCTCGTTCGCCTCTTTGTACCTGCGCATGGAGAATGGATAGAATGTACGTGAGAACCGAAGTTACGCTTGGGACGGACGTCGAGAAATTTTCAAGTGGAACTGGCTCTGTTTCCGGGCACGGTTCACGTCACCTCGGAGCTTCGCTTGCCGGTGGGGCTCGAACGAATTCCAGGTTGCTCGAGCGGCTTCGGTTGATTTCCGCGATTGTGTGAAAGGAAGACATGAGCTTTATAGACGAATTAGAGTGGCGTGGGTTGGTCCATCAGGCGACGCACCCGGAGATAGGTGCCTTGTTGGAGACCGAGCGACTTACGGTTTATTGCGGGTTTGACCCGACGGCGGATTCGCTTCATATTGGGCATTTGCTGCCTTTGATGGGGTTGGCGCGTTTTCAGCGGGAGGGGCATCGCCCTGTTGCGTTGATGGGCGGCGCGACGGGCATGATCGGCGACCCGAGCTTCAAGTCAGCGGAACGGCAGCTTCTTACGCCGGCGGATGTGGAACGGAATGTTGTTGGGATCGAAAAGCAGTTGCGCCGTTTGCTCAACTTCGAGGGGGACAACGCAGCGATTGTTGTGAATAACCACGATTGGCTCGGCAAGCTCAGCCTTGTCAAGTTTCTTCGGGATGTGGGGAAGCATTTTTCTGTGAATGTTATGATGGCGAAGGAATCCATCCGCGCGCGCCTTGAGGATCGTGACCACGGCATCAGCTTCACGGAGTTCTCGTACCCGCTGCTTCAGGCGTATGATTTCTTGCAGTTGTATGACGCGCATGGGTGCCGCCTTCAGATTGGGGGGAGCGATCAGTGGGGCAATATTGTCGCGGGGATGGATCTGACGCGGCGTTTGCGCGAGGATGCTACGACGTATGGCCTGACGTTTCCGTTGCTGACGAAATCGGATGGCACGAAGTTCGGTAAGACGGAGAGGGGCAATGTTTGGCTCGACCCGGAGAAGACTTCGCCGTATCAGTTCTACCAGTTTTGGCTGAATCAGGCCGATGCCGATGCGCCGAAGTACTTGCGCTCGTTCACCTTTTTGTCCAGAGATGAAGTAGTGGATCTTGAAGATTCGGTGATAGCCGAGCCGGAGAAGCGAGAGGCGCAGCGGCGCTTGGCCGAGGAGGTCACGCGAAATCTCCATGGCGAGGAGGCGCTCGGGGTAGCGGAAAAGGCCACGCAGGCCATGTTCGGAGGCGACTTGGCGGGGCTGGATGACGCGGCGCTTCTCGATATTTTCAGCGACGTTCCGTCGAGCGAACACGGCAGGAGCGATCTGAATGGCGAAAAACCGGTGATGGATGCGCTTGTCGAAGGGGGGGTGTTCAAGAGCAAGGGCGAAGCTAAGCGGTTGATTCAGAGTGGCGGCCTCTACTTGAATAACGAGCGAGTGGCTATCGACGAGAAATTGACCGAGGCGTCGCTCTGTTCGGAGCGCATTGCTGTGATCCGGAAGGGCAAGAAGAACTACCACCTAATGAAGTTTCAATAGGGCAAACGATTGACGGGAGCGAATTATGTC
>JASLXP010000453.1 GCA_030740295.1 Planctomycetota bacterium
TGAGCCGGAGTCTGCCAATCTGAATGAGGACATCGAGCTGGCGAAGACCGGCCTGGTGAGCTGGGCCGCCGATTTCAATCTCTGTAACAACCAGGCCCTTGGCCACACGTAGCCGGTAACGTTTGGCCAGTTCCGTTGTGACGGACAAGAGCTTTACTCCAAGTTTTTTGCGGATCAGTTCTACAGATGAGAGCGGTGGAATGGCGCCGAGGGTAAGTGAACTGATTCGGATTCTGCCGTCTCTCAGGTAATGGATGCTGAGCCGGTCTGATTTTTCATGGCGAAGGATCTCCTTCTTGAAGTCCAGAAGGTTATTTATTCTGTGATTGTCGATGCGGGTGATGATGTCTGAAGGCTTGAGTCCGGCTGTTTCGGCCGGGCTCTTCGGCTCGATATCAGAGACCAGGATGCCTTTGGCTTTGAGGCCGAGGCCAGATGCAAGGTCTTTGGTGAGGCGCTGGACCTTTGCACCAAACCAGATCTCTTTGAGGACGCGGAAATCCAGGAGGCCCTCGAGAGTATTGATGACTTTGTCGATGGGAATTGCGAAACCGATGCCCTGGCCTTCGGCGTAGACGGCGGTGTTGATGCCTATGACTTCACCGTGGATGTTCAGGAGCGGGCCGCCGCTGTTACCTGGATTGATGGCAGCATCGGTCTGGAGGAAATCGTCGAAGACGACTTCGCCATCGGCCACGATGGAACGGTTCTTGGCACTGATGACGCCTACGCTGACCGAATTTTCGAGTCCGAAGGGATTGCCGGCAGCTATGGCCGTCTCACCGATCATGAGATCGGTGGATGTGCCGATGGGCGCTGCGTGGAGTTTATCGCCGGCGGGTACTTTGAGGACGGCGAGATCGTTTTCAGGGTCGGAACTCACCAGTGTTGCCTTGACTGTCGTCTTGTCCTGGAGGGTGACGTGGATTTCGGACGCCTTTCGAATGACGTGCTCATTGGTGACGATGTACCCGCTGGGGTCGAGGATGACGCCGGAGCCCAGGCTGTTGGTGCGGACCTGCCGTCGCTGGCCGAAACGGCTGAAAAAATTGTCGAAGAATGGATCAGAGAAGCGGCCGCGCAGTTTGAAGAAAGGATCCGTACGCTGAACGACGATGCGCTCAGTACTGATATTGACGACAGAGGCAGCGGTGCGCTCGACCGCGATGACGATGGCGTTGCGGCGCGGGAAGGTGGGGACGGGCTGCTGATCCTGAGAGTGGAGCGAGGTCGTGAGGCTGACTAAGAAGAGAAGGCGCAGAGAGGTTTGGCGCGTGGGGAGTAAAGGAGTGGTGGAGTGGGGGAGTGGGGGAGTGGAGGAATGGTGGAATGGCGGAATGGTGGAGTAGTGGAGTGGTGGGGTAGGGGAGTGGTGGAGTGGGGGAGTGGTGTCCCCTCGAACCAATTTGCCCTTCCACGCACCCATGTGCCCGTCCACGCATGCACCTATCCACGCACGCTCCCCACTTTCCATCCTTCCATACACCCATGGCACCACACATCTAAAGAGAGAGCTCATGATTCTTCTTTCCATCAACCATCAACATTGACCATAAATAAACGTGGCCGGCCCTGTGCAGGCCGGCCAAGTGCTGGTAACAGGCATGCCTGTTAGAAAATGATGACGTGAGCTCACAGGCTGTAGCCTGCGGCTGAGATTACTTCGTCTCTTCTTCCTTCTTTTCCTGTTTTCCGTCTTCTTCCTTCTTTTCCTGTTTTCCGTCTTCTTCCTTTTTTTCCGGTTTTCCGTCTACTTCCTTTTTCTCTTCCGCTTCTTCCTCTTTCTTCTCTACTTTGGCAAGGTCTTCGAATTTCTTACGGAGGTCTTTGGCTTTGCTATCCTTGATAAGGAAGACGGCGTCCTTGTCGTCGGCGCGGACGTGGAAGAATTCGTCCTCGCCGTCTTTGAGGAGCTTGCCGATGTGGATGATCTTTTCCTTTTTGTCCTTCATTTTGAGGGTGATGGTCAGCTCAGGGGTGTCCAGTCCGAATGGGGCAAGCTCGGGGCCAGTTTTGGCTCTGTAGCTGGCGATACGGTCGGCCTTGAGGGGGTCGAGCTCGTCGAGGAGGTTTTCGATTTCGGATTTTTCACCTTCGGCTTCCTGCGGGCTGGTGACCTTCCATTTCTTGTCGTCGTCTTCACCTTCGAGTTTGCAGGTGATGGCGGTGTCAGCGTATCTGAGAGTGAGCTCTTCCACGTCACTCTTGGTGACATCGATGATTTCACGGTCATGGAATTCGGTATCGAGCTTGCCGTAACCGTACTTGCTGATGGTGAAAGTGACGTCCTTGTTGGGGCCGTCCGCGAGCGTCGCGTAATACTCGTCTTCGTCTTCGACTTTTTCGCCGATGAGAAGTGTTACCGTGCCCTCTTTGAGCTTGTCGGAATCATCGCCCGCGTCGTCATCCTTAACTTCGACGGAAACTTTGATGTGCGGTTTGTCGAGGCCGAAATTGGAAAGGTCGTCCTTGTTCTCGGAAATGAAACGAACAGCATTAAGGCTGTTAATCTGCCAGAGGAGGCCGTTTATGCGGTCTTTGTCAGCTTTGGCGGTGACGGGCTGGGTGAGCTGCCAGTCGTCGCTCTTGGTGAGAGCCACTGTTTTGTCTCCCTTGGTGACGACGATCTTCTTTGCGGCGGAACTGCTGAAGTTGGTGACCCGCTTGTTGCGGAAGAGGAGATGCCCGCTCAGGAGATCCTTGTGGAGACTCTTTTTCTTGACCAGGTAGATGCTCTCCGAACCGGTACGTCTGGCATAGAACTTTTCTTCCTCATCTGCGTGGGCATTGCCGATTTCTATCGAGACCGGGTCCGCGTCTTTGACTGTCAGTGTGATCTTGGCCGCTGGTTTCTTTAGACCGTACTTTTCGAGGTCTTCGTCTTTGGGTTCGTCGGTGGTGAACTCGTCGACTTTGGCCGAATCGATCGCGTCGATGAAGTCGTCGACCGCGCTCTTGTCCGCGCCGGTTTCTTTAGGCTTTGTGACTTTCCACTTGACCTCTGAGCTGGAACCGTCGTCTTTCTTCTCTTCGTGTTTTTCAACGATCGCTTCCCCGGTTGCGAGGGAGATTTCGATCTTGGTCACATCGTCATCTTCGAAAACGGCAAAGTCATCGGAGCGGACATCCTTGAGTTCTTCGACGGCCAGGTCTTTGAGGATGTCCTTCTTGACGCCGAAAACCGTGGGCTCATCTTTACGCTTGGCGTAGATCTTGTCTTCCTTCCCTTCGACCGCTTTGCCGAAGCTGATCTCGAAGGTCTGGGCGGCCTTCTTTTCTTCTTCATCGGCTTTGGTCTTGATGACCACTTTTAATGCAGGCTTGTCGAGCCCGAATTTGGCCGGATCATCCATGCTCTCGGTGTAGAAATCTTCTTTGTCAACATCGAGATCTTCGATTTTGCCGATGAGCTCTTCGAGCTTGGATTTATCTCCAAGGTCTTTCACCGGTGCGGTCAGATTCCAGTTATCGCCCGTCTTGCTCGCGGCGATGTCTTTATTCTTCTCTTTGTCCGACCAGACGAGGGTGAAGTTAGTGGCGTCAGACTTATCGATATTCACGACCTTCTTGTCCCGAAACTCCTCGGTGCTCTTCTTGACTTTGTCATAGAAAGAATCATTGGTGAGATAAACGGCGTTTTCGTCGCCGCTCTTCACAAAGATGGTGTTCTTTTTGGGGCCTGCCTTACCTATCAGCAGGGAGTAGCTCTGCCCTTCTGAATCGAAGTTGACGGTAACGCGGGGCTTCTCGAGCCCATACTCGCTGAGGCCGCCGGAGACTTCTACGACGCTCTGTACGGCCATGTCTTCGAGCCCGCTGGCGATGCTCTTGACGTTTGATTTGTCCGCGCGGGCGATGAGCGGCTCTTTCATGAGCCAGGGAGAGCTGCTTTCGTCGCCACTGCGGTGGAATTCGAATTCACCATCGAGACGGCTGAGTTTGATCATGTCGACGCCGTCGGAAAGGTCTTTGACTTTGAACACCTTCTTTCGAAGTTCTCCCACCTTTTGGGAATCGAGTTGTTTGCTGTCGACGAAATAGAGATATCCGCCTCCGACGATGCAGACGGCGGCCATGATTATTGTTGTTTTCCAGTTCATCTTTGGCTCTGCTTCTCAATGAGTAATAGATGAAGATTATGTGGTGACATGTGTCCTTGCCTTAGCTGAGGACTCGACACACTGAGCTTGTCGAGTCCACATGATGATAGGCGATTACATTCTCCGGAGCTGCCAGAAACCGAATGCGACGACGAGCATCAACAGCGGCATGCCGAAGATGACGCCGTAGCGCAGGTATTTCTTGCTGGCCTCTGCCATATTCAGAGGGCGGTTTTCGAGTTCTTTAGGTTTGATGAAATCAAATTCACGTGGTTCCTGTCGCGCCATCCAGCGGACGCTGCTCATGAGGAACTGCTCGTTGCCGGGCGCCTGGCGAATGATCGCGTCGCTGGCGAGGTCCGCATCGCCGAAGACGACAATGCGAGGGCCTAGCTTCTTTTCCTGACCCGGCGGGGGCGGCATCGGAGGCATGCCTGGTCGGGGCGGCGCCGGTGGTGCATTGTTGGGCTCGACCGCCACAGCAACAGTGCCGCGGCCTTTGGTATCGTGGAATTCGTCCAGCTTGATGGTGGTGTCGCCCTCTTTCAGGTTGCGGTCAATCCAGCCTTCCTCTGAGTTGGACTGAACAAGGCGGGCCGTACGCCACTTTGAAGGCGGTTGTTGTGGTGGCTGCCTGCCGCCGCCGAACTGATGCGGGTTCTGTTGAGGCGGCTGTTCTTTCACGTCGATATTGCATGCCTGATAGAAAGCGACCGTGTTGCCCTCGAGCGGGCGAGTGATCTCGTGAGAACCGTATTTGTTGGCCTGGACGACCATGTCCGGTCGGTTGCTGACGACCGGCCCACGGCGTGGATCAAATCCAATCATTTGCTTGCGCATGTCCACGACCATGGTGCGCTCTTCGAGGCGGATGTCGTATTCGGCGAGGATGTCTTCGAGACCGGAAACCGTGCCGGAAATTATTTCGGGCTCGACGAAGACCATCAGTGCGCCTTCGCTGTTCAGGTGGCCGGAAATGACGCTTTTGGCTTTGTCACTGTAGGTTTCTTTGGGCGCAGCCAGGACGAGGATTTTGCAGTCACTGGGGACACTATCCTCTTTGTTAAGGTCGATGGTCTTGATTCCGAAATTGGCGCGTTTGAGGAGCTTGGCAAATTCACCGAAATCCTGGTCGTCGAATTTTTCCGGATGCCGCTCGCCGTTGCCGACGGAGAAATAGAGGGTAACCCGCTCGTCGTTGGCCACGGTAAGGATGGCATCGAGGAAGGCCCGTTCGGCCACAAGCTTAGGCGGGCCCTGCTGAGGCGGCGGGCCCCCCCATGGGTTTCTCTGCATGGGCGGCGGTGGGAGCTCGATCACGCTCTCGAAATCGACCTGCTTCACGTTGTCGCTGCTGCTGAACAGGACGAGTGGGATTTTCTCTCGGGTAAAACGGGTTTTGAGCTGTTCACTTAGGAGCCGGATCTGCTCCTGGCCATCTTTGGTGTTGTATATGGTGTGGAAGGCGACATTGGGCGCGTGGCGGCGGAACTCCTCCTGCATCTCCTTCATGTGCATGGATGCGAAGTAGGCCACCTGGCTGAAAAACTGCACCGGCATGATCACGGTCGCGTCAATGGGCTTATCGACCTTTTCCAATTCGGCAATGGTTTCGTCATCGAGTGCGTAACGTTTGTTCTCTGTGACGTCGAGGCGATCGTAGCTGCGGGCGGCGGAGTAATTAACGATGAAGGTAATCACGAATCCGAGGACGACCATGACGGCGACGTTGGTGCCAAAGACGGCTTTGCGCTCTATGGCCATCTGCTTAAACCAGGTCAGATTAAAACCAATGCCCGCTGCAACTAGGGCGATGCCGAGGATGATCAATCCAGTGGTGAGGCCAGTTGTGGTATCACTCGCGTAGCCGATGGCGCCAAGGATGGCCAGCAGGACGCCGAAGACGCAGGCAAAACGCAATATGAGGGATTTGCGATCCGAGTTGGTGGTCATGACCGCCCGAATCATCCAGACACCAAGGCCGAAGAAAATCCAGCCGGCGGGAAGTCCGAAGCGGGCAACAAGCCCGAGTGTTTTCTGATTGTCAGAAGTAAGCTGCCAGGATGCCTTGTTCATATCGACCGGCGGGAGCCCGAGGCGGTTGTCTTTGCGGGCAAGCCAGAGCGTGGAGTTGATGGCGAGGCCGCGGTTGCCGGCCGCACGATTGATGAACGAGCTCGATCCAAAATCCGCATCGCCAATCACAATGAGGCGCGGCCCCTCTTCCCTGGATGACTCCGCGATGACACCGAATGGGACCGGTCCTTTGATGTCTTCGTCTGCTTCGAAGTTGGCGACTTTTGATTGTACCAATCTGCGGAAGTTAGTCTCACCCCATGCCTTCGGGTTGCTGTTGAGGAACGGGATGACCTTGACATCGGTGTTTGCGTTCTTTTCGGTCGGGCGCACACAGGCGACATCGGCAAAAGAGGAAGGAAAACCATCGAGAGCTGCGACCGCCCGGTGATCACCGTATTCGGAGACTTCCACGTTCAAGGAGGGCCTTTCCTGCGTTACTACCTTGAAGGTGCGCGGGTCGAGCATGCGGGCCTTTCTCACGTTGATAAGGCGAACACGCTCAAGGAGGTCGATGTTGTATTTTGCCAGGAGCTCCTGCAAGCCGGACTCTCGGCGTTGAACGGGGTCGACGAGCGCAAGGAGGGCAGGGGGCGTCACATCGGCGGAGGTCTTTCGGCCCAGGTAGGCTTCGATCATCTTGAGGTGGAAGACCGGGATACCATTCGCGGGTCCGGCGATGACGAGCACGGCACAATCGTCCGGCACCTTACCCTCTTCATTGAGATCGAGGGTCTTGAACTCGACGTTGGATTTCTTCAGCTCTTCTGAAAAGAAGCGGTAGCTGAGTTCGCCCCAGCCTTCCGTGCGGCGTTCGCCGTGGCCGGTGAGAAAATAGACCTGTGCGGGCTTTTCGTCAGCGACGCTCATCACCGCAGTGGTAAATTCCTCTTCTCCCTTGAATACCGGCTGCGATTCCCCTCCGCGGCCCCCCTGCTGCGAATCGTACATATCGTAGCCGCGGACGACCTTCGTGCGGATTTTGACTTTGGGCATGCCATCTCGAATCTTGGTGATTTCGTCCTTGGTCAGATCCTTGCCGTCGAAGAAGCCTTCGAGAGCTTTGTGAGTATCAGGGAAGGTGTCCTTGATATCCGCTTTCTCACGGCCGGTGAGCTCGATCTCGGCAAGTTGTTCGCTGACCCGCTCGCGAATTTCCTTGAGCTTTTCCGATGAAATGCCTCGAGCTTTGAATTCATCGATCTGCTCTTCAATCTGGTTCTTGGCTTCAGCGTAAGCAAGGGCCTTTCCCGCGGCCGCCTTGGCGTCCATCAGACTTAGGTCGCCCGACGCGAAGATAACGGAGTTGAGGTCGATAGAATCGACGCCGAGGCCGTCCCGAACATACATGACGTTCTTGCCTTCACGCATCACGTCGACGTGCTGGACTTCCATGTTAGTAGAAAGCGCGGCGTATTCCTCGATGACGTCTTTCGCCATTTCGACGAACTGAAAATCCTGATAGGCGCGGGCGTTGGTGCTGAAGAAGGTGTAAGCGCGAACGGTATTTTCGAGTCCGGCCAGCATGTTCTTGGTCTGCTCGCTGAGTTTGTAGCGTCCGGACGCGTCTTCGCGGGCGTGATGCCGATAAGAGTAGTAATTGACGCCTACAGTGATGCCGAGGCCGAAGACGACCATGACAATCGTGTTCAGGTTGAGCAGCATCTTCTTCTGAATGACGGTGCGCAGTACCCACTCAATGTTGAGGGCGATGCAGAGGATAGTTATCGCTACCCCGGGAATGAGAGTGGCCAGTACGGCGGAATCCCATTCACGTCGCACTTCGTAAAGGACGCCTCCCACGATGGCGGCGAAGAATCCGATAACGATGAAGATACGCGTGGTAGTTTCCCAAGGCTTGGGAGCTCTGCTCATTCTCTCGTCGGTGGCCATGTGCATTACCTCCACTTACGGCTTTCGAGGGACCGCACAGTCAGGAACAGACAGAAGATGGTGGTACTCAGGAAGTAGATCATGTTACGGGAGTCGACGACGCCCTTGACGAAATCATTGACATGCTCCTGAATGCCAATGTAGGCCATCACCTGGAAGAGCGGTTCTGTCTTTTCTCCGGCCAGGAATCCGATGACCCACAGAACCAGCATGGTGGTCACGGTGATGACAAAGGCGATAATCTGATTCTTGGTGAGAGAAGATATAAACGTGCCCAGGGCAATGAAGGTGCAACCCAGCAGCAGCAGTCCGAGGTAGCCGGAAAGAATCGGACCGAAGTCGATTCCCGCCGTAGCCATACTGTTGAGAACCAAAGCGTAGGCAAAGGTCGGGAGCAGCATGATGATGAAGAATGTCAGCCCGGCGAAAAATTTTGCCAGGACCACTTGAATCTCAGAGACCGGCGCAGTCATGAGTGTTTCGATCGTGCCGCTGCGGGCCTCTTCGGAAAACAGGCGCATGGTGATCGCTGGAGAAAAGAAGAGAAGCACGAACGAGATCGTCCCAAGAAGCGGACGCAGGGTGGCCTGCGGACTTGGGCCGCGTGTGACACCTTCGAAGAAGAAGATGCCGGTGAGCACCAGGAAGACGGCCGTAAAGATATAAAGGATCGGGGAGAGGAGGACGCTGCTGACTTCTTTCTTGAAAAGATACCAGAGGTTACCCCAGAGCCCGATGACCAGTGCGCTGATGACGAAGATGAGTATCAGAGCGGTTGTTGGATTGAGTAGTGTTTCCATGGGATGTCAGGTGTCAGGTGTCAGGTGTCAGGGAAGAATGGAACGGTGGCATCTTCCCTATTGTGTCAGTTTTCTGAAGATCTCGGCGAGATCCATACGTTGTGTGCGGAGCTCGCGGAGCCCCCAGTTGTTGTCGAGAAACTGTTTTGAGAGCTTTTCGCGGATATCGGTATCGGTGCCGGTGACGATATCGAGCCCGATGCAGCCGTCCTGCTCCGTGGCGTTGACGGTTTCGACGCCCTCAATGCCTTGAACTTTTTCCTTGATGTCATCGAACGGACCGACGACTTCGACGTGGAGGTGGTGCTGATCTTCGTAGCGGTTAGCTAACTCTTCAGGGGTGCCAGCAGCGACCATTTTGCCTTTGTCTATGATGACCATACGGTCGCAGACCTCTTCGACATCACTCAGTATGTGGGTGGAAAAGATAATTGTGTGTTTGCCCTTTAGATCCTGGATGAGACGTTTCGCGTAGCCCTGCTGGTTGGGGTCGAGGCTGGCAAGAGGCTCATCGAGAATAAGGATTTTGGGATCAGCGATAAGTGCGTCCGCAAGCCCCACACGTTGCCGATAGCCCTTGGAGAGCTGTCCTATCAACTTACCCTCGACCTCGTTGATGCCGCAGAGCTCGAGGCATTCGGCCATTCGCGATGCCCGCTTGTTTCTGGGCACGCCTTTGATGGCGGAACGGAATTTCAGGTATTCGCGGACACGCATTTCGGGATATAGAGGCACGTTCTCCGGCATGTATCCGATTTTCTTGCGGACGTTCAGCGAGTCGGTGAACACATCGTGCCCGGCAACGGTTACTGAGCCATCGGTAGCCGGCTGAAAGCAGGCCAGAATCTTGATGGTGGTGGATTTACCCGCGCCGTTGGGGCCGAGAAAGCCGAGAATCTCGCCGTCCCACACTTCGAACGAAATGTTGTCTACAGCCAGGAAGTCGCCGTAATACTTGGTGAGATTTCGAACTTCGATGGCCGAGGCGCGATCTGTGGCTTTTACCTCACGGGACTCGATAGGCTCGACATCCCTGGAAGGATCGTCTCTCTTACTGGATTCTTCATCCTGTTTCTGCTTTCCCTGTTGCTCTTTTTCGAGTTCATCAAGGGTATTGCTCATGGTTAGCTACCTCTGAACTGTTCTCTATGTCTAAACTGAATTAATTGGGGCTCTGACAGCTTGGTATAAATCGGCAATTCATAGAAAGGGCTTCCAGCCTGTTCACTTCTCAAACTGTTCAGGCACAGGCAACAAACCTCTGCCGAGTTCAGGTTGCAGCCTGAACTGAATCTGTGTGACGGGTTAGTTAGATTCTGAAAGCCTTTTTCAAAGAGCTGCCGTCGTTCCGGGTACGGCATCGTCTCCAACTCCGCCGAATGCGCTTGGGGGTATTGGCCGACGGTCTTGATTGTCTGTCCGCATTGTTGATCCTGTGCCCTGGTCTGCCCGTATACGAGCAGACCAGGGAATCATTGGATCATTTTTTCTGCCTAGTAGGCCGGCGGCCCGGGAGGCATCCCGCCGCCTGCACCCTTCTCATCCGGAATCTCGCTGACGAGAGCGTCCGTGGTAAGAAGGAGTCCTGCAACGCTGGCTGCGTTCTGCAGGGCGGTACGGGTGACCTTGGTCGGGTCGATAACGCCTGCCGCAATGAGGTCGGTGTACTTGTCAACCGCGGCATCGTAACCAAAGCTGTACTCGTCTTCTTCAAGGATCTTCTGAACAACGATGGCGCCGTTGACACCACCGTTCTCGGCAATCATGCGGACAGGAGAACCGATGGCACGGCGGACGATGTCCACTCCCACCTTCTCATCACCAGAGGCACGCACTTTGTCGAGCACCTCGGCGGCGCGAAGGAGAGCGACACCACCACCGGGAAGAATACCTTCTTCAACTGCGGCGCGAGTTGCGTGGAGGGCGTCTTCGACGCGGGCCTTCTTTTCTTTCATTTCCACTTCCGTGGCGGCACCGACGTTGAGTTGGGCAACACCACCGGCAAGCTTGGCGAGGCGCTCTTCGAGCTTCTCGCGATCGTAGTCGGAAGTGGTCGCATCAATCTCGCGGCGAATCTGGGCAACGCGGCCCTGGATAGCGTCAGATGTGGCGGAGCCTTCGATGATGGTCGTTTCGTCCTTGGTGACGATGACCCTCTTAGCCTGGCCGAGTTCTTCTATCTGGATGTTGGCGAGCTCGATCCCGAGATCTTCGAAGATGGCCTGTCCACCAGTGAGGACGGCGATGTCTTCGAGCATGGCCTTGCGGCGGTCGCCAAAGCCCGGGGCCTTGACAGCGACGCAGGTGAACGTGCCGCGAAGGCTGTTCACGACAAGCGTGGCGAGGGCCTCGCCTTCGATGTCTTCAGCAATGATGAGAAGCGGCTTACCTGACTTGGCAATCTTCTCGAGCAGAGGAATGAGATCCTTGATTGCGGAAATCTTCTTCTCGTGGACGAGGATGTAAGGATTGTCAAGGGAGGCATCCATGCTCTCGTGCCTGTTGACGAAGTGCGGTGAGATGTAGCCCTTGTCGAACTGCATCCCTTCGACCCAGTCGGTGGTGGATTCGAGGCCTTTGCCCTCTTCGACGGTGATGACGCCGTCTTTGCCCACGCGGTGCATGGCATCGGCGATCATCTTTCCAATCTCGGAGTCACCATTGGCGGCGATGGTGCCGACCTGGGCAACTTCCTTCTTGTCCTTAATCTCAGTGCTGCGGGAGACCAACTCTTCTACGATAGCTGCGACAGCTTTGTCGATGCCGCGCTTGAGGTCGATCGGGTTTGCACCGGCAGCGACATTCTTGAGGCCTTCTTCAAAGATGGCTTCAGCAAGGACGGTCGCCGAGGTCGTGCCGTCGCCGGCAACGTCACTGGTCTTGGAAGCGACTTC
Organism: Planctomycetota bacterium; assembly: GCA_030740295.1. The sequence continues at coordinate 11,764 of JASLXP010000453.1, forward strand.
CTTGACCATCTGTGCGCCCATGTCTTCGTATTTATCTTCGAGCTCGATCTCCTTGGCGACAGTCACCCCGTCTTTAGTGACGGTAGGAGCGCCGAAGCTCTTTTCAAGAATGACATTCCTGCCCCTCGGGCCGAGGGTAATCTTGACGGCTCGAGAGAGTTTATTCACGCCATTGCGGACGTGCTCTCTCGCTTCCATGTCGAACGACATTTTCTTAGCAGCCATATATTCCTCCGAGTCTAATGTGTGTGAAATTCAATCTATCCGGTTCATTCGCTCCATAGCGAAGCCGACAAACAAAACGCCTGAACAGGGGCGCGGTTACTTGACGATTCCGAGAACATCCTCTTCACGCATGATGAGGAACTCGTCGCCGTTGAGCTTGACTTCCGTCCCTGCGTAAGAGCTGAAAATTACACGGTCGCCTTTGGCAACCTGAAATTCAACGGTCTCTCCGTTATCGAGGACGCGGCCAGCGCCAAGAGCGATGACTTCGCCTTCTTTCGGCTTTTCCTTGGCAGCGTCAGGCAGCACAATGCCACCGGCCGTTTTCTCTTCGGCCTCGACACGCTGAACCAGAATCCTGTCGCCCAAAGGCTTAATTTTCTGAGCCATTTTCGGGTACTCCTTTCAAAAAGATCCCTGTGTGAAAAACTTTGAAATCTGAAAAATCTCTTAACTTGACAGAGCCTGCCCCTGTACGAACCTGCGAATCATGGTCTCCAGCGAGGAAATGACACGCTCGCCGGTAAGCGGCTTGGTCACCACGTCAGCGGTTGGTTCACTCAGTGCCCGCAGGCGGTCCGCGCTTGCGGCATCGCCGGTGACAAAAACGCAAGGCAGCACCCGATTCTCCTCCTGACGAATCTGATACCACGCCTCGTCCCCGGTCATGTCCGGAAGATTGACGTCAAGGATGCACACGTGAATGTGCTCACTCCTGAAGACCTCCAGAGCCTCCCCCCCATCACCCGCGAGATACGTCCGGTATCCTCGCAGCTCGATAACGGCCTGGAGCGAAGAACGCACCCCTTCGTCATCGTCCGTAATGAGAATTGAATAAGGCTCTTGAACCATGAACCTGTCACAGAACCAACAAGGACACCACTAGCTGAAACACCAAACCAGCAATACCCTCGCACCTACCTGATTTGGCAGACTTACATGAATCGTGGCAGCGGAAGCAAAGAGGATGCCACCCGGTTGAAGAGGGTATAGGGGTGTGGATGACCGGGTGCGTGGGAGGGGAGATACGGTGATCTGAGGAAGGTCGATCTGATGGAAGGTATTTAGTTTCAATAAGTTATGGTTCTGACAGCGGAGGATTCAGACGGAAAAGGGAAGGGTTCTCGATCTGAACGCGAGGAAGCCCGACGTGATCGACTGTGGGTGTCGCTGTCATACTGGCAGAGCAGTTTTGGAGCAGTTGACGGGGGCGCACGCCCATGAAATGATGCTTCCAGGCGTCGTCATTCAAACGAGAGAAAGAAAACTCCATGATCTTCATATGGGGAAAGAAGGTAGTTCAGAAAAAGGCCGGTTTCAGAGCGGAATTCTGTCCGATCTGCCGGGATGTGAAGGCCCATTTCGTGAAAGAGCTCGTGGAAGTTTCTCACCTGTATTACATACCCATGGGCCGTGGCACCAAAGAGGCATACCGAATCATTTGTGAAGGGTGTAAGTCCGATTATTACGACACCGAATCGGAGCACCTCGACACCATTGCTGCACCCGATCCGCTCACTGAGTTAGTCCGAACAACCAACCCGGAAATGGTCGAAGAGTTATCGGACAGGATGAATCTTGAACGGCAGATATCGGAAAACCCGATGAGCCTGTCCGAAGAAGACAGGGAGGGACTCATTATCGAGCCATTTCTCCATCTCGCCGGAAGCCTCGAGGTCGATGCCAAAGGGAGCACAAAGATTGACGGCTTCATGCTGAAGTGCTTCGCTGGCTGGGTCGCCTACACAGGTCTCACTATCGCCCTGGTACCGTGGCTGAGTACGATCAAGTCATTGAATCGCCAACTCAGACAATTCGGAATGGACATCATCGGAGCCGTCGCGATTTCCATTGGGGTGGTTGCATTGTTACTACTTGTGTGGTGCATGATCACAAAGAAGAAGCGGCATTTGAACAGACATGTTTTACCGCTCCTCGCCAGGTCCCTCCGGCCACTCCAACCGAGCCGCGAAGAACTGGCAGAGACGATTGAATACATCTGTGAGATGGATCTTGAGATTGGAAAAGTGGATGCCGATGAGCTGGCTCAGCAGATGGAGGAAAACATCTGGATGACGGAATGACGGAAACCGTGTGGAACTAAGTCACCGGCCAATAAGGCGAATCCGTGCGACAGCGCGCGAGAAATTCGTTCACCTGCTCCATTACATCCGGCTGTTGATCTGCCACGTCCTTCGATTCCTCGATGTCTTCGGCCAGATTGTAGAGTTCGAGCGGCTCTTCAAAACCTCGCTTTGTCTTTGGCCGGACGGCCTTCCAATCGCGCCATCGAACTGCCTGCTGAAATCCGCCAGCGAAAAACTCCCAGTACAGAAATCTATCAGCTAATTCATCCTGCGTTTCACCTTTCAAGGTCCGCAGGATACTGGCGCCATCGACGCCGGCAGGCACATCTGATCCCGTGACCTCCGCGCAGGTAGGCAGAAAGTCCGCGTAATACCAGGGCTGCTCACTCACTTCGCCCGCAGGCACTCCAGGGCCATGAACGATCATCGGCGTTCGAATGCCACCTTCATAGACAAGGCCCTTCTTGCCACGGAGTTCGCCGCAACTGTCAAAGACGCCGTCCCAGCGTTCACCGGAGCCATGATCGGATCCGAAGAAAACATAGGTGTTGTCATCAATGCTGAGCTCACGCAGCAATGCCATCAATTCGCCCACCTGCCTGTCGATCCGATGAACCATCGCAGCGAATACCTTTTCCTTCTCTGTCCAGGACTCGTCCTCAAAGGGCTCGACACTCGGTATCTCGTATCGACCGTGGGGTAATGTCCACGGCAGATAGAGGAAGAAGGGCCCATCCCGGTTTTCACGAACGAAATCCAGAGCGAAATCGAAAATCATGTCGTGGGAGTATTCCGGTTCCCGGTCACCGTATCGATTGCCCTCCAGGTATTGCATCGTCGTGTTGCGCCACAGGAAGAGCGGGTAATAGGTGTGCGCGTTTCTCTGATTCAGATAACCGAACCATTCGTCAAATCCCCTCCGAGTCGGCACTCCATCCGTCTCCGGCTCGGCCAGGCCCCACTTGCCCGTAATCCCGGTTGTATAGCCAGCAGCCTTCAGAAGCTCGGCGACCGTGTAATCATCGGCCTCAAGGGGAACACGCCGCTGTTCACCAATGCCACCTGTCTTTGCGAAATTGTCGCGCACTCGGCAGTGTCCCGAGTGTTGCCCGGTCATGAGTACGCAACGCGAGGGCGCGCAAATCGGCGAGCCCGTGTAGCACTGCGTGAAACGCATGGACTCGGTCGCAAGCTGGTCGAGGCACGGGGTCGGAATAACCTTGCCTCCGTAACAGCCGAGGTCACGATATCCCAGGTCATCACAGAGGATGAAAATGATGTTGGGCTTTGTCATCAGTCGATCTTGGGCGCCTGCTTGATAATTTTCAGTTTCGTCGCGCCCTGGAGGGCTTTCACCTTCGCTATGGCGGCTTGTACTTTGGCTTTTCCAATCTGGATTCCGTACTCCAGTCCAAAGCTGATCGAAGCGCCCGGCTTGATCTTGGGCACGCGTCCAAACTTGCGTTCCACACTGCGATTGAATGGATAGCCAGTGCCGGGCTCGATGCCGGTAACGTACCCGTCTTCGGTCGCCACGGTGTTTTTCCAGACTGTCAGGTACGGCAATGTTGCTGTGGACCAGGTCACCGTGGAGGAACGATTACCAGCAGCGTTGTGAATCATGGCCATCGACTCTCCTTCGGCATTCGAGATGGGCTCGTAGAGATAAACTTCCTCGATAAATCCCTTCGTTGGCCCCGCGTAGGCATCATGCTTGTTTACCCCCTTCGCTGAGTGGTCATTCATCGGGCCAACGCTCTTCGCAGCAGCAATTACTTTCGCGCCCTTCCCCAGCAGTGGGGCGCCATAGTTGCCATGATAAATCATCTGCATTTCCTGATCGAAGGCGCCCTGATTTGTAATCACGTCATCAATTCGAAAGGAATCTGATCCCGGTGTTGTCGAAATCTCGGCAACCATCTTGAGCTTCGGCCCATATAAGAACTTTTCATAAACCACTCCTCGAACTCGAATGCGATGCGGTGCCGTGAGGTCTATGCGCACTTCGACTTCGGATGCAGGGATGTTTCCGATCTTTCCGTGCAGCGTCAGATCCATCGATGCCTTGTCGCCTGTGTTGTTGATGAATTCGTCTTTCCCGGGATGCCCGGCAAATTCCAGCCCGCAGCGAACCATCCATTCGTTAAAGCCCTCAAGCCAGCCGAGGCCACCCCGGCTGTCGAGATTCACATACTGAGGATGCACAATGTCTTCCGTAGGCGATTCCCATCCAAGCCGCATGGCACCGGATTTCACATCGAAGACGCTCATGCCGCGCGTAGGAATCACAGTAATGGTGAGCTTACCATTATTGATAGTCACCAGGTCAACACCTTCCGAACGTCCGCCTCTGAGAGTTTTCTTGGTCACCGACCATTTGCCGGAAGTAGGAACATCCTCATTCGTGAGTCTCCAAGTTCTAGGATTCGTACCTTTTGATGAGCTGATTAGAAGTTTCCGAAATTGCTTTCCATTGTCGGCCATGATGGTGGATGTAATTGTTATAAGGGAAAAGGTAATCAGACAGCGTAAGTTCTCCATTGCGTCTCCTAGCTATTACTGAATTTGCAGGACGACCTACTTTGCAGCAGGTACGCGTTCCACGCAAGCAGGATGCATCATGAGGGCCCGGCCTCCAAATGCCCCTTTTCAACAAGATATCTCTTCAATGCATCTCGCCAGTCCGGTAATGTTTCCTGCAAACCCTTACTTTCCAAAGCGGTGAACCGCGGGCGCGGCGCGATTGGCCCGAAATCATCGAGCGACACTTCTTCAAGTTTCACATCTCGACCAAGCAATTGAAATATCTCTCGCGACCATTCCGCCCATGTGCAGAAACCTGAATTAGTAATATGCCGAACACCAACGACATCTGAATCCGCTAACTCAATGCAAATCTCTGCCAGATCCCTGGTGTAGGTTGGTGAAAGAGTCTGGTCATTTACACCCTTCAACTCGTCCCGCTCTCCAGACAGACGCACCATTGTTTCCACGAAATTGCCGCCCTTCTCACGGCTCCCTGCTGCCCCGTAAAGTCCAGAAGTCCGAATAATTAAAGCGCTCGAGCAATACGAAAGGGCAAACTGTTCACCGGCCAATTTGCTGACCCCATAAACATTGATCGGGTCTGTCGGATCTTCTTCAAAGTAAGGACATCCTTTCGTACCCGAAAATACATAATCGGTACTGATGTGGAGCAATCGAACACCGTTCGCCGCGCAGGCACGGGCAACATTCAGGACGCCGTTAGCATTCACGTCGAATGCGGAAAGCACATCCGACTCGCAGGCGTCCACATCGCAGCGAGCAGCGGTATTGATCAGAATATCAGGTTTCAGCCCATCGACTGCCTCATGAACGGATGTAGCGGAAGTGACATCTAGCTCTGACCTGCCATAAAAAGCTAGAATTTCATGGCCTGATGCCGCTCTAACAAGATCAGTGCCCAATTGCCCGTTGGCGCCAGTAATCAGGACCTTCATGATTCAATCACTTAATTGTTTCTTTAATGCCGCTACATCCGTCACCGGCAATTTGCATGCGTAATTCTGGCACACATAAGCGGTAGCTTTGCCCTGCTTGAGTGTCTTACCGGCGAGGAGAGGAAATCGATCTTCAAGTTTCTTGGCACCAGCATGGCAGGGATCTAAAAACGCTATCACCTTGTTTGGCAAATAAAGACCATGAATCGCATTCAGTAATCCTCTGGCATCGTCCGAATCCAGTTTGCCAACGAGTGCGATTTCTTTCGGGGTGGATAAGTAGAAATCAGCGGCACATATCATGGTTGTGAATCCGCGGGGGGAATACCCCATCATCTGCCCAAACGAATGAATAGTTCGTTCAGCCTTTGCACGATAGTTCTTGTTGTCTGTGAAATATGACAGGCGAAGCAGATTCCAGACGGCGACCGAATTGCCTGAAGGAATCGCGCCTTCATATGGCTTTTTCGAACGTGTAATAAGTTTTTCGTGGTCATCAGAGGTAAAATAAAAACCTGCATCTTTTTCATCCCAGAAGTGCTTCAAAAGAGTTGCGTTGAGTGAAAAAGCCGAATCCAGATAGTCCAGCTTGAAGGTGGCCTCATAGAGCGTAATTAAAGCCTCGATGGTGTATGCATAATCGTCCAGATACGCATTAAGCTTGCTTTCACCGGCCCGGTAAGTTACGAGCAGTCGATTGCCCCTTCGCTGTTTTTCCATGAGGAACTTCATGGCTCGTTCGGCGGCGGCGAGATAACGCTTGTCGCCAAGCACCTGGTATCCCTTTGCGAGCGACCGAATCATCAAGGCATTCCAGGCAGTGAGTATTTTATCGTCGAGGAAGGGCCACTCGCGTTTTATGCGCACGGCCAACAGCTTCTTTTTGCATGCCTCACGTTTGGCCTCGGCATCTTCCAGCGACATGCCATGCTTTTTTGCGGCCTGCTCAAGGGGCATCCTGATGTTGAGGATATTGTGCCCCTCAAAGTTACCGCCCTCTGTCACGCCATAGTGGTCGATGATAAATTCGGTATCGTTCCCAAGAATTTTCTTCATTTCTTCTACTGACCAAATATAAAAAAGTCCCTCTTCGCCTTCACTGTCCGCATCCAATGCGGAGTAAAAACCACCTGTCTCCTTATCCTTCATTTCCCGCAAAACCCACTCGAAAACCTCTACCGCGATACGGCGATATAGTGGCTTCTTTGTGGCCTGATAGGCATCCAGATAAATGGAAGATAGTTGTGCGTTGTCATACAGCATTTTTTCAAAGTGCGGCACGAGCCATCGCGCATCGACCGAATAACGATGGAACCCTCCACCAACCTGGTCATACATCCCGCCGTAAGCCATTTTTTTCAAAGTGTGCTCGACCATGTGCAATTGCTTTTCATCATTTGTGCGTGAATACTCACGCAGGATCACCTGAAGCGTCATACTTGGCGGGAATTTAGGGGCACGGCCAAATCCACCTTGCACCGGATCGAAAGTCCTTTGAAAATGCGCAACGGCATCTTTTACCAGTTCGGGCTTTAGTTTTCCTTCTCCAGCATTCACCTTGCTTTGCCTTCGAATGGCATCTGTGAGCCGCTGCGCGTCTTCGCTGATTTTCTCCTTCTTCTCTTTCCAGACCTTGGCCACATTAGTGACCAGCATCATTAAATGTTTTTTGGGGAAATAAGTGCCTGCATAGAAAGGGCGACCGTCCGGCATTAGAAAAACACTGTTAGGCCAGCCACCTCGGCGACTAATCAATTGGGTTGCATTCATGTAGATCTCATCTACATCCGGCCGCTCTTCCCGGTCTACCTTGATGCATACAAAGAACTCGTTTAAGAGTTTGCCCACTTCTTCGGTTTCAAAGCTCTCACGCTCCATCACGTGGCACCAGTGACAGGCGGAATACCCCACGCTCAGAAAAACCGGCTTGTTCTCTTTTTTCGCTTTGTCAAAAGCAGCCTTTCCCCACGGATACCAATCCACTGGGTTACCCGCGTGCTGCAGCAGGTACGGGCTGCGCTCGAAAACCAACCGGTTGTATTCCTTGCCTCCATCCGCGGGAAGCTTCTTGATTTCCTCCGGAGGCGGGATCGGTTTTCGCCGGTGTTTCTTATGGGCCTCTTCTGATTGGCATTGTGTTATGCCGCCCACAAGAGCCAGAATGGCGAAGCCGCAGATGAGAGATGTAGATCGAGCAGTCAGAAAATGCATGGTTCCTCCGGATGCTGTTCGGTGAGCCCCATCATGGTAGTTACCTTCCTGGATAACAAGCCGGGGGCTTCGATTAACCGTGACAGGATTCACCAGAATTCTTGACAGCGTCTAATCGACTGCCATCACTTCTTTCATCAATTTTGCTGCGGACAGCCCTTCCTCTTCCCAGTTAATCGCAGCCATCTTTTTTCTCGCGACCGGGCTCATCGGCATCCTCCAGCGGTCTGCGAAAACAGGCGACAGATCTTCCTTCGCCGCGCACGATGCTGCGACCATCCAGATGAGGCTCTGTTTGATCGCGTCTTCCTTTGTTTTGGGTGGGACGGGCTCACATCCGGCCAGCTCACGATAGAAACGCTTCAGCCATTCGTTCCCTCCATGGTCACGCCAGAGTTTCAACATGGCCGATGCATAGATGACCGGCTGGTCAGAAGGGTGGATATGTTTCCCTTTATCATTCTTCAGGCGCGGCGCTTTCTCGCCCAGACCGTCCTTGGTCGTGAATCCTTTCAAGAAGCTCATGTCTGATTCGGCGAACTGAGCTTCGGCCAGATCTATTTTCCGACGCAGTTCTTTCTCCGGATCGTGGCACTTCAGAGTGTCCATGCAGACGTAACGCATGAAGACCGCGAATCCGGTGATAAACAGAGAATGCCGCGGGCCGAATGTATAAAAGTTGCGACCCATCTCATAGAAGTAGTAATGCGGCATCGCCTCGATGTCCCTCTGCAGCATTTTGTAGTCCTGCCCGTAGAAACCAGCGACTTCGATCCCTGTGGCGCCGATATACCCGCAGCCGATTCCACACGAGAGATTGCCCTTCGGTACGGCTGCAATGGTTGGCTGGCCAAGCAGATGCTTGAAGGTCCGCGGCCGCTTGCCAGTGAGTCTTGCGTACAACTCCCAGCCGCTGTCGAGGCGCTCGAGCATCTTCGTCATGATCTTCCTGTCGAAATCCGAGCCCGCGGTGAGAAACACGATTTCGTTTCCAGACCATGGCGTCAGATGTGGATCGACTTTGTTTTCAGCCCATCGTTTCGGATAGAAGGCAATCTTGCCGTAATCGACCGGTTTTTCCGGCTCTATCGGCTCCTCTGCGACGAGTGGAGAAACCAGGATCGTCAGGGCGAAAGCAGCGTGGATGGGACTAAACATGGACGAGCGCCCATTTTTCTGGATCGGGTATATTGAACGAGTCACGAGACATCCTGAGAAGCCAGGCAGAGCGGCCTGATGAGCTCCAATGCCTGTTGGGCCCGTTCTTCAGTACTGCCGCGGACTTCATGGATCGGCACTTCGAAGTGCGCAATTGCCTTTTTAATACATCTATCGATCCGCGATTGTTTGTCATCCTCCTCTGGTTTCCTCCCGGCTTCCTCGAGGGAAAATTCGACAGGCAAATACAGGTGAAGTTGAAATACCTCCAGGTAGCACGGCAACAGGATTTCAATCAGTTCACTGACAGACAGAACAGGCTCTGGATCCACAATCGTGTAAGCCAGGAAATCGAGCAAAGTCCGATCGTAGAGGCAGCAGGCGCATTCATACCGGGTCAGTCTTTCAAAGTGTTCAACCAGTAAGCCCTGGTAAAGCGCCTCTTTTCCGCGCCGCTGAAATTCATCCCGGAGCATCTGGTATGGCTCAAGAGCGACCTCAACGCTCATTCCTTCTGCTTTCAGGATGCGGTGGACCTCGTTAACCAATGTAGTTTTGCCGACGCCGTGCGCGCCGCTGACAGCTACGCGGAGAAGTTTGAGCATGGGTTAGTCCAGTTCCTCTGATCGTGGTTTGGAGCAGCTTGCCTGTTATATAAAAACAACTGGATGGTGGCACTGCACTACATCGTGGTCTTGGCGCTCCGCGACAAGATTGCATTCCAGAGCTGCCACGGAGTGTCAGCACTACGTAGTCTTGGCGCTCCGCGACAAGGTCTGTCTTTCGAGCTGCCACGGAGTGTCAGCACTACGTTGTAGTCTTGGCGCTCCGCGACAAGTCTGGCTTTTCAGAGCTGCCGCGGAGCGTCAGCACTACTGAAGAAAGCTGCCACGGACTGTCAGCACTACGTAGTCTTGGCGCTCCGCGACAAGTCTGGTTTTCAAAGCTGCCACGGAGTGTCAGCACTACATCGTAGTTTTGGCGCTCCGCGACAAGTCTGGCTTTCAGAGCTGCCGCGGAGCGTCAGCACTACAGATCTGCCGCGGAGTGTCAGAACTACACAAGAAAGCAGCCTGCCTGCCTCGGCCACCCGATACAGTTCCGGTCATTGCCCCATCACCATGCCCATCCGCCTATCCACTTGGTCTGCATACACTTAAGAACTTGAATGCAAAACTTCCCACAGAAAGTGAAGTTTCGGCTTAAAGATAGTTCCATTTTCCGAACATATTGATGCTACACGGTCTGACCACATCTCTATTCCCAGCGCGGATGGTCTGGCCAGGGAATTCAATAAGGGGCTGTCATCTAGGCTTTGACAGCCACCAGAGAAGCTTGCGGAACTCTCCACAGCGCCCTTCTCAATGCTGTGGGCCGAAGCGGCATCTGTATTTCAATTCCCGGCACATATTGACCGGATTTCTCAGTAATTGAGCTCAATCGTTTGAGCTCAGATTCTGTCAGGTCCCAAAAAGAGCCTGAGTTGACGGTTCTTTGATCCACGGCCGCCCATCAGCAGTTGGACGGACGGCGAGAACTCAGACTCATCCACTACTCCAATGCGGAGTCGAAGATGTCACTAGGAGCAATCCCATATAGCGATTCAGCCCAACTCCAGGGTGGGGTCCGTAACCATCGTGCCATTCTGAATAACGTCCAGGCCGACGCGCTTCGCTCCGCGTCCCAGGACCAGACCACCAGCCAGGCGGCACGGGCCTTTAGCGGCTCAAACGTCACCAATTCTCAGACCCAGACGGCCAGCCTCGCCCAGACCGCGACGGCCACCAATATCAAGGGCGTCCAGATCGATGCGGTCACCGGCACCAATGCCAATGCGAATGGGTTCAACCACAACTTTCTCGAAGGATTCCTCACTGGCATCGAGGTCACCGACCATCTGGCCCGGGCAAGTGCGAACGTGGCCCAGAACCAGGGCGGAGACCAGTCCGGCCAGACCCGGTTCAGGGATGCCGACGGCAATTTCGGCACGGCCCAGAATACGCTCACACAGAATGTATCCGCGGACCAGCAGTTCGATGTGGACGCGGTCCAATCCAACGCGGTCCTCATCGGCAATGGCGACGTGGGGGACGCGTTCCACCAGTCTCGCTTCAGGGAAATCGAGGGCTCGTTTAACGGGCTTACTTCGGAAGCACTTTTCACCTCCGGCCAGCGACAGGGCTCTGCAGCAACGCCTTTCGTACAGGCCGCGCTTGCGGACGGCGGGATTGTCAGCAACGTCCTCAACCAGAACGCTACACTGGACCAGACTAACAATAATGTCGACCTGCTTGGCGGATTCACGTTTGGCGGCAATCTCTCCGGCCCGCTGGCCCCTAGGACCGCGAGGTTCATTATCCACCAGGACGACCTGGTTACGCGCAACCAGTCCGCGGCCTCCCAGGAACAGGCCATCCGCCAGGATTCCGGCGGTGGGGTGGGATCGGTCACAGAGAACGGAGGCGCCGCGAACAATACAGGTACTTCCAGTCTCTCCAACGACGAGAGCACTGCGGTTACCAACAGTATCTCGGCCGCTGTTGTCAGCGGCGGTGTTCTGGCCATTACAAATAACGCGGTCCAGGCCGGCCAGGCGGGGGCCGCGGTGGGCGTGTTGACTCATCCGCCTTCGGCCGTCGGTAACGTTACCTGGTCGATTGTCCAGGACCCCACAGGCAAGTTTGAGATTGTGGTAAACTCCCCGGCCACGTTGAAGCTGCAGGAAGGCCAGTCCCTGAGCGTGGATGACGGGCCCACCGTCACTGTCACCGTTCAGGCGGTGGACGAATTGGGCACGACCTTCAACCAGGAATTCACGGTCACCATCACGGCCCCGACGAACTCCGCGCCGACGGATATCAGCCTGAGCAGTTCGACAGCCGGTGAAAATGCTGCCGGTCTGGCTATCGGTACACTCTCCGCGACGGATCCGGACTCCGGTGACAGCCACACCTTCGCCCTTGACAACGACCCGAGCGGAAAATTCGAGATCAGCGGCTCTGCCCTGAAGCTCAAAGATAATCAGTCTCTCGATTTTGAGACTGCAACCAGCCACGACGTTCAGATCACCGCCACCGACAGCGGCAGCCTGACATTCACCGAAACCATCTCCATCAGCGTGGACGACGTCTTCGATTCGTCCTCGCTCGCTCTCGCCAGCCTGAACGGCACCACCGGCTTCCGGCTCGATGGGGTGTCGAGTTCTGACAATTCAGGTGAGTCTGTCAGCAGTGCCGGTGACGTGAACGGTGACGGCTTTGACGACCTCATCGTCGGGGCGCCGGACGGTGATGATAACAGCTCGGATGCGGGCGAGTCCTACGTGGTCTTTGGGAAGTCTTCCGGATTCAGCTCCGCCATCGACCTCAGCTCACTCAACGGCACCACCGGCTTCCGGCTCAATGGGGTATCGAGTTCTGTCGATTCTGGTGAATCTGTAAGCAGTGCCGTTGACGTGAACGGGGACGGCTTTGACGACCTCATCGTCGGGGCGCCGGATGGGGATGACAACGGCTCGAACGCGGGCGAGTCCTACGTGGTCTTCGGGAAGTCTTCCGGATTCAGCTCCGCCATCGACCTCAGCTCACTCGACGGCACTACCGGATTCAAACTCAATGGCATAGACTCTGATGACCATGCCGGTTCTTCGGTCAGCAGTGCCGGTGACGTGAACGGGGACGGCTTCGAGGACGTGATCATCGGTGCAGGCAATAGCAGCTACTCTACTAACGAGAGCTTCGTG
>JASLXP010000454.1 GCA_030740295.1 Planctomycetota bacterium
AGAAGATCGCAGCGAGACGGATAATCAGATTGCTGACCACCCGGAGCTGGCCGCGCGCCTGAAGGCGAAATGGCAAACGTGGGCGGAGCAGGCGAACGTACTGCCATTCCCTGAAACTCGAGACAATCTGAAAAGGGTGCCCTGGCCGCCAAGGCCCTGGCCGCAGTAAGCTCTGGAATCTGGCGCGTGGTCTACGTCTCGCCTGAGGAGTGATGTACCACGATCCCGGTGAACAGACTGAAAGACGTGGTCGTAAACACACAGGCTTCCGCGCTGCGCCTGAGCCTGTGAGCCAAATTGAATCAATTCAGCCAGGGCAGAGCCTCCATCGGTTGCCGCTCGAAAACGGCAATCTACCTTCCGAGCACGGCCTGCATCAATGATCGATGCGGGTTGAGCCCATGATGCTGCTGCGGACCTGCAGGCCGGTGAGCCCGACGAGAAAAATCCCAGGCACGATGGAGAGCATCCCCAGGACTGCGCTGACCTGTGCGATGGCGCTCAGGTAGAGAATGTAACAAGTCAGCAGTGTGCCGAAGACGACAAGATCGAATATCTGGCCAATGATCATCCAGGCACATCGAGCCCCATATCTTTCAGAGGCCACCCGAATATCAGAGATTTTCAGCAACCGCACCCAATCGATACCGGACACGGTGAGCAGAAAGCTGAGAAATGATGAAAAGGCCAGACATTCAAAGACAGCCCGTTCGTCAGAGGGAGAAACCATCAGCATGAGGAGGCCAATGTAAATGCTGAATGAGGCACTCGCGAACATCCAGTCCTCCAGGCTCCATTGCGTCATCCCGTCAAAGAATGAATCCTGATTCGCTCGAATTGGAATAGCCGGTTCGGGGTTATTGACGCTGGGCTGTTGTGGAGCATCCATGCCCGGTTTCTACTGGAAGGCCCCGATCTGTGCACGATTCAATGCGTCAGTTGGCAGGCCGGCTGTGAACACAGGAACGCGTCAGAGAACGGTCCACGCCGCACTCATGATTCCATTCCGGATGTCCGCGGCACACTTGACCACGAGCAGTCCCCCGGGAATCAGAGCCAGCACTGCGAGTGCACCACTTACCATGCCCACCAGGAGGAGCATCAGACCAACTCCAAGGAGAAGGGCTACAAGCACCAACAGATCCAGAGCAGGCCCCAGGATCATCCAGATGCAGCGGAGCCTGAATCTGCGGCTCGCCTGTGGAATGTCGCTGATTTTCAGCCCATGAATCCAGTCCAGGCCCAGAATCACAATGGTGAAACTGATGAGTGACGAGATGAAGACGGATGCGTTCACGTCCTGTCCTTCCCCGGGTGTAGACATGACCATAATGATCCCGGTGAACAGACTGAAAGACGTAGTCGTAAACATCCAGTCTTCCGCGCTCCACCTGAGGATGACGGAAAAAGTAAACTGGTCTGCCCCCGCTTCTACTGATGCTGCTTTCTCTCTATCGACTTTCATTCTCCAGTTTTTATTTGAAGGTTCCCCATCATGCATGGAAAGTCAGCAAATTACTGCAACGCTCTTCGTCCTCCACGATCCTGAATGACGCACCCAAACCAACTCTCTGAGTTTTCGTTGCTTCTGCTTCTGATGTTGTTGCCCAGTATCCGGGCCTACGATTCGCCGCACGGCACGGCGACGATTCCACCGCACGACCGCGCATGGATCGAGACCAGGAAGCCGGACATTGATACGGTCCTACTGTGGAAGTTTAGTCCTGAAGGTGCAGAGGAAACCATCGAGGAGGATGAGCTTGAGGAAGATCTGTTTGCTGAGGGGGAAGGGGCTGACGAGGACGATGCTGAGCTCGCCCGACTCCCGGGCGCGAATGATGCCGTTATGCCGCGTCTGAAGGGAGGCGTGAAAATTGGAAAGGCCGGTCGCTTTGGCGGAGGGCTGATACTGAATGGCACGGGCCAGGCAAATGCGGAGGGGCTGAACCTGAAGAGCATCCTGCTCGGGGACAAAGGTCTCACCCTGGATATGTGGGTCCGGCCCGCTGGCGGTCCCGGAGCCAAGAAACCGCAGCGGATCCTTTCCATCCCGTCGATTGACGGAAAGGACGCGCTAGGTTTGTCACTTGAATCGGGTGGACGCATCGCGGCCGTATGGCGAGGAGAGAAAAAGCTGGTGCATTCAGAGCGTTGCCCGG
>JASLXP010000455.1 GCA_030740295.1 Planctomycetota bacterium
CAGGCGAATTTATTGCTCACCTCCCATCTCCCTGCGGGCTCCCAGTCTACGGCAGCGCGGTCGAAGGGATAGTCCGCGACGTCCCTTCGCCTCACTTCGAGATAAGTCGGCGCTTTTGCCCCATCAACAGTCGCGCCCAGCCGCGTCCCCGGCCCGTTCGTTTTGCATCGTACAACGATAAGCTCTCTGCCATCCTGTTCGAGCCAGACGTACTTTCCGTCCCGGTGGAGTGTGACCGTGGACGGTTTGTCAGCCGGGGTAAAGCCTGCCTTACCAAGCTGGCGTGAATCGTCACTGAACGTGGCCGCGGCCGGAGTCACATCAAGCTTGTAGCCTGCGCGTGGATTATCATCTGTCCCCCCGAAGAGCAGCGTGAATGTCTCTCCTGCGGCCCATTGGACTGTGAAAGGCCCGTAGAAATCCCCCTTGTGAAGATAAAGGCGTTTCCCGTTGTTCTGGCTAAGGCCCAAATCCAGCCAGACTCCCCTCGCCGCGGCCCATTCGACCATGTAACTGTCTTTTTGGAAGGTCTCATTCTCGATGACTTTTTCAAGGTCTTCGTCCCAGGATGACCTCATGGCCGGCGGGGTGAAAGTGATGCCTCCCCCGTTGGCATACAGACCGAGTTTGCCGGGAGGAACGGCCACCCCGGCGGCCCGCAGCTCCAGCCGGCCGTCGATATATGCACTGACGACCCCGTCATGAGTGAGGTCAAGCCGCAGGTGGAACCGGCGATTGCGCTTGAACGGATGCGAGGCGGCCGAGAGGACTTTCAGTTTGGAGTTTCCGACCTTCTCCAGGGCGAGCTCACCGTTCGCTGCCCATCGCAGTCGAAAGTAATCATCGGCACTCCGAGCGCCGAAGACCATTCCGGCGGCTCCGTCTTTCGCTTCACGCTGGAGGTTGAGATCAAAGTGATAGTTCTTCCACTTTGGATCCCCGAACAGGAACAGACTCTCCTTGTTTTCAGGCGCAACCAGAACAGTGGCGCCGTCTTCTTCCCTGAATCGCCAATCTGACAGGGCACCGGATGCCGACCCGCCGAAACTGGCGGCGTCATCGAAAATCCAGGTGTCGGTGGAGCGCACCTGAACATCGTCAAAGTCGGCCTCGCCACCTTCGACGCAGAGCCCAATCCGCCCGCCTGAAAGTTCTGGCGATTTGGCCGAAAGAACCGGCAAGCCATCCAGGGCCACGCGCAGTTCACCATTGAGCGTGGCCAGCGAGACCCGGTACCAGACCCCCGACCTGGCGACGATGCCCGTGCTCGCGAGAATTTCTTCGCCAGTTGCGTTCACTCGGATTATTTCGGCCGCTCCCGCGTCTCCGGGCTTCTCCGCCGGGCGAAGGCGGAACAAAAAGTAGTTCTCGTCTCCCCGGTAATGAACGGCCAGACCCGGCGAACCGTCCACGCTCCTGACGGAAGCGGCAAAAGTGTAGTCATCCCAGAAGCCGTGTCCGGCAATGGCCGTTGCCCGCCCGCCTGATTGTCCGCGATAGACAAATGGATTGGCGCTGCGGGTCGCGTTCTCCTCAGCGATTGGGGAATGAGCGCGCCACTGGTCCGCCCGTGAAAGCAGTTCCCATCTGCCGCTTACTTTTGACCAGGGCCCGCGCACAGAGGCCCGCTCTGTACGCATGAAATCATCGGAAAACTCGACCGGCTCCACGGGTTGAAGCCTAAACGACAACAGCCGCTCGGCCCCGGCATTCGCCGCGGCCACACCGCCCCCGGCGAAGGTTGAATCCATGGCACTGAGCACCATCTCACCACCAACGAACACGGAGAGCCACGATGATCGCCGCTTAACGGTCACTGGCAGCCCGCCTCCGAGTGCCTTGTCCGACCTGCCTTCGCTGCCCTCTACCAATGCAAACAGCAGTCGGCCCGCCTCAGCGAGGATAGTCTCTTTTCCGTTGACTCGTTTTAAGAGAACCTGCCTTTTCTGACCCAGAGCAAACTCATAATGGTTCTCAGCATCCTGAATCGCAAAGACGAGCCGGAACGGCCGGCCCTTGTTTCCTCCGGGTTCACCGATGCCAAGATTGAGATCGTAGGCATCTCTCGCCACGCGAGTGATCACAGAGAAGCTCATTCCGGCAATCTTCATTTCCCGTGCTGGGTGGACGGCGTTCTCCGCAGAACAGACAGTCACAGACAGAACAGACGAAATCAGTATTTTCATGGGCGCTATGGACAGGTTGGGAAACCTGTCCCCGCGATAGATGTCTGCCATGACTGAAGTCTCTGCTGTTGCCCTCATTTCACCTTTCCTGATGGATTACAATTGTCGCTTTTGCCGCTGCCTGGCTTTTCGCTATCTGCCCCTTCAGTGAAATCCTTTCCAACCGGTATCCGAACGCGTAGACGGGATAGTCTGCGTTATTCTTTGGCGCTGAGAGAGCCCCGGTGTTCGCCAACACCACCAGAGTTTCCAGGCCGCTGCCTTCAGCGGAGAATCTCAGCCGCCACCGCTCCCCTTTGGATTTATCCGGCACCATCCTTACTTTTTCGGCTTCCAGAGCGACCTGCGCGGCCCGGCCTGTACTGGCGTTGGGAAGGATAAAAAAGGAAACGTCATCGGAGTCGGTGTGAATGAGCTGGACGTTGCACGCGCGATTCGCCTTCAAGAAGACCTTCATTTCATCGCCTGCCTGGTAGACGGGCCTGGGGCCATGGTTCGTCCAGAGCTCTATTTGCAGGGGGTGCTTTTCTGGCGCCTGTTTCCTGTTTCCGATCTGGTCGAGGCGAGCGCGAGTCTCCTTGAGGGATGGTGGTTCGAACTTCACGCCTGGCAATTGCTCTCGTAGCAATCGCCGGTTGCCCGATGCAATCGCAGCCTTGGCGCTTTGCGGCGAGTCAGCGCTGTCACGGAGTGCCCGCACTACTTTCCAATCCACATCGACCAGGTCGTTCTCCACGGAGTATTCACCCCAGAGTACGGGAGCTTCGCGCTTAGAGCCCCATTGGGTCATTGTGATGCCGTTCGACTTAAGCTCTTTGGCCAATCCCTGTCGGAGACTGTCACCGAATGGACCGACCGCCCGTTCGCTCGCCAGGCTGAACGAACCGAGGATGACTGAGCGATGATTGTGGAGCGTCAGTTCTGATTTGATGGTGGCGGCCAGGGCCTTCAGCCACGCTTCCCACTTTGGGGGTGGGCGAAAGGAAAACACAGCCACGCGCCTCTCTAATGGCGAGAGCCATTCCTTCGCCTGATCTCGTTCCTCGGATGTGAAACCCTTGACCAGCTCAGGCAATGCCACACCAGCTCGCACGGTGGCCAGGTTCGCCCCCTTGTCCGGTGCGAGGCGAGTCACCTTTGCAGATGCCTGGCCCTTGTCATCGGTTTCCTGAATGCCGCCGGCCATCTGTCCTGTCGCGTTATGAAACGAAAAGGAGATGGGAAGGCCGGAGACAGGACGCTCTTTCACACCGGCCTTCAAGACCACCTGAATCACCAGCGGTTCCAGGAGTTTCCCGCCCTGGCGAATAGGTTGCCCTTCCCCGCGGAGGTGACGGATCTGAAGAGTGGAAGACACCTTTTCGAGGGAGCTGCTGATGTCTCCCAACGAGGGCCCTGGCAGCTCTTTCGCGCTGGCTTTAGGGCTAACCGTCCGCCACAGGGCCTCGGTTGCGTAGTCTGCGGTGCGGGCGAGGCGGGCCTGAACCAGGTGCCGCAGGGCTGCAGTCAGATCCGCCTTGACCAGTGCTTTCTGAGCCGAATCAAAGTGGCGTTGCGCCTGAAGACGCTTTTCCGCCAGCGAGCCGCGCAGCCGTTTGGCCATATCCGTGCGATCCAGCACCACCCGTACGCAATACTCATCCGCACGAAAGGCCCGTCTCCAAACTTCAGCATTCTTAATCTGTGTAAGCTGTATCTTATTCTTGGTGAAGACAGCGATGCTTTCCTCGAACACCGCAGAAGAGTCTTCCTTGTCCCTGTGTACGACAGTCTGAAGAAAGTCTTTGGACAGGCTCTTTACCTCGACTGAAATCTCCCGCGATAGTGCCGCCAGAGCCTTGTCGTATGCCTGTTGTTTGGCTTTTCCGCGGTCGTCTCCTTTCTTAAAGGGAATGGAGGCGCTCCCGGCAAAGAACTTTTCAAACGGGTAGCCAGCGTGTGCATCCTCAAGCCAGAAAGGCTCGGCAGCCTGGAGGCTGCCAAACAATATCCACAGGCTGACTGAATGAAGCAACGTGAAGTGCATGGCGATCCAAATTATTCAGTTCGAGTCATCTCGTCCAGTGTGAAAAATACGGCCCCCCAGGACGTTCCCGCCGCTGCTGCGGCAGTACCAGCCCCAGGGAGCCTGCTCTGTTCGCCCTGCGGCCAGGGCGGGATGCTGTCCGGTTCAGCGGAGGCACTCCGGCTGCTCCGGTGAGCTTGGAGGGCGACGCGGAAGCCCAGGTTGTTGTTACGGTTCGTGGGCCTGTTCCTGTTGCGGTTAGCGGAGCGGCAGTTCCTGGCAGAGCTGTTCCAGCTACCGCCCCGATTCACGCGGTTGTCGCCCGTTTTCAAGACAGCACCCCATATTTTGAAAGGGCACTACAGCGAAAGCCCGATGCGTCTGCCCATTCCGTAAATGCAATGACAGACTGCATTCGTCTGGAGAGTTCGGATTCAGGGAGAGCACCTCGCAGGTAATCTCCTTCGTACAGTCTCAGCTTATCAATGAATCTCTGCCGGCTTCGGCGGGTAAGCCCAATCCGATCCGGAAACAATCGATAGCCCAGAAAGCTGACACCTGCCTTGCTTGGCTTGAGCTGAATACCTTTCTTCAACTCCAGGTGTAGTTCGTCGTCGAGGTAATCACGAATCCTCGAAAGCAAGACTTTCAGTTCCTCGGGGCTGTTGCCGAAAGCCAGAAAATCATCCATGTATCGGAGATAGCCCTTGGTCCGAAGAGTCTCTTTAACGAAATGATCGAGGCGGCCCAGGTAGAAGTTGGCGAAATGCTGGCTTGTCAGATTCCCAATCGGGAGGCCCTTGCCCGGGGCTGTCTGGTAACTTGCCAGAATATGTTCAAAGAGATTCAGAAGTTCGCGGTCTTTGAACAGGCGAGCCAGCATCCGCATGAGCACCTCGTGATCGATGCTGTCGAAGCAGCCGGCAATGTCCATCTTGAGACAGAAACGAAAACGCTTGCCAAATTCTCTGGCCCTTGTAACAGCCCGATGGGTTCCCTTGCCCGGGCGACAGGCATAGGTGTCGTGAATGGCATAACGCTCGAACACCGGTTCGCAGAGATTCATCATCGCGTGATGAAGCACGCGCTCACGGAATGAAGCAGCACAGATTCGACGTTCTTTGGGGTCTCGAACGGTAAAGTAGCGGTAGTCACCCACGGGAACATCCCTGTTCAGAAGCGATGCTCGAAGTGTCTGTAGGTTTTCCTCAAGCTGCTGGCGATATTCCTGAACTTCCTGCCGGTCTTTCTTGCCTTTCTGGGCCTTCCAGAATGCAAGTCTGAGATTCTCCGAATCTGCAATTCGCAGGTAAAGGTCACCCGTTCGTTTCATCCGGCTCCTCCGTCACCGCTTTGAGAAACTTCTCCCCATACTTGTCAATTTTGGCTTCACCGACTCCTTCGATTTCGAGGAGTTGTGCTTTGGTGCCTGTCCTGCGTTTTGCCATCTCTGCCAGTTGGGCATTGGTAAATATCGTATAAACCGGTCTGCCGTCGGCTTCGGCAAGTTGTTTACGCAATTCTCTCAGACGGCGAAAGACCCCGAAATCCGCTTCGTTCAGGATGTCACGGTAATCGATACTCGGGGTCTTGCCCTTCCGCAAAGGTGCGCCTTCGAGATACTCGACTGCGATGGCCCAGTAAGGAGACTCACGAGGATGATCCACAAATTCCTTCCGAATGGTCAACACTCGGTGGCTCCGAAGGAACGCGTTCACCTCTGTTTCGTCCTCACCTCCATCTACTGCAGACACAGTGAAGAACTTTAACGGCACGTGAATCCTCGACGAACGGTCTACGGCTGAACTGCCATCGCTTCGGGTAGCTCTGACGCTCCGCGGCAGCCTTTTGAAACTTGTCGCGGAGCGCCAAGACTACTTCGGGTAGTGCTGACGCTCCGCGGCAGCTTTTAAAAACTTGTCGCGGAGCGCCAAGACTACTATCGCGCGGCCGAGGGGGATTCTCCCCCTCTTACTCCCCCTTTGTGGAATCTCCGCGGCGCTGGACTATCGCTTCGCCGATGGTTACGCAAACGGACAGGTCTGCTCCGTGCTCCG
>JASLXP010000456.1 GCA_030740295.1 Planctomycetota bacterium
CTCGGGCTATGGCAGTTTCAGCCAGGCAAAGAAGCTGCCGACAGTTCCGGCAACGGTCACAAGCTGCGATTACGCGGCAAGACGCGGGTTGTCAGCGATGGCAAATTCGGTTCGTGCCTCGAATCGTTCGCCGCGGGCGAAGGCGAAAAGAACCACGCGGAAGGCGCTTTTGCCGTCAATATGCCCGCTCTCACTCCCAAAGGCGCTTTCACCCTCGAGCTGTGGTTCAAACTCAGAACCGAAGCGGCCGAACACAAGCAGCTCATTCTTCTGGACAAAAAGTACTATCACTATGTCAAAGATCTGCCCAAGGCGAATCACGATTACTGCCTCTTTCTCGAAGGCAAAGGCGCCAAACGAAAGCTGAAGGCATTTCTTGGTTTTGGAAAGGACTCTTCATGGTATCTGTCTGAGACAGTCTCACCCGAGGATGATCGCTGGTATCACGTCGCGTTCGCTTACGACGGCAAAGGGGGCGGCGTCTTTCAACTTGATGGCAAGGAAGTAGGACGAGCCACCCACGAGGGCCGCGGCCCCGTCAGCGCAGGCCCTTACCATCTCTGCATTGGCGCGCGGCTCGGGAGCACACACATTGGATTCCCCGGATTCATTGACCAGGTGAGAGTCATCGATGGTGTTTCATCACAGTTCAAGAAACAGTGAGATAGATGGAGCAGACATGAAGGTTTCCGCTGAAAAGACTTCGCATTCGCCCGTCGCTGCATTGGCGATAGGTCTCATCATTTCCGGGTTCGTCTTCGCGGAAGAGCAGCCCTGGCAGAAGCTCTACACTGGCAAAGAGGCAGTCGGCAATCACGTGATTGGGCTCTGGCAGTTTCAGCCCGGCAAGGAGGCCGAGGACAGCTCCGGCAATGGGCACAAGCTCACACTGCGTGGCAAATCCCGCTTTGTCGAAGGAGGGAAATTCGGTTCGTGCCTGGAATCCTTCGACGCGGGCACAGGGAAGGAGAATCATGCGGAGGGAGCATCCGTGGCGGACAAGCCGCAGTTATCGCCCAAGGGAGCATTCACGCTGGAGGCGTGGTTCCAACTCAGGCCGGAAGCATCGACCATCCGAAATCTCTTTCTGATCGACAAGAAGTATGTCAACTATACCAGGGCCACCCCGCAGTTTAATCGTGATTACTGCTTTTACCTCGACAAGGTTGGCAACAAACGCCGGTTGACTGCCCATCTGGGCTACGAAAAGGACTCGGCCTTTTATCGATCTAAAACGGTGGCCCTGGAGGACGGCCGCTGGTATTACGCGGCCTTTGCTTACGATGGCCGCGGGATGGGAAGATTCTTCCTGGATGGCCAGGCCATAGGAAGGATTATCCACAAAGGCCGCGGACCCGTGAGCCCGGGGCCTTATCCGGTTTGCATTGGCGCCAGGGTTGGCAGCACGCATGTAGGGTTTCCAGGTTTTATCGATCAGGTGCGGATCACGAACGGGATCGCCTCTCATTTCCAGGGCGGGATCGAGGCGTCTACCGCGGCCGGGCGCGCGGTCTTTGTCCGAATGGAAAAGGATGCCAAGGTCGCCCTCACGCTGTTCAACGACACCGGAAAGAAACTTGACGGCGGCACTGCTGATGTCGAATTGGCTGGAGGCAATTGGAGTTTCCCCATTACAGAGGTCCCCCCGAGCGGCTCGCATCTGATCAGCCTGCCTATCGATACCTCGGCCCGGCCTGGCAAGTATCAGATGAAGGTGACCATCTCAGCAAACGGCGGGGAGCAGGTACTCAGATCCGAACAGCAAATTCCGATCACGATTGTGCCGCGCCCCCTGCCCAACCAGATGCCGGTGGTGATGTGGGGCGGTGGGGATATCCATCGGCTCAAAGAGCTCGGTTTTACTCATCAACTTACCTGGCTGATCGATTACAACCGTGTGTTGGAAGCCGGCCAGCCGGTCGATCTCTGGTCTTCCGATCTAGGGGAAAGACTCGACATGTATCTGGCCAACGGATTCGGCGCGCTGGCGAATCTCTATCCTGCCAGATGGATGGGCCGTAAGAAGGACCTGGTCGAAAAATACGAACGTGTAGATCGGGGCGGCCAGCGATACGGCAAAGATGATGTCTGCGGAAATTTTCCGGAGGTCCGACAGTTTTCGTACAATGTCGGGGCATCCGTCGCGCAGTCGTTCGGACAGTATCCCGCCCTTTCCGGTGCGCTCATCCATTCAGAAATTCGCGGGCACACCGCGCTCTGTTTCCACAAGCATGACAAAGAGGCATATCGTAAGGCTTCCGGTTTGAGCATCCCGGCCGAGCTTCCGGGCAAGACGGGCCGATCGTACATCAAGGTGAAGGGCTTCCCGCTCAAGCGGATCATTCCTGATGATGATCCTCTTCTCACCTATCTCGGCTGGTTCTGGAAGGAAGGCGATGGCTGGAACGAACAGCATTCTCAAGTCAGCCGCGGCCTGCACTCGACGGGGCGCGACGACATCTTCACCTGGTACGATCCCGCGGTGCGCGTACCGAGCCGTTGGGGAAGCGGAGGCGAGGTCGACGTAATTTCTCAGTGGACCTATTCCTATCCCGACCCGATCAAAATCGGCGAGTCTACCGACGAGCTCTTCGCCATGGCCGCCGGCCGTCCCGGACAGAAAGTCATGAAGATGACCCAGATTATCTGGTACCGCACGGGCACGACAGGCGATGTGCCTGAGGATGAAAGCAAACGCGCTCAATGGGAGAAGGACAAGCCTGACGCAAAATTCGTCACCATCGCGCCGGACCATTTACGTGAAGCTTTCTGGAGCAAAATCTCCCGCCCCATTCGCGGGATTATGTATCACGGACACACTTCGCTCCTTGAGGTCAAAGGCAACACGCACGGCTACCGATTCACCAATCCCAGAACACAGCACGTGCTTGCAGAGCTCACGAGAGATGTTGTCCGCCCGCTCGGGCCGACGCTGCTGCAGGTGCCGGATCGGAAGGCCGACGTGGGCATCCTCCAGAGCTTCAGCTCGCAGATGTATGCCGGCCGCGGCTCATGGGGATGGAGCCATCAGTGGGATGCAGACGTGCACCTGGTTCTGCAATACGCGCAACTGCAGCCCCGCATCCTTTACGAAGAGACGGTCGTCCGAGACGGCCTGGACGGCCTTAAGGTGCTGGTCATGGCCAACTGCGATGTCCTGCCTGAAAGCGTCGCAGCCAAGGTAATGGAGTTTCAACGCAACGGCGGCCTAATCATCGGCGACGAAAGGCTCGCGCCCGGAATCACCCCCGACATCCTCGTGCCCAGCTACAAGCGCATCAACAAGCCAGTCGAGGACAAATCCGCACTTCAGTCCCGTGCGGTAGCTCTCCGTGCTGAACTCGACGAGTTTTACGAGCGGTATGGAGAGTCCTCGAGCCCTGACGTTATCGTTCGCTTCCGCCGGCATGGCAGCACGGACTACCTCTTCGCTCTGAACGACAGACGCACCTTCGGCGATTATGTTGGCCACCATGGCAAAGTGATGGAGAAGGGATTGCCAAGTGAGGCCAGGCTTTCAGTGCGGCGTAAAAAGGGTTACGTGTACGACCTGGTCGCTCACAAGAGAGTGAAGACCAACTCCAAGGATGGCGATCTGGTTTTCGATGCATCCTTTGGTCCTGGAGGCGGCCATCTTTACATGATCACAGACGCACCCATCAAGAGAGTGAAGATTGATAAACCTGATGTGGGAGCAAGAGGGAAAAGTGCGCGGATCAAGATTCAAGTTGCATCGTCATTCGGCCGCGATCTGGAAGGTGTCATCCCGGTTGAAGTGAAGATCGTGGACTCGCAGGGGCGGCCCGCTGAGCCCAGCGGTTTCTACGGCGCGTTAAACGGCAGCCTGAATATCGAGTTGGTCCTGGCGAAGAATGATCTGCCCGGGAATTGGAAAGTATCCGTGCAGGAACTTGCCTCTGGCGAAAGTAAAGAAGCCGGATTCAGAGTGGAGTGAATTGGGGGGCAGTGATGGGTAGCCACGATTCTTGACTTCTGTTCTCAGATGCGCGACAGAAGCCATACTGTTTATGGCGCAAGATGCGCATGATGTTTGCCAGGACGGCACACATATCCAACAGGGGAAAATACCTTGGGTGGAATTGGCCCTTTTGAACTGATCATTGTCGCCGCCCTCGCCCTTGCGATGCTGGGTGTGGGTGCCGTTGTGGTGACCCTGATTCTTCGCCATATTCACAAGTCAGGAGACTGAGCCCGTTGGAAGACGCGAAGTGCTATCGTGCCGTGGCTGGGTTACGGGTTCGAGGGGGCCTCGCAGCCGCCCAAAGGCGTGCCGTCGTTGACGCTCAACTCCCAACTCGTTAGCATTTTCAACCCGTTACAGAATCACAGACACACTGGCCAAAGGGATATTCCCATGGGACAAGCGCAGCAGGAACGGCGAGATTTCGAGCGTGTCAGAGGCGCACTGACCGTCCACTACAAACTTGAAAGCGTTTCAGAATTAGGGGTAGCGGATGAGCCTCTGCAGGGCGTGACTGAAGATATCAATCCCCGAGGCATCCTTCTCAGAGGCAGTCTGCCTTCGCTCGATCTTGTCGTGCCGCTCCTTACGCAGAAGGTTCTGCTCACCATCGAGATCGTGATCCCGAAACCGCAGACGGTAATCAAAGCCCTGGCCGCGGTTCGCTGGGTGGAAGAGGTCGAGGAAGAAGGGAATCAATGTGCCATGGGATTGCATTTCAACGAAATCGGCGCGGATGACCGGCAGAAGCTCTTCGAATTTCTGGTGTGGCAGCGGCAAAGCTAGTGAATTCGCGAAGGCTTTCCTACAAATGATCGGTCTTCTGGCTGCTTTTAAGGAAGAGGTGGGAGGAGTCCTTTCGGACCTTCGCGGTAAGACCGTCAGTAAACAGGGGGAGGCAATCTTCCATCGCGGACGCCACTTGGGGAAACACGATCTGGTCGTGGCTATTTCCGGCCCTGGTATGCAGCGCGCGCTGGAGACCTCCGAGCATCTCATCAAGGAATTTCGGCCAATCCTTGTCTTATCGACAGGAAGCTGTGGTGGCATCTCTGCGGACCTCAAAACCGGCAACCTGGTCATTCCCCATTCGGTGCAATACCTGTCCCTGCATCAGCCTGATCCGATGCCGTATCCTGCCGTTGAGATGGATTCTGAGCTCGCACAAAGCCTGATCCTCGCGCGTAACCGGTGCGGAGTTCTGGGCCGGGAGGGACTGCTCCTGACAACAGACAGAATCGTCCGCACTGCCGATGAAAAGCGCGCCATTATGGACATCCCGGAATCCACCGCGGTTGACATGGAATCCGCCGCGGTAGCGAGTGCAGCCCAGGACCACGGGGTGCCCTTCGGCATCGTCCGCGCGGTTTCCGATCCGGCATGGGAAGGCCTGGTGGTTGATTACGAAAAAATGCTCAAAGGAAAAACGACCGCTACTCCACTCGATGTGCTCGGCTATCTTGCGACGCATCCCTGGCAAACAGGAGCATTTGTCAAAGACGTAAAAAGAGTGTTCCACGCATCCGCGGTGCTGAAGACATACTATCGCTCTTTCTTCGATCAGCAGACGATGCAGATGGAGAAGGGCTGATGGCTAATAGTAGTATGAGGAATGGTGAAGTATTCAGATGGCTGAAAGATGAGGAAGAGGAACGGGCCGGCTGCCTGTAGATCACTTCCACTTTGGATCCGCTGGCCGGAATCGATAGTGCCCTCCAAATGCCGCGACTTCGTGCAGAGCCGTAAGCCCGATATCCAGAATATCGTTATGGTTATCCGGAAGATTCTGCCAGCCGCAGGGGTACTCGATGAGTAAAGGCACTGCGCCGCACGCGTGATACACCGCATCGCTCTGGTAATAGGAATCACCGCAGTAGGATTTTGGCGATTTGGGTACCCGGAACTTTGGGAAACCCCTTTTCGCACACGCGCTGCCGGCGATCGCGGCAAATTGGTCGATGCGCTGTTTCACATGATCCGGCACGAACGCGCTCGGCGGTTGGATCAGGCTGCCGTTGTCCGTGTGCGAGAGGATGACGCAGTCCGGCATTTCACGGCGACAGTAGCGAAGGAGCGCGGTGGTCTCGGGCTGGCAATCGCCGGCCAGGGGGCCGTCATAAACGAGGTTGTATCCGTCATCGTTATAGTAAGTGCCGAGAATTTCCATCTCATCAACGGGAATTGGAAACTGAAGTTTTGAACTCGGCCACTGGAGTATCTCGCCGTCTCTGTTTCGGCCCTGCGAGATCATGCTGTAGTACTTCGGATTGCAGTTTATCCACTGGATATGATCGAGTGCGCGTTCACGGCCATCGACGTTCAGGGTCGGAATGATGAGAAAGCGATGCTGCCGCGCGGCTTTCGCAATCTCCGGCTGTTTTCGGCCTCGGAGGTCCTTGCCCTTGACGAGGATGTTCAACAGGTTCAGAGCGGCGACTGTCCCTTCGAATTCTGTCCCGTGCGCAGCACCTACGAAGAGCCATACCTGCCTCTTGCGTTCACCTTTGCCAAAGAATGTGGATAAGTCGCCCCCGGCGATCGCCGATCCCAGGCTGTCGCAGGTCCGGCCGGGCAACATTTCCCGTGCGCCCCATGAAGCCGCGTAGATGGGCCGGCCCCCCGCCGTCTGGCCGATGTCCTCGACATCTACTCCTTTGAGGGATTCGCAGAACTCACGAATCTGGTCCGGTTGGGTCAACCACCATTTTGGGGCCCTGGTTACATCGATTCCGGGTCGGGGCCTAGGAGGTTTTCGTTTTCTGCTTTTCTTGCTCATGGAAGATGGAATGCTGGAGTGATGAAATATCGGAGCAATGCTCCGAAGTCAGGCAGACGAACGAATCGTAGGATGGGCGTCCCGCGCGTCCCGCCCGTCTTAAAGGGCTGACGATCTTCGAGACGGCCGGGACGGCCATCCTACCATAGGGACCGCTCAGACGTTGGGGTCGTGAACTCGATACTGGCAGTTAGAATGCCTGCGCCAGCATCCTCCATCCCGTATCGAGTATCAACCCGGAGTACATCCATGAATAATTTCATCCTCAGCTCAGCATTTTTCTTTGCCTGCCTCTCATTCTCATTCGCAGAGGACGCCGATGACGAAGGTTGGGTCAGCCTCTTTGACGGCAAGACGCTTGAGGGTTGGAAAGCGAGCGAGAACAAGAGCTCGTTTAGCGTTGTCGACGGTAAGATCATGGCGTATGGGCCGCGGAGTCATCTGTTTTACGTGGGAAAAATCAATGGTGGCAAATTCGAGAATTTTGAATGGAAGGCGGACGTGATGACTACCCGGGGCTCCAACTCCGGAATGTACTTTCACACCGAATATCAGGAAAAAGGCTGGCCTCGTAAAGGCTATGAAGCGCAGGTCAATAACACGCACAGAGATCCTCGCAAAACGGCCAGTCTTTACGGAGTCAAAGACAACCATAAGGCGCCGGTCAAGGATGATGAATGGTTCACCCAGCACGTCATCGTCAACGGCAAACAGATCACGATTAAGGTGAACGGCAAGACGGTTGTGGATTTTACTGAACCGGAAGGCGTCACCGGCGGACGCAAGCTCTCGACGGGCACTTTTGCCTTCCAGGGCCACGATCCCAAGAGCAAAGTCTTTTACAGGAACATTCTGGTGAAAGTGCTGCCCGAATGATCCTCAGCCCCGGAGGCGTTCGAGAGCTTCCTCCAACTCGGCGGGCAGGGACGCTTCGATAGAAAGTTCTTTGCCCGTCACCGGGTGTGTGAAGCTGAGGGACCTGGAATGGAGGAACAGGCGATTCGAGCCAAGGATCTTTTTGAGCCGCCGATTCGCCTGGAAGTTGCCGTAAGTTCTGTCCCCGACGACCGGGCATTTCCGCTGTGCGGCCTGCACCCGAATCTGATGCGTCCTTCCGGTCTTCAGGTCGATTTCCAGTTGAGCGAGACCGTGTTCTGGGAATTTTTCAGCCACTCGAAATCGCAGTTCTGCATTGGGCGCGCGCCCTTCGATGATTTTGGATCGAATCCCTTGCTGCCTTTCACGGGTGTGGATGAAATCCTTCCAAATTCCCTCTTTGCGCGTGGGCATACTGGCTACCAGGGCCTGATAACCCTTTTTCATTTGTCGCTCTTTGAATAGATCCTGCAGCGCGGCCGCGGTCTGCTCATTCTTGGCGGCGAGTAGAACGCCCGAGGTAGCGCTGTCCAACCGATGGATGAGCCACGTCTTTGCAGACCCGAAAACAAAGCAGCGCGTTCGCAGGTTGTAGTCGCCTTCGAACGCGCACTTTCTGTTTTCTTTATTCCGATTGGGATGGGAGAGTACGCCGGCCGATTTATTTACGGCCAGAAGATATTCGTCCTCATACAGAATTGGGAGGGTGGTGACCTGCGTCGCCTGCATCGCTATCGGACGATGGTGAGCATCTCATCGATGATTTCGTGATTCGTCTTGTTCTTGTCCAGCAGGCGGATGATCGCCTCCATCTGAGAGACCGGATTAACCGCGCTGTCCAGCAGGTTGCGACGAAGATGGCGAACGGCCTCGAATTCATCGGGGGTATAGAGGAGCTCTTCCCGGCGCGTACCGGAAAGTGAAAGATCGAAAGCAGGGAACAAACGGCGTTCGGCAAGCTTACGATCGAGCTTGAGCTCCCAGTTTCCAGTGCCTTTGAATTCCTCGAAGATGACCTCATCCATGCGGCTGTCCGTTTCGACCAGCGCGGTCGCAAGAATGGTGAGGCTGCCGCCGTTTTCGATATTACGTGCGGCGCCGAGAAGTTTACGCGGGAACAGCAAAGCGTTGGAATCCAGACCGCCGCTCAGGGCCCGTCCACTGCCGCGCTTGGCGACATTCACGGTACGCGTCAGACGAGTCAGGCTGTCGAGCAGCATGAAGACGTCCTGCCCGGCTTCGACAAGACGCTGGCAGCGCTCGATACAAAGCTCTGCTATGCGGAGATGGCTCTGCGGCGCACTGTCGAAACTGGATGCAACGACGTTGCCAATCCCCATGCTGCGAAAGTCAGTCACCTCTTCCGGTCTTTCGTCTATGAGCAGAATGTAGAGAGGAATGTCCGGATGATTTGCGGCCACTGCGCGAGCGGTTTCCTGCAGCAGCATGGTTTTGCCGCCTTTCGGAGGAGCAACGATAATCCCGCGTGTGCCCTTACCCACGGGTACGAGAAGATCGATGATGCGCGTGCCGCGGTCGAGGGGGTCATTCTCCAGAATCAGCCGCTCGTTTGGCACCAACGGGGTGAGATCTTGAAGATTGGGCAGAACTGCCGCTTCTTCGGGATCCATACCCTCGACCGTTTCGATGGTCTGCATGGCCGGGTGCTTCTCTCGGTTTTGAGGCGGGCGAACCGGTCCGGAGATAAGTTGGCCGGTCTTGAGCCTGAATTTCTTGACCAGATTCGTGGGGACGTAAGCATCCCCACCGCCAAGCTCGAGGGTTACCGGGTTTCGCAGAAAACCGAAGCCTTCGGCCACGACATCAACGACCCCAGTTTGAATTTCACCCGGTTCGATCTCACCGTTTGCTTCAACATATTCCTGGTAATCCTGGCGTTCTTCCCGCCTCTGGCCGTTGTCAGTGTTGTCCCTGTTACGATTCCGACTCCTCGAGCGGCGGCGCCTGTTCGAATTGTTGGATCTATTTCCGCCGCCGGATCGATTTCCTCCATCTGTGCGATTCCCGCCGCCGGAGCGATTGCGTCCGCCCCCCCCGCCGGAACGACCTCCAGATTTTCGTGAGCCTGACTTTGAGCCGCGATTGTTCCGTCTGTTCTGGTCTGCCATGTTTTCCTTATTTCCAATTAAAAAAAGAGGACGAGCCCCATCCTTTGAGGCAACGCCAGCCCACTGAAGTGAGCATTTACAACAACTAAGATTCTTGGATGACCGGCTGCCGGATGTGCCGACATGTTCAGATAACCCAGTCCTTAAGGTCTTTTCAGGATTTTTCCCGTTTGGGATCCCTGGTTTAGGAAGAGATCTACATTGCCGACTGCGTGGCAACGACTCTGAGTGCTAGCCTTTCCTGAGTGTTTCCAGGCTCTTTCCTATCTATGCCTGTGAAACGATTGCCACCTGTGAGAGCGTTAAGCTGATAGTGGCTGGTTTACCCAATTTCCTGGCGTGAATCTTTTCGAACGATATCGATGATGACCGTGGCGACCAGGATGGGGGCTGCGCGGTTTCCATGCGGAGCCATTCGCAGGGAAAGAGGTAAACGTGAGTGTTTTTGAGCTTGGTGAACAGCCGCAGACAAAGATTTTGTCCACCAAAAGCTTCGCCAGTCTACACTTTAATCCATACTTGTCATTCGTTTTTGTATTTTTTCTTCCGAGGCTTCAACCGGCATGTTTCGCCAGCGAAGCTTCAAGGATAGCCACCGCCTCATCAATATGGCTGGATTCAACATTCAGAGGCGGATGGAATCGGAGGGTGTTGTTGGCCATCTTATAGGTCAACAGCCCGCTGTCGATGACATCCTGAGTCACCGGCCCCGGGTCTTCTTTGAACTGAATTCCAAGGATGAGCCCCTTTCCCCGGACGCCCATGACGTTGTCATATGTTTCACCCAGCTTGAGCAGGCTCTCGGAAAAGTATTCTCCCATCCGCCGGGCGTTACCAGGCAGGTCTTCTTCGAGAATGGTCGTGAGCACAGTCTCGCAGACCGCAGTCACCAGCGGGTTACCACCGAATGTAGCCGCGTGGGTGCCGGGGCAAAGCACGTCTGCCAGTGAAGCCCTGGTCATAAAGGCACCGATGGGGACCCCACCGCCAAGCGATTTGGCCAGCGCTACAGCGTCTGGCTCGACACCGAAAGTCTGGTAGCCCATGAACGATCCCGTTCGCCCGCAGCCGGTGTGGACTTCATCGAACGCCAGAAGCAATTGGTTCTCGTCAGCCAGTTCACGGAGCCCTTCGAGAAAGCCCGGCTCAGGATTGTTGATGCCGCCTTCGCCCTGGATGGGCTCGACCAGGATTCCCGCGGTCTTATCGTCGATGACGGCCCTGACCGAATCGAGGTCATTAAAGACGGCCTCCCTGAAACCGGGCATCATGGGTGCGAAGCCCTCGTGATACCTGGGCTGCCTTGTCGCGGTGACGGTAGCGAGGGTGCGACCGTGGAAAGAATCTTTGAAAACGATGATCTCCGTACGATTGGGATCGACGTTGTCTTTGGCATGTTTGCGAATGAGTTTCAGTACGCCCTCGTTAGCCTCTGCGCCGCTGTTGCAGAAAAAGACTTTGTCCGCGAAGGAATTCTCGACCAGCAACAGAGCGGCCTTTGCCTGAGGTTCAATATAATAGAGGTTGGAGACGTGCAGGAGCGTTTCTGCCTGCCGCTTGAGTGTCTCAACGATCCTGGGATGGCAGTGCCCCAGGCAGTTGACCCCCAGCCCGCCGAGAAAATCGAGGTATCGTTTGCCGTCTGCGTCATACACATAACAACCCTCGCCGCGAACGAGAGCGAGATCCCGTTCACCGTAGGTGTTCATAATGTACCTGGTGGCCTGTTCTTTTATGGATGCGTTAGACATGCGGGTGCTCCTGTGCGCTCGAGCGCTTCGTCTGATTTCGTGGTTCTGTCAGGGCGCGGAATGTTAGGAGTCCGCGCTGACGATGCAAACTGCTGGCAGGCAGGCCCTCATTTCTTCCGGCTGACAACAGCAAAAGATGTCGCCAGCAGATTGCCGAACAGCCCGTTCTCTCGCTGTTTCGAGGCATGGCGGAAGGGGTAGTAATTATAGATCACGCGCGGGCTCTCGAGATCCGGCAGCTCCATGAATTTCATGACTTCGCCTACTTTGTACATCTTCAGGGCTTTCGATTCCTTATCAAAGCAGCGATGAAACCTGCGAATGATGGACGAATCATTCAGGGTCTGAATCGCCAGGATGCCGCCCGGCCTCAAAACTCGGGCCATCTCCCTGGTGATGGCGTCACCGTTCTCC
This sequence comes from Planctomycetota bacterium, assembly GCA_030740295.1. The sequence continues at coordinate 11,929 of JASLXP010000456.1, forward strand.
ACGCACTGAAACATTTCGTTGGATACTGCCCCATCAAATGAACTGTCTTTGAAGGGCAGTTTTTCCGCAAGAGAGCGAATGGACACAGTTCCGTTTTGCCGGGCAAGGCTCAGCATGCTGGTGGAGACGTCGATGCCGTAGACCTGGTTCTTGTCATTCAGCGGCTTTGTGAAGAGTCCATTTCCGCAACCGACATCCAGGATGCGCAGTTGTTCGCGGCCTTCGAACAGATTGACGATGTATTGCTGGGTGAGACGGAAAACAACCGGATTCAGGTAATCGTGGGCATCGATCGTATTCCCGAATTGTTTCGCCTGCTGTTCAGAGTTTTCGTGCCAATAGGCGAGAGTCGAATTCTCCGTGATGGTCTTGGGAACGCCTTCTTTCATCTTTTTTCCGCGATCAGCACCAGCGAAGTCGCACAGGCCTGGGCGAGCAACCCAAGCCCACGGAATTCGCCGAAGAGTGGAACGGGATAGGAATTATAGACGACACTCCTGACACCCAGCCCTGCTCCCTCGGCCAGTTCCCTCAGCTCTTCCGACCGAAACATGTGGAGCTCTCTGTAGTTCTTCTCGAACAGGCTGTGAAAACGGCGCAGCCAGGAACGGCGGTTGAGCGTCTGCAGAACCAGCTTTCCTCCCGGCTTCAGCACCCTTGCCATCTCTTCGATTGCCTTTTTGAAATTCGGCACACACTGGATCATTTCGATGGAAAGGACGGCATCGAAGCTATCATCTTCATATGGCAATTCCTCGGCGGATCCTTGTTTGGCATCGAGACCGTTGGCAAAGGCGTACTCGATCATGCCTTCGGAGAAATCGATTCCGCACAGGTGATGGTTCTCAGCGAGCGGTACTGTAAACAGCCCGTTGCCGCAGCCCACGTCCAGTATTTCAAGTCGCTGTTCGTTGGGAATCAGGCTGACGATGTAGGACTGGTTCCACCGAAACGCAGCATCACAGCACCAGTCGTGCGCCTGCACGGATTCTCCCTGCAGGTCGGCAACCCGGTCTGAGTGTTTCTGCCAGTATCTGGATCTGGTGGCGCTTTCGGGCATTTCGTGATGCTGTAATCTGTTTGCCGGACATCCTAATCTTATCCCAGTACGATTTCAGCCCAAGGCACAATCACCTGATCTCGCAGATCGACGCGGGTTCAAAGGCTCTGTCTCGATGACATCCACTGGTGGTTTCCACCCCAAGTCCCTGCGTCAACAAGGTCTGTGGTATAACCCCAATCCTTTAGTACACTTGCCAACCATGGCAGCTCGAAAGCAAAGGGCTGCACAGGAGGTATCAAAGACTTTCCATTGTGGATCGAGCGGATTGTCGGTCCTTTTTCAGAAACTTTTCACTCATTTTTACTAACGGGGACGCCCCGCGAAAATCATCAGGAACATAGATCACTGAGGCAAGCCCGAAAACAACAACGAGACATTCTGTAGCTGTGTTGGATTCAACAAAAACATTCCAAGATTCAACGAGAGCTGACTCGACCAGAGCAGCAAGAACTCCTCGTCAGCTACCCATTCAATCGTTTCCACTCTGAAACGACTCAACGCAGCAAGATCTGCACATTGGCGGCCTGCCTCTGCTGACCGGAAACCACCAGACCGGCGCACATTCCCTGTTCCCTTGAAACGCGTTTCCAGATTTGACAAGGATGCAATCTGAGCGCACCGCGCAGGCTCCCCGGGCAAGGGAGAAAAATGCCAACACGCATGCTAATTAATTCTCGTGATGACGAAGAAAGCCGAATCGCCATCATGACCGACGAATTCCTCGAAGAGCTTTACGTGGAACGTCACACCGGCGAGCAACTCGTCGGCAACATATACAAAGGCCGGGTTTCAAACGTTGAGCCTGCAATCCAGGCCTGTTTCGTGGATATCGGTATCGAAAAGAACGGCTTCCTTCACGCATCGGATATCATCCCGTCGCCTGAAATAAAGCGAACCAAAACGCCACGAAATCAGCAGGACCATCGACGCGGCCGTCGCCGTTCCAAGAAGCGCGAGGAATACCCTATCGCCGATTTGGTGAAGAAGGGCCAGGAGATCATGGTTCAGGTCACCAAGGAGCGCCTGAATGAAAAAGGGCCCGGCCTGACCAATTACATCAGCCTGCCGGGACGATATCTCGTCATGATGCCTGAGTACTCAGGAACAGGCGTTTCACGCAAAATAGACGACGATGAAGAACGGCGGAGTCTGAAGGAGCGTCTCGTCGAACTCGACCCGCCGGACGAACACGGGTTCATCGTTCGGACTGCCGGCATGGAAGTCACTAAACGCGACATGCAGCGCGACCTGAAATACCTGCTCAAAGTCTGGGGCGTCATTGAGAACCGGGTAAAGGGTGGTGCACCCATCCTCGCCTATGAAGAAAGTAACATCGTCATTCGCACTATTCGCGACATCTTCACCGCCGAAATCGATGAGATCATTCTCGATTCAGAGTCCAAATATCTCCAAGCGAAAGAATTTCTAAAGTACGTCTCACCTCGGCACGCGAACCGGGCGAAATTCTATGCGGGAAAAACCCCGCTTTTTCACCGGTTCTCAATCGAGGGCCAGGTTGAAAATATCTACAGCCCAATGGTGCTACTGAAATCGGGTGGCTCGATCGTGATCCAGCAGACCGAAGCGCTGGTTGCCATTGACATAAACTCCGGCAAATTCACAGACGAATCCGATCCCGAAATAACTGCATTCAAGATTAACAAAGAAGCTGCCGTCGAAATCACGCGCCAACTCAGATTGCGCGATCTGGGCGGTGTAATCGTCATCGACTTCATCGATATGCGGCAGGAAAGGAATCGTAAAGAAATAGAGAGGATTCTTTACCAGGAGCTCAAAAAAGACCGCGCCAAAGCGAAGACGCTTCGCATGTCCCGCTTCTGCCTGGTAGAGATGACCCGCCAGCGAATGCGCAGCAGTCTGAAAAGGGCAAGCCACGAGACCTGTTCTCATTGCGCAGGTGAGGGCATTATCAAGAACACTCAGAGCCTCGCCCTCTACGTCATGAGGCAACTCCGCTACGGCCTTAACAAGAAGGAAGTATCAAAAGCACAGGTCCTGTTGAGCGTCGAAGTTGCTTCTTACATCCAGAATCAGAAACGGCGAGAGCTCGTGAGCATCGAGAATATGTTCAAAAAAACGGTTGAGATAACGACTAACGGATTCAGCTCCACTAACGAGTTGGAGCTGACTTTTTTCAACAAGAATGGTCAGAAAGTTTTGATAAAATGACCCGCCTTTCGCGTCGCCATCCAGTGGCTTCGGCATAGGCGGGCCAGGAATTCCGGCCGCAACATCAGGGAGAATCAACATGTACGCTATCATTGAGACCGGCGGAACACAGGAGAAAGTGACCGAAGGACAGGTCATCAAGGTAGACAACCCGAACCTCACTCCGGACGAAGAAATTACTTTCGACAAGGTCAAGTTTTTCAACGACGGCGAAACCATCGGAGTCGGCCAACCCAATCTAGAGAGCGTAAAGGTCTCCGGCACGGTCCTGAAACAAATCGCCGGCCCCAAAATCCGCATCCACAAATTTATAAAGCGCAAGCATTCCGAAACCCGCCAGGGCCATCGTCAAAAGTATTCGCTCGTGCGCATCACCAACATCACAAAAGACTAGGAGGTCCTCACCATGGCACATAAGAAAGCAGGCGGTTCAAGCCGCAACGGCCGTGACAGCAACGCCCAGCACTTGGGCGTCAAGAAGTATGGAGGCGAAGCCGTCCGTGCAGGGAACATCCTCATCCGCCAGCGGGGCACAAAATTCAGACCGGGCAAGAACGTCGGCATCGGCAAAGACGATACCCTCTTCGCTTTGGCAGACGGTTACGTCAAATTTGCCACCCGGGGACGAGTGAATGTCCTGCCGGAAAGGGATTGACGGAATTCGTAACTCGAACAATAGCTCCTGTCCATATCGGGCAGGAGCTTTTTTTATGCGTAGCCTTGAAGGGCAATCAGCAGCCTGCGCAGGATGTTTTTCGGGCCGGCTGTTCGCGGCACACGAACCCCGTAGGACAGCACCATTCCACAGGCACAAAGAACAACTCCGGATGCGGGCTGACAAACCGAGGGAGTTCTTTGGACAGTTTGAAATACGCTGGGAAATGTCCGTCGAAGGGACGGACAGGTCTGACCCATGTCCTACCCTCTTCATTCGTTGTTTCCTTGAATTCGTTGGAAGCTCTTGCCTTCCCAAGGCACAGCCTGAGTTCGGGCGTCATTTTCTCGGATTCTCATACCACACCACGTTCTTACTTAACTGTCCGGCGATCAACAGATCGAGATCGCCATCGAGATCCATATCGACCGCACGGATATCGTAGGCCGCCTGTTCACGTGCCACGATGTGCGTTTTGAATTTGCCCTTTCCATCGTTCTCAAACCAGGCCGCGATCCGGCTGCCGAAGGCACACGTGGCCGCGTCGATGTCGCCATCGTCATCCATGTCCGCCACCTGGAGGCAGTGCCCGAATTCGAGCTCGGTGTTGATGTTGTGGATCTTCCATGAAGGACTCTCGAACCAGATGAGCCCGGTGCCGTGACCGCGGCTGGCGATGAAATCGACCTTGCCGTCGCCGTTGACATCGGCCTGCTGGATGTTCGTCGCGCCGGGATGCTTGCCCGGCAGCATGTGCTTCTTGAATGGCTTGGTCGGATCTGCCGGCGCCTCCCACCAGGCGAACCATTCGCCGAGGCCGGATTTGTCCTGCTTGCCGCCCTTTGCCGCGACCGCAAGGTCTGGCCGGCCGTCGCTATTGACGTCCCCGTATCCGAGGTAATGGCTCAGGCCAGGCGCGTCTTTGTCCGCAAAAATGTAGCGATGCCACCTCTTTGCTTCTCGAGGGTTCTCCGGCACTTTCAGCCATGCTGCGGAGTTTTGAAAATCACCAACCGGCTGGCCGCTGTTAGCGATCAAGTCGACCTTACCGTCTTTGTCCACGTCTCCTTTGAGAAGGCCGTGGATGCCATTCAACTTGTCGTCCACCAGCCGCGCTTTCCATTCGTCTTTAAGCGGATCGTCCGGCCGTTCGAGCCAGAGGATGAGGCCAGGTTTGTAGCGGCATCCGATGTAATCCGGATCGCCGTCCCCATCGACATCGAAAAACTCGCTGTGGATAAATCCTCGGCCCGGCTCCTGGTGCAGAACAATCTCTTTCCAGTCGGGCCCAACGAACAAACGGGTGGCGCTCGCGTTATTGCAGATAACGTCCATCTTACCGTCGCCCGTAAAATCCGCGGCCACCGCGGTGTTGGTGTGGAAGCCTTCGTGGATAAGGTGCTTCTTCCACAGCGTTTCCGCCTGTGATATCGAGATTATCAGGGATGAGAATACGCATATCCGTAAAGCAGAGAGCAGCATCGTGGTTATCTCTTGAGGACCGAACTTGCCGCGGTCTGTGGGGTAAATCTGTAATCTGCCATCTGGGCGAACGAAATTCGCCTTCGCAGGTTGAAAAAACTGCGCCACGCTTTGGCCGTCAGAGATTCACCCGCACATTACCCGCGTGATGGGAATCCAGAATGCCGAGCATGATCTGCGTTGTCTTGCGGGCCTCTCTGCCTGACGAAACCAGTTCGCCGCCGTTCTCGATGACATCAATAATCTCGTAGAGCGAACCGAGTTGATGGGTGGCCCGGAAGTTCTCGACTCGAATGTTCGTAGTACTCCACTCGTAGTGAGATGAGGCTGTGATCAATTGCAGACTGTGATCGGAGATCTCAATTCGGCCACGGTCGCAGGTGAGGCAGTTCTTGGAGCCGGGGTGATCGACTTTGTAAGCGTTATAAAAGGCACGGACGTGATTCTGAAAATGAATATATGCCGAGGCGTAAGGATCGGTCGCAGGGTCCTTGCCACCGTCGCCCTTATATTCGGTGAAGTGTTCGAAACCGGGTTCGAGTTCCGCAAAGACCCATTCAGGGCTGCTGTCCGCGAAGAAAACGATCAGGTCGATGAGGTGCGTGCCGTTACGAAAAAGCATCGCACGCCGGCTGAACATCTCCGAAACAATCGTACGCAATTCGCCAATCTCACCACTCCGGATGACCTCGCGCGCTTTCAGATAACTCGGATGCCAGCGTCGCGTGTGGTCGATGGAAAGTGGAATCCCTTTGGCCTCGCATGCGGCGATCATGCGGTCGGCATCTTCGAGCGTCGTGGCAATCGGTTTTTCGCAGAGGACGCCCTTTGCCCCGCACTCGGCTGCAGCCACGGTCATGTCCGCATGAACGTGATCCGAGGTAGCCACGCTGACGAGGTCAGGCTGCTCCTTTTCGTACATTTCCCGGTAATCAGTATAGAGCCGCAGGTCAGGCCAGACATCGCTCCAGACCTCTTTGGCTTGTTGTAGAGCGTCTTCGCGCAGGTCGCAGATGGCAGCGAGCTCGGTATCAGGATGCTGGTGGTAGGCAGCGGCATGCGAACCGCCCAGAGGATCGTAAACAGGAATGCCGGTAGATTCGGAACGGCGACCGGCGCCGATGCCGGTGACACCGATGAGTGCGGCGCGGTATTTTTGTGACATGGGGAAGAGTGATAAGGATGCGAGATTAGAATCGCAGGATGGAATGGCGCTGACTTAAGCGTTTCTGGAGGCCCGGCCCCATCGTGGCACGGGCGTCTCCGCATCACGCGGAGATGTGAATCCAAAGACCCTAATACGCCTCAGGCACATATTCCTCAAGCTGTTTCTCGGCGAAATTCAACTCGATACGGGCAAATCGTGGCAGACCGCCTCTATGCGGCACATCGACAGGCGCATCGCCGATCAAAGGCTGCGCGTATTTGAGAAAATCATCGGTCACATCCACGCCGCCTTCAGCGACCCAATCTCTGGGAAACATGCGTTCTGAGTTGGCGACCGACTCGAGCGGCACCGCATCGTAGCTCACTTTGTAATCGCCAGGCTCACGCTGGATCGAAGCCATGAATCCGTTGCCACTGGTGGCGGCGATTTCGGCCGCGTGCATTCCAACTTGATATGCCTCTTCAACATCAACGCTCGAAAGATAGGTGTGGTCATTGCGCTGATCAGTGCCGGGAACATTAAAGCGCGCAGATCCGCGCACGCTCAGGCCCTGTTCGTTGAGGTATTTGGTGACAACTTCGGCTGCCGGCGTGCCCGTGCTGTACTGCGCGTGGGCAAATGAATCGGGGATGAAATCCTTGTTGCCTACATCGAGCCCCTCGCTGACCACCACGATAGCGCGGCCGTGTTTGCTGAGAATTTCGTTCACCCGATCGTGCAGTTCCGGTAGCGTGATGCCGGATTCGACGAGAACGATCAACATTGGCAATTCACGGTCGGGATCTGCGAGTCTTGCCGCAGCCGGGATGAAACCAATCTTGCGGCCCATCGCCTGAAGGACGAGCACTGGGTCGCTGGGCGAGCTGCCACGATTCTCCTGGTTCGCCTGCCCGACCTTCCAGGCCCAATAGCGAGCGCAACTCCCGTACCCGGGTGTGTGGTCGATCACCGAAAAGGTCTGACCGTCTTCGTTGAGACCACCTCCCACGTCATTATCAATCGTTTTCGGCACGCCGACTGAAACCAGGTCCAGTCCCTTTTCGCGAGCGAGGATGGAAACTTTGTTTGCAGTGTCCATGGAATCGTTGCCGCCGTTATAAAAGAAGTAACCGACCCTGTGGGCCTTGAGTACTTCAATCACGCGATTGAAATCCTGCTCCTGATGTTCTTTCAGTTTGTAGCGACACGTCCCCACCGATCCGGCCGCGGGTGTCGTCTTGAGGAGATTCAGTTCTTCAGCAGGCTGCGAACTGAGATCGATGAGCTCCTCCCTGAGGACTCCCTCGATCCCATGCCAGCCGCCATAAACAGAGCCAAAAGCATCGAATTCCGTGCATCCTTCGATGACGCCCTGTAGCGACGCATTAATCACCGGGCTCGGCCCCCCGGACTGGGCGACAATTACGTTCTTGAATTCAGGCATGGTTCCACTCCCGCATTAGTCCTCAATCGTCTCCGGACGATCATCGAGCATCCAGTGCGTGTGGAAGGTCACCGGCTGGCCTTTGAGTTTGCCCTTCTCGTGGAGGATGGTGTTGCCTTTCGCGTCGATCTTTCGGTAAGTGTGCGCGCCGAAGAAATCGCGCTGGCCCTGGGTCACGTTGGCGGGGAGGCGTGCGTTCACTGATTGCAGGATGTAGTTGCGTGACGCGTCGAAGGCCATGAATGGGACGCGACTGGCATTCGCTGCCGCGCAGACCCGTTCCAGGCTTCCAAAGTTCTTCTGGATCGCCTGCTGAAAAACCGGTGCGGCCATGAGATTGATCAGCTTGGGGTCCGATTCGTACGCCCTGGTGATGTCGTCCAGGAAGCCGGCCCGAATGATGCATCCTGCCCTCCAGATGGAAGCAATCTTCCCAATGTCGAGGCCCCCAAAACCGTATTCAGAGGCAGCGCTTTGCATGAGATCTATGCCCTGCGCGTAGGACGCTATTTTTGCCAGGTAAAGCGCCTTCTCGAGATCTTTCAGGAGCTTCTTACGGTCGCCCTTATGTTTTCGTTTGCCGAGCTTGATGATTCTTGACATCTGGACGCGTTCCGCTTTCTTTGCGGAGATGGCCCGTGATTCTACAGCCGAGTAAATCGTCGGGAGTGGCTCGACCCCGGAATCGAGGCTGAGTGAATCCATCATGGTCCACGTGCCGGTGCCCTTCATTTTCGCTTCGTCGAGGATGCGGTCGACAAGACTGGCCCGACCACTGGAGTCCTTTTGATGCATGACCTCGGCGGTAATCTCAATGAGAAACGAATTCAGGATGCCGGTATTCCACCTGGCAAAGACGTCACCGATTTCACCGGCCTTCATTCCAAGGGCTCCGCTCATGACGTCATAAGCCTCGGCGATGAGCTGCATATCGCCGTACTCGATGCCGTTGTGCACCATCTTGACGAAGTGCCCGGCGCCATGTTTGCCGATGAACGTCACGCATGGCTTTCCGTCACTGGGTGCATTAGCTGCAACGGCCTCGAGGGGTTTCTTCAGGCGTTTGTTGTAGACCGTCCTGTTCGGGCCGCCGGGCATGATGGACGGGCCGAGTTTGGCGCCCTCCTCACCGCCGGAGACTCCTGCGCCAAAAAAGTCGATACCTGAGCCGAGAAACTCCTCATGACGCCGAACGGTATCCGGCCAGTAGGAATTCGCGCAGTCGACGATGATTGCTCCCTTCTTGAGAAGCGGTTTGAGTTGATCGATGCATGCCTGCGTGCCTGCGCCGGCCTTGACCATAACGAGGTAGGTGCCGTCCGCGCCTACGGTCTTGACGAGATTCTTGATGTCACCAAGAACCGGGTGAAGCTTGTCTGCATAAGGTTCGTTCTTGCACGCTTCGTACGCCTCTTCCGTGCGCGACGTGGTGCGATTGAACATCGCTATATCAAAACCTTTGCTTGCGAAATTCTGTGCGAAGTTACGGCCCATGACGGCCATCCCAATCATTGCCATCTTTGGCTTTGCCATTTTCAGTTCTCCGTGAATTGCCGATTCAGATCTAATTTCTTGCGAAACTCAGGTGAGCGCGCGAAGCGTATTCCTGGAAGTGGTGAAGTTCAATCGAGCGCGTGTAGCGAGTATGATTGTCTTCCGATTCTCCGCCGGTGTTCCGCATCAATCTTATGCCACACAGAATCACTGAATCCAGATTCCTCGCCGACGAAGAAAAAGGCGAAGTCTCCTCCATCCTGGTGCGGCCCAGGAAAGCAAAGCTGTTGCTTGTCCTGGGCCACGGTTCGGGCTCGCACATGCGACATGCCCTGGTCGAGGGCCTCGCGACCGCGCTTGCCGACGCTGGTGTGGCGACGTTCCGTTACAACTACCCCTACAGCGAGAGGGGCGGAGGTGGTCTGAATTCGCAGAAAGTGCTGCTGTCGACCGTGAGGAACGCGGTGAAGGCCGCCATAGGCGCCGCGCCGAAACTGCCAATCTTCGCCGGAGGACATTCCATGAGCGGGCGGATGACCTCCTTGGCGCAGGCCGAAGGGCCGCTGCTGAATGTCAAGGGAATCGTGTTCTTTGCCTTCCCTACCTCTGGTAAAGCTGAGAAACGCACGGAGCATCTGGCGGACGTGAAGGTGCCTCTCCTTTTCATTCAGGGTACACGCGACAAGCTCACACCGCTGGACAGCATCGAACCGGCCGTCGAGAAACTCCGCAAGCAGGCGACTCTTCACATCGTGGATACAGCGGATCACAGTTTCAAAGTTCTGAAGCGATCGGGTAAGACTGATGAAGAGGTGAAGGATGAGATGGCTGAACAGTTCTGTCAGTGGGCGGAGAAACTGATCTAGCGACAAATCGAAATGAGACAGACCTTGACCAACCTGTTCGTATTGCTGGCGCTTCCAATCGCATTTGCTGAAGACCAGAATACTGCTCTCAAGAAGACTGACTGGTGCAAAATCACCGTCCCCAAGACAGCAAAGGTCGGCAGCACCATCAACATCCGCATCAAGCTGACCGGGCCGAAAGACAAGCTTGGTGAGAAGGGATACCTGTGGCTCGATCTCAAGGATCAGCATCACAAGATGATGAAATGGGGCGGTCCGAAGCGGGAACTGGCTCTTGGCCAGGAGACCGTTTACCGACTTCCTGTCAGGGATCGAGTCGGGCTAGAATACGTCTACGCGTACCTGGGCGTCGTCCGCAGCAAAGATGACAAGAAAAGCGTGGCTACGGCGAGCACACCTCAGATTCCGGTATCCGGAGCCAGCAAGGCTCCTGAGATTCGTTACAACAAGAGCTGGCTCTACGCGGATGCATCGAACGCCGGCAGGCAGTTGGCATCCGGTGAAAAGTTCGACCTTGCTGTCGATTACTTTCTCGATCCATCCGACCACTTTCAGACAACCACTCTTTCTGTTTGGGGAACAGGCCCGTGGATTGATACGCCCGATGGCAAATACACGAAGAAGCGAGGTCATATCGGTTATCCGGGCCTGTCAGGTCGTTTGAAGATCACAAAGCCGGGCAAGGGCCGCCACGTGTTCACGTTTACTGTGCCCAAAGGGCTGGAACTGGTGAAGGAGAACAACCGGTTGCTCTTTGTCTGCCGGTTTCTTGATTCGGCCGGGAAGTCATGGCCGTGGCATGTTCGGGCACATGGCTCGTTTATTCGCAAGCGCGGATTCTTTGAGATTGAAACGGGCAAGCCCGGCAATCTGTTTACCTATGACGAACCAGTGCGGATTGCTGCCCGATTGAAGAATGTGGAAGGAGTGGGAGAGAAGAAGGCGCTCAAGTGGACTGTCCATGATGCGCGTGGGAAGAAAATGTTGGGAGGCAATGAGCCCTTCACTGTGACACGGGATGGACAGGAGATCGTTCTCAACCTGAATCTCCAGCAGCGGGGGGTCTTTCTGCTGCAAATGGAAGTGCCCGGTTGGGAGAAGCGTCAGACGACCTTTGCCCGTATTCCCGATGTAGTGGCGATGACGCAGGGCAAGCCGACCCGTTTCGGCATGACGGTCCATGGTACCTATGGCCACCTGGATGAAGGGATTTTTCAGGTGGCGCGCAAGCTGGGCCTCACGACGTGCCGACGCTTCTCAAACTGGAATCGGATGGAACCCGGACCGGGCGTCTTCAAGCTGGATGAGTTAGACAGGCAACTGGCGATCACCAACCGCCTCGGAATTGACATGTGGATATGTATCACCAAGCCACCGGCATGGGTACTCACTCGTGCACGCGATGTCGGCTACAGTTGCTTCGAGGCGGATTGGGATGGCTGGAAGAACTTCGTCCGAACGGTCACGACCCGTTTCAAAGGAAAATTCATCGGCTGGGAATGGCTCAACGAGATCACACCCGGAGGCTCTGCTCCCATCGAGAACTACTTCAGGCTTTGTCGAATCGGAACCGAAACAGCCAAAGCCATCGATCCCGATTTAGTCACTCTCCTGGCAGGCGGGCTCTTCCCGCGGAGTTACCGAAAGCAGGCGCTCTCGGCCGGGATCGGCAAGTACATCGATGTGATGCCGGTGCACTATCAAAACGGCAACGGCGTCATCGAAGCGCGAAGTGATCTGGATGCAGCGGGCCTCAAGCATGTAGCGGTCTGGGAAGACGAATCTGCGCGCGGCAACAACGCGTGGGGCGTGCCTCCACTCGAGGAGGTCCAAAAAACAGTGCAGAGCAACTGGGTGCTCAAGCAGTGGACGGACGAGTTGGCCGCCGGCTGTGAAAGAATCATCTATTTCGGCGGGACACCAAACGCCGCCGGCTCCCACGGCTACGTGCTCGACGATATGAGCCCGCGCCCCGTGGCCGCCACTCTTGCGGTGTTCACGAGCAAGCTCTTCGGAGCCAGGCCGTTGGGCGTTTTCCAGTTGGGTGACGGGGGCCTCTTTCATCTTTTTGCTCGAGATGGAAAGCCTGTTCTGGTCGCTTCCACTCAGGTAAGCGCTGGCGAGCGGGTGGAACTGCAGGCTGGAACGGATGAGATTCTCATCACCGATTACCAGGGCAATGAAGAGAAGCTTGCATGCAAAAAAGGCAAGGCCAAGCTCGCTTTGAAGCCGCTGCGTTATTTCATCGAAGGGGCGGACCTCGACGTCATGAAGTCCTACGTTGTCCCCTCAATCAACGTTGCAAAGGTAAGCGCCGGGACGTCCAGTTCGGTCTTCAGTGCCAGGCAA
>JASLXP010000457.1 GCA_030740295.1 Planctomycetota bacterium
CGGGCGAGGGCGCATTGTCCGCGCACTATCCCGTGCACGTCTACGCCCGATTTGAATGGGAAGGTGTTCGCCATACGGCTCATGCGATACGGATTTTCGAGTGCAAGTTTGCGAAGAAGCAAAGCTCGACGGTCGAACCGAAGGAAATGGAAGCCGTGAAGATCCCTGCGGCCGGAGCGGTGTCGCTCTACACGAACAGACTGCAGCGCGTGGCCTGGAGCTATTACGACAAGCCGCTGTTCTACATGCCGCAGCGGTGGCAGGGTTCCGATTCTCAGTGCCGGGCAAATTTCGGGAAGTATGTCGTAATCCGTGGCACGGCAAAAAAAGCAATCGCCATGCATCCGCCCTGGGTGCCGGGCGGTGGAACGATCTTCGCCGACTATCTGCTCGAGCTGCCCGGCACCAAGCCCATCAAGCTGCGCTTCGCCAACGCGATTCGAGACAACACGGCGAAAGAGCCGCCCAGCGACGGCGTGACGTTTCGTGTGTGGGCGGGAGACAGAAAACTCTTCGAGCGCCATTCGGCCAGTAAAACGTGGGTCGAAGGGGAAGCCGACCTGAGTGATCTCGCGGGCAAGAAGATCCTGTTGCGCCTCGAAAGCCATCCCGGGCCCAAACGGAATACCACCTGCGACTCTTCCTTCTGGGCAGAGCCAACCATCGTCACCGGTTCGCCGCCGGAGATGATGACGCGGAAGGAACGACAGGACTTGCGCACCCGCGCCCGGCTCGCGGTCAAACGCAGGAAGGCCGGATCTGAGAATGAGTGGGTTTTCCCGCTGGGAACAGCCAAGAGGCCATGCAATGCGGCAGCGGTAGCCGGGCGGCTCGGACTCCTCGATGGTGTTCTCGCTTTCGGCTGGAAAGAGAAATGCGTGGTCTTCGATGGACTGCGCCTGTCTCTGTTGAGGCATCCCGTCGGTCGGTGGCCGTCTCAAGTGGTGATGAATGATCTCCGCCTGGATCGTCAGGATGGAATGCTGCAATGGACTCATCAGCTTTCGCTGGACGGAAAGCCGTTTCAGCTCAAGGTTCAACTCTGGCAGGAAGGAGCGGGCATCCGATTGAAGTTCGATTGCCCTGAGCGCATTACCGACATCGCCCTCGGCCCGGCTGACCGGAAGGCGCCGCGAGTCTATTACGGCCACGGTTACTGCATCGAAGAGCCGGAGGCATTCCGCGCAGGATTCGGCGGGCACAACCTGTCGACCAGTCACGTGGGTTTTGATTTCGATAGCGGAGTCTCGCTGTTGACCGCGAGCGATCATCCGCCGGACTACCTCCAGGTCACACCGGCCGACAAGACTTACGCACTGCACACCCACCTCAACGCGACGCTGACACTGGTGCCGGGCCTCGACGGCGCCTTTGCCTGTGCGCGGCTGTATCAGCCACTCTACGACAAGCGCGCCGCGGGCGGCGTCAAACGCCTCGCCGGCAGATTCTGTTTCGATATCTGGGGCGGGCGATATTCCGAAATCGCCGAAACGATGCAGCGAATGATCGATTACGGGCTGACCGATTCGTTCCTGACTGTGCACGTGTGGCAACGCTGGGGGTATGACTACCGCCTGCCGGACATCTTCCCGCCGCAGCCGGAACTCGGCACTTTGGAGGACATGAAACGCATCGCAGAAGTGTGCAAGAAGAGCGACATCCCCTGGGGTCTCCACGACAACTACATCGATTTCTATCCCGACGCGGACGATTACACCTACGACCGCATCTGCTTCACCGAATCCGGAGCGCCCATAAAGGCATGGCTCAACGAGAGCCGTGACGCTCGAAGCTATCGCTGGCGGCCCGATCAGATCATGCCGTTCATCCAGCGAAACCTGAAGCTCATCAAGCCGAGCCTTTCGCCGACGCATTATTTCATCGACGTCTTCACGTCCATCCCCTGTTTCGATTACTACGACCACAGGGGCAAATTCCACTCGATGCTTGAAACTCGAAAGCATTGGGGCGAGTCCTTTGCCTGGATCCGGGAATACCTCGGTAGCAATGCACCCACCACCTCCGAGGCCGGACACGACCAGCTCATCGGCTACCTCGACGGATCGGACTGCCAGCACCTCCAACTCTCACAAGAGAGCAAGCGGTTCAACATCCGTCTGAGGTGCAGGGACTGGGAGCGCGTGCCGTGGTTCGACGCAGTACTGCACGACAAATTCATCTTGCATGGGGTCGGATACTCGAGCCGCTACCAGGGCGGTCGCAGCCGTCGCGACCACGGCATCAGCAGCGACGACTATATCACTGCGGAGATTCTGCAGGGCCACGCGCTGATGATGGACCGCGGCGGGTTCGGCCGCGGGGCTGTAAGGAAATACTGGCTCGCCCAGGACTTCATACGTGGCATCGCTCACGACAACATCGCAGGAGCGGAGTTTGCCGACGGCGACATTCATCGACAAGTAGTTCATTGGAAATCGGGAGCAGAAGTGTCGGTGAACCGCGGAGACGCCGATTGGCAAGTGGCCGGCAAAGTTCTTCCTCGATACGGCTATTGCGCAAGGAACGGCGACATCGAATCGAGCATCGAACGCATTGACGGCATCATCGTCGAGCAATCTCGAAGTCCGAAGCGTTACTACTTCAACGCTCGTACATTCGATCCGGACAGACGGCTCAAGATCACTCCATCAGTCGAGAAGCTGGAATACCTCGGTGAGAACCGCTTCAAGCTTCCGTTCGTCTGGCAGGCGGATGAGCCCGCGGACAGAGACTTCCGCGTGTTCGTGCATTTCTGCAGCGACAAAGGGAAAAGCCTCGAGCGCATCGCGTTCCAGGGCGACCACCAGCCCAAACTCCGCCCAACCAAGTGGAAAGGGCGCATCGTTACCGCAGCCGAGATGTCGTTCTCAGTGCCCGAAGAAACAGAAGCCGGTGAATACGACATCCTCGTTGGACTCTTCGATCCGGCCGGAGGCGGCAGAGCCTCGTTGCGCGGAGAGGAAGCAGGGAGCTCGCGTTATCTACTCGGCAAACTCATCGTCGAGGGCAAGGCCAAAGCCATCACAAACATCCGCCTCGTTTCACACCGGCCCAAACCAGAACCTCCCTCGCGCCTCAACCTTTCAAAGAAGCCTATCGACTTCGGCCCCGCCGTGACCGACGGCGCCTTCCGACTCGAACTGAGCCCGAAGCAAACCATAGTCACACCGTTGCCGGACAGCCCGACCTTTTCGATCACCTTGAAGCTGGAACGCCTGCCTCAGTTCGCACGGCGACCTCCGAAGAAAATCATCGCTGTTGATCCGCGAGGCAAGGAATTGAGAAAGGTGAAATTCCGCCGTGATGGAAAGACCATCGCGTTTGAGACGAGGCAGGGGGAATTTGCCTACAAGATTTTGGAGTAGAGTGAGGGATAGCAATCGTCGCAAGGATAAATGGCCCGTTGGGCACCGGTGAATCCTACGGCAGCCTTCGGCCGCAGCCAAAATCTTTGTCTTAATCTCCGTCTTAATCTTCGTCCTGACTTCTGGTTCGTAACCATCTGAGATTATGAGGACTTAAAAGAAGACATAGATTAAGACGAGGATTAAGACAAAGATAAGTACACGTACACCGCGCAGAAGTTTCGATGCAGATCTTAATCGTCGTCTTTCTCCTCGTCTTAATCTCCGATTCGGAATCCTGATTCTTGATGCCGGTGCAAGAGATTAAGACGAAGAGAAGGACGATGATTACGAACCAACTGTTACGACCATCAGACACATCCTGGATACCACCATGACCGGAATCGAAATCGCCTTAGGCACACTCAACATGGAACCCGTCGATGAGCCTTGCATCCTGAGCTGCTGGGTCATGAAGCCGGAGTTTTTCGAGACGGTCACCGGCCGTGATTTTTTTGATGACCCCACCGCAGTGGCCTGCGAGACGTTTCGACGGATCGGCGTTAATCTCTGTCCGCAGTTGGCGCTGCCTTACGCGCGGGGCAAGCCCAGCACTGGTGACTGGAAAGCTCACTACGAAGCCAGCACTGGCAGATATCGCGGCCCGGAGGAGGTGAAGGACGCCATCGAGAACTTACCGGAACCGGAAGAAATCATCCGTGACTTCAATCACGAAAAGACTCGCGACGATTATGCGGGCCACATTCAGGGGATGCGAGAACGCACCGGAGACGACGTCCTCTGGATTTCGGGCTTCGGTCAGACGGACTTCATGGGCGGGTACACCCGCTGGGGTTACGAGAACTACCTGGAATGCATGGCGCTCTACCCGGAACACATTCGGCGCTACTGGGATCACAGCGGAGAATCAGCCCGCCTGCGGAACTGTGCCATCGTCGATGCCATCCGAGAGAACGACCTGGCCCCCTTCGTCTACGGCGGGCAGGACATCTGTTTCAACGACGGGCCCATCTGCTCACCTGCGATGCTGCGCGAGTATTACTTTCCATCACTGAAGCGTGCGGTCGAGCCGCTCATCGAAAACGACGTCCGCATCATCTGGCACTGCGACGGCCATATCCTTCCAATCCTCGATGACCTCATTGATCTTGGCGTTTCCGGATTCCAGGGCTTTCAAGAGGAGATGGGAACCACCCTCGAAGATATGGTAAAGGTCAAAACGAAGTGGGGACAGAAGCCGATCTTCTGGGGCAGCGTTTCCGTGACCTCTACGCTGCCTTTCGGAACGGTCGAAGACGTGAAAAGAAAGGTGGAGCATTGCTTTGAGTTGGCCGCGCCTGGCGGCGGCTTTGGTCTGGCGTCGACCAGCTCGATCCTGCCGGAGACTCCGACAGAAAACATCCTGGCTCTCTATGAACACGGCCGCGAATATGGAAGGAAGTTTCTGAGGAACGAAGCAACTGTCTGAATCGGAATTGCTGGCGTAAGCCGCCTGTTCGCGGCTCAGGCTAGCATTGTTAACCGGATGCCTAATCCGGTGTCACCCGGTCTCTGGCCTTTGGTTTGGACGGGAAGGTAAAACAGAACATTGAGCCTTCGCCCGGCTCCGATTCGACCCAGATTCGACCGCCGTGAAGCTCGACGATCTTTTTGCAGATGGCCAGCCCGACACCGGTGCCGGGATACTCCTGCGGCGTATGGAGGCGCCGGAAGACCGCGAAGATGGCCTCGAGATGCTCCGGGGGGATGCCGATGCCGTTGTCGCTTACAGCGAATCGCCATTCGCCTTCTTCAAGTTTAGAGGTCACGTGGATTTCAGGTGGCTTCTCGCCGCGGTACTTGATGCCGTTGCTTACCAGATTCTGAAGAAGCTGAACCATCTGCGAGCGATTCGCCTCAAGGGTGGGCAGCCCTTCCTGTTTCACGACCGCGCCGCTTTCTTCGATGTCGGCCTGAAGATTAGCTACGGCCAGGTCAAAGGCTTCCGAACAGTCCGTTCGTTCTGGCGCCTCCTCTTCACTTCCGACGCGGGAGAAGGCCAGGAGGTCCCTGATGAGCGTCTGCATGCTGTCCGCGCCCTCAACGATGTGTCTGATGAATCCCTCGGCCTTCGCATCCAATTCTCCTTCGCAATGTTTCGTGAGAAGCTGCGCAAAGCTGATACAGGTCCGTAGGGGGGTCTGCAGATCGTGCGAGATTATGTAGGCGTATTGTTCGAGTTCGGCATTGGAGCGAGCGAGTTCCTGTGTGCGCGATGCAACCATCTCTTCCAGGTGTTCCCGGTGCTGCGCCAGTTCAACATCGGCCCGCTTGGTCCGCAATGCCTCGACCATGGCCACGGAAAGGGCCTCTACGGCTTCCTGATCGTGGAGTTCATAACCCCCTTCTTTGTTGGCCAGACTGATCATGCCGACGACTTTACCCTCGTGGATGAAAGGAACGCCCAGGAAGGCGCGCACTGGGGGATGGCCCTCGGGGAACCCGACCCGATCAGCATGGGTTGCGATCTCGTCTTCGTTGACGATTCGCGGTTTGCCCTCCCGGATCGTGGATCGGTCAATGCCCCGGATGGGCATGCTCACGGTGTTTCTTCTTGCGTCTTCCACGGCCATGTCGCAGGCATCCCATCCGGGATTGCTGATGGCGATGGTATCGAAGAGCCCGTCCTCGTTGACCTCTACGAAACAGCCGAACTTGCTGCCGGTAAGTCTCTCGGCTACGGCAAGGCAAATCTTGCCCAGTTCCTCTTCGGTCTCACAGGTGAGGGCCTCGCTGAGAACTTCGTTGACAGCTTCCAGCACCGCGGCATTCCGAGAGACCTCCTCCTCCGCGGTGCGGTACTGGTCTATCATGGCATGGAGATCGGACGCCATTTCGTTAAGGGAGTCGGCAAGTGTGCCCAATTCATCGGAGGATGAGACATCAGCCTGTGCCTTTAAATCTCCTTCTCCCACTCTTTTAGCGTGCTCGGCAAGACGAACGATCGGGCGTGACATTCTCCCCCCGACCAGCCAGGCCCACAACGCAAGCAGCAGAATGAGAGCCGCCCCTGAAACCAGGATCAGCCTTGCCGTTTCAGCGGCAGAAGCAAGAGCCATGTCCATACTCTCAGCCACAACAATGAACCATCCTTCTCCCACATTTCCCTGTTTATGGTTGGCTGACGCGGATCTGCCCCCGAAACCATATTCAGAAGAGCCGCGCGTGATCGGGACCTGGGCAAAAGCAAACACCTTGTCTATTCCATTTTCTTTCGAAAGCACTGATCCTGTGTGGACAGCTTGCATCTTGTCGAGAAGTTCCTTCGGTACGCTGGAACTCAAGGGAACTCTCCCCTTTTCATAAACAATTCGTCCGGCAGATCGTACGATCTTGCGAGTCCTGCTGTCTTCACCATCATCACTCTTGACGACCAGGCTCAGCCCACCGATCACGTTCAGATTGGATTTCAGGATCCCAATGATCTGCTCATCCTTAATGATGGGGACCACGACCCCAAGCACGTATCCCTGGACACTCTCGTCATAGCCGCGGTCATCGAAAAAGGTCCGTCCCTCGCCTGCGCTGTAGGCTGCAAGCCACCAGTATTTGTGGGCATGGGCGAGGGTTGTCAGCTTCCCCGTCGTGGCAATGATGACCCCATAGCGATTGGTGATGAATATCTCGCCGTACTCGTCAGGCAAGATGCTCTGTTGTTTTCTCAGATAGTCGGCCGAAGGGTTGGCCATGTAGGCCCGAACAAACGGCTCGCCAGGTTCTTTGGCAGCCTTCCATTTCTCGTTCAATTCTTCAATTCTTCGACTTCTTTCATCGTCAGGAAAGCCTTCGAATTCGCCGTTGCTGTCGGCAAGGGCCCGAGTGATTACAGGACTGCTGGCAAGGGTGCGCGCTATCTTCGATTTCTCGACCAGGAAGATGTCAATATCCTTGCCATTCTCCTTCGCTAGTGAAAGATATTTCTCTATCGAGCTTTCCAATGCATTGGCACGCGCAATGAAGTAATAGCCGGTGCAGATAGCTACCAGAAAGGCGCTCCCATAGACGAACGCTGATAGGGAATACTTCTGATGGATTTTCATCTCTGGTTCTCGTTGCAGGAGTACTCTAGGATCATTGACGTTATATCCGTGCGAGGCCGGTCGTTCTAAAGGGTCAGTCTCAATCCAATGGCAACACCCAGTCCGTCGAGTGCACGATTTGCTTTTGGGAATTCGTTGTAACGAAGCTCAGAGAGGTCCGGCGTTCTCTTCCAGAGGGGGTCAGGCAGTCCGCGCTACGTTCGGCGGTCGAATCATACTTCTGGGCCTTCCGAACTGGGTATGGTAAATGAAAATGCTGATCGTCCGAAGAGGCGCTTTGAGGTCGTGCGAGACCACGCGGGCGAACTGCTCCAAGTCTTCATTCGACCTCTTCAGATCCTCCTCCATCTGTTTGCGGTCGCTGATGTCCCGGATGGTTGCGAGGGACGCCGGCTCGCCCTGCCATTCGACCTCTACGACCCTCATTTCCGCCACAACTGAATCGATCCGAGGCCGAAGAATCTTCAACTCCGAGGATTCGCCTGCCACCAGAGGGAAGCCGAACCGGCTGCCGATAAGCACATCTGCTTTCCGGCCAAACAGGGATTCCGCCGCTTCATTAACGAAATGAATCAACCCGTCCTGCATGACGATGCCATCGGCGTTTTTACCAATGACATTCTGAAACCGGGCTTCACTGGCCGACAATTGGTTCCGAAGTTCGGCGAGCTCCCTCTCAGGGCCGTCACTCGCTTCCGGCTGTTCCTGCATCAGACTCGCCTCTCTAGCCGTTTGATTCCGTAGTGCGAATTGACCGGTTGCCACTCTGGTCTCCTCGACTGGATTGAGGATTATCTGAACATTGATAACTGATCACACTTCAGAGGACTGACCTATGACACCTCACGCCTTGCTGGCTGGTCTTCACACTCTCACCATTTGCACCAATGTTTCCAGCATCCGTCTGCCCTCTTGCTGGTAGTCAAGCTTCAGCGCCACCTCGGTGCCGGAGGTCTTCTCCTCCACGCAGGCCGCGACGATCGCTATTATGTCCCTCTCGCCGACCTTGTTCTTTCGCAGCTCACTGGCAATCGATTCCAGCCGGACAGGAATGCTGGATGGATTCCCGTGCGGTCCGGCCCCGACTATCGAGTCCATAACGTATCCCACCCGTTGGACAAGAATCCGCTTTTGCCAGGAGGGTAAAGCTTGCGCTTCAGCTCCAGCCGAACCGGAAGAGGAACTGTCATTCGACAGAGCTGAGTCGGCTGCGGCCGGCAGGTCTATCGTATCCACCTCATCCTGGACCTCGTGCACCCCCTGACGCAGAATGGCGAATCGAATAGCATGGATCAGGTCGGAGCTGTCGTACCTGCCTTTGACGAAGCATTCGTTTGCCCCTTCCTTGACTAGGCGCTCGGCAAGCACCGGGTCGTCCCGGCCGGTCATCACCAGAACTGGCATATGAGGCGCTTGCTGCTTCAGCGTGGTAAGAGTGGCCAGCCCGTGGCTGTCGGGCAAGTCCAGGTCAAGAAGGACCACCTCGATGCCGCCCAGGCGGAGCCGGGCAAGCCCTTCGGAAAGCCGGGTAGCCACCTGGATTCGCACGGAAACCGTTTCGGTTCCACCGAAGGTCTCCTGGAGCAGGATCACATCGCCGGGATTGTCTTCAATAAGCAGTGCGCGTATCTCTTTTTCGGCCATTATGACGCCTCAGCCAAAGGAGTAATCCGCATCGCTACGGACAGTACATAGCTCCTGATGAGGAACGCCCATCCATCGTAGAGCCACTCGATTTTTCGTTTTGTAGTGCCGCTTCGTTTTTCGTAGAGCGGAGAGCCACTCCGCTCTTCCCGGAGGCATCCGGCGGGGCTCGGTGGAGTTCGGTCGCGTTGTGACGGAATGGCACTCCGTCCCATGGCGCACTCCATTGTCCGCGAGAGAGGTACATAGCGTACCCCCCCCCCGGCGAGAACTCTGACTTGAAGTTGGTATTTGGTGATTAGATGCAGATTCGCCATCGGCTGGCGTCCCATAATCCGCGTAGGGCTCATTCGTAGGCGCCGAAAGATATAGATTCCTCAAGCAGAAGCAAGAATCTTCTCTGAATTCCGGGACCGAATCAGACCGCGGCATGTTCCCCGGTGCCCAATTCCTTCAACTCAATCCGCAAAACAGCTAATCTCGGCGAGCGCGCCATTAGACTGAGACGAGGGTATTTTCTTTAATCGCTGATTACAGGACAGCAATTCTCTTCTTTCCAGCCCAGGCACACCTCGGACGCAAGTATCCCACAGGCCTGATTCCTGACGACTCTCACTCTCGCTCTGACTTTCACATGCGAATGATCTTCTGCCTCATGATTTGCCTCTTCTCATGTGTTCCTTCGAGCGCGGACGATGCGCTCGTCCTGAAGCTTCCCTTTGATGGATCGCCGGGCCGTTCCGCTGGCGCCAGTGAAATCGCGTTTGGGGAGGGGAAGATTGGGCAAGCCGTTCACGTCAAGTATTACTCCCCGAAGAAAGCCGGGTCTCTTTGGTACGACGTGTCGAGACTCATCGAGCCGCGAAAGGGCACGCTGGCCTTCTGGGTCAAGAGCGCATCAGACTTCGGACCGGCCGATCCGATTGGACGGCTGGTGGACATCCGTTCGGAAGAGGAAGCCTACTACCACGTGTGGATGCGGATTTCCGTCAAGGGCAAAGGCGATTTCACCTTCCAGTTCTTCGATACGGATGCCAAAGGTCATGGGTTCGACTACACGGACGGTTTGAAGACGTGGAAAGCAAACGAATGGCATCACCTTGCCGTGGTCTGGCACTGCCTGAACGGAGTGCGTGTTTATGACAACGGCCGCGAGGTGTTTTCATCGTGGGGCAAAGACAAATGGGAGCCTCTCACTCCGACCCATCTCGCATTCGGCTGCATCGCTGGTCGTCGGGCCCAATCCGAGCTCTGGTTTGATGAGGCCCGGCTTTTTACAGAACCATTGACCGCTGCGCAGGTCGCTACTCTTGCTCAGGGGAAGGAAGTGGCGGTCGAAAAGAAACTGGAAAAGTTCCCCGGCATCCTGAGTGGCAGCCCGGCAGAGAAACTGAACTCGGAGGTGTCGGATCAGAAAGGGATGCCTGTCATCACGCTCGGAAAGCCGGTCATTATTCGGCAGCATCTCATCAAATCTGCCAAAGTGCTGAAGGTGACCCGTGGCGAGTTTTACGACGGCCGTTTTCACCGGCGCCGGGCAGTGCCGGGCGCTGCAGACATCAAATTGAACCGGCGAGCCACGATTACCCACCTGGCTCTGGACGGGCCGAACGTGTCATCCGTCCTTGGCAAGCACGTTCTGCCCGCTGGGAAGCACACTCGTTCTGCGCTGAAGCCGCCACTCGTCGCGGACCGCATTCGTCTCGATGAAAACCAGGGCGGCCCTTCGCTCAACGAAATCCGTTTCTACCAGGTCACGGACAGTTGGACTGGTCGGAAGGGAGAGCAGGTGGCCATCGGCGAGACCTTTCTCGAAAGGGCGGAAGTACAGAGTCAACCTGTTGAAGCCGACACAGCCTATTCCGGGGTGTCGCTGCAGTTGCGGCTCGTACCGCCTTACCCCCGGCTAGCGCGCATCGATTTGACGGAAGAAACGGAAAGAGACCGACGGCTGTTCTCCGTGGATGCCCGCGTGGAAGGCAAAGGCGACCTGTCCGTCACCCTTGACTGGCCGGACTACATCGTCAGGAAAGGTGGCCGGGTCACCGCGGGAATGGTCTTTTATCCCCCGTGCCGAATAGCAGACGGGTCTTCGATGTGGCTGCACGCGACGACGATTGAGGTCGCCAGAGCGGAGTATGTCCAGCAGCAGCTCGGATGGTTTGCCCCGTGGTATTCGCGGCATGCGGAGGCGCACCGCTGGGATTCCAGAGGCTGGCAGCCTTCGACCATGCCTGAACTGCGTTGGCTGGCAAACGCGCGCCATTTCGATCCGGAGAACCCGCTGGCCACGGCTTACCACAACCGGATTTTCCACAAGACCCGCGAAGTCCAGGTGGAGATCCCCGGCCCGGAAGCGGCGCCCCTGTGGGCCAGAGCCCAGCGCGAAGCCATGCGCCGAACTGCGGACGTGGTCCACTGGTGGATCGATCACCGTCAATCGCCGGATGGCCAGTTCGGTGGCGGATGGAACGACGATGTTGAGATGCTGCACGGTTGGGATCTCCTCGTGCTCGGTGCAGGCGACGAAAAGGTGAAGGCATCGATGGCCCGGCTCTGCGACGGGATTTGGGCATCAGGGCGTTTCACTCGCGGTTACTCGAACATCATCTGGGACGTGGAGCACGCGGCCGAAGATTCGACTTACAGCCAGCCCCGCATGGTGCCCCTCGAGTACGGCAACCCGAAATGGATCGAACGCTGTATGGAAACCATCAGCAACTTCGATTTCTGGACC
Source organism: Planctomycetota bacterium (assembly GCA_030740295.1). Next base: position 11,826 of record JASLXP010000457.1, read on the forward strand.
GAAGTGAACCCCAGGGGCCACCGCCATTTCAAGTCCTACATGTTCCAGGCGCAGAAAATCCGTCCCAAACCCGAAACTGACTCCGACGTACCCGACAACGCCAGGGCCGCGAAGATTGGCCTTTCCGTCGTATGGTACAACGGCAACGAGCGCATCCGCCGCTGGTTCACCGAATGGGCAGATGCCTGGGTCGAAGATTCCTTTAAACAGGTGCCCGGGAAACGGCCAGGATGTCTGCCCGGTGAGATCGTGGCGAAGACCTGCCGAATTGGCCGTGAAGGGAGCTCGTGGAAGACCTGCAAACGTTACCCACTCGGCGGCATCACCTATCACATGGAAGACCAACTGGTTGGCGTCTACCACTTCACTGGCGACAACAAGTATCTCGGCCCCATCGAAGCGCAGATCGCGTCCGGCCGGGCCGGTGAAGCAGCCGTGGTCAACTGGCGGCGCCTCACGGGCAGCCGGAAGCTCGACGAGCGCTTCATCGGGAAGGCTGCCGGCGCATCACCCAATCCCAGTTTCAACGCCTGGCTCGCAACGGGCGACAAGACCTGGCTTCAGAAAGCACTCGTACGCGTAGTCGAAGACTTTGAGCGCAACCGCTTCCTCGTCACCGAGGCCGAGCCGCCGACCGACCGCGTACCGCTGCCCGGCAACGTGCTCCTTCGCCAGATGATCCTCGGCGGCATTGGCGTCTGGGTCTGCGGCTGGCCTCAAATGGCGGTGTCGTGGGAGCGAACGGGCTATGACTTCGCCGCCCTTGTCCTTGAAGCCCGGCCCGCAAAGCTCAAGGTCCTTGCCTGGAACTTTGGCCCGGCGAGAGAAGTCACCATGCGAGTCTGGGAGCTCGCCAGAGGCAAGTACGAGTTGAAAATCGGGCCGGATAATAATCAGGACGATGCCCTGGACTCCGTGCGCACCGACCTCACGGTCGAGATTGACCGTGCGACTCGTCTCACCATCCCGCTCCCGGCCAACGAACTGACACTCATCGAGCTGAATCAAGTAGGGGCACTCCCCGCAGGAAGCCGCCCTGACCTGGCGGTCTCATCAGAAGACATCGAGCTCTCCGCCGACCGGAGAAAAGTCGCCGTAACCGTTCACAACATCGGCAGCGCGCCTTCCCAACCCGTGCGCGCAGTTGTTTACAGTGACACGAAAGAAGAACTGGGCACGGAAAAGGTCGAGCCGATTCCTCCGCCGAATGATCTGAAACCGCAAACTGTGCGGCTGACCATCGCTCTCAAGAAGCCGGCCCCGAAGAAGTGGAAGCTGGTCATCGATCCCGAAGGAACGCTGGACGAAATCACAAGGGAGAACAATGCTCTGAGCAGCAATTGAATGGACCCATGCTAAGAACCCCTCAACTCATCCTGGCGCTATCTGGCATTGTTGCTGCGGAGACCGAACCGATTCTGCTTCTCAGCGAAGCCGAATCGATCAAGAAATGTGAAGGTCTCGCTGTCGCCGAAGACCCGGTCATGACCGGCAAAACTTCTGCCCGGTGGGCTGGTGCGGGCACCGGTGGTGTGGCCCGCCTGAAGCATGTTCCCAACGATTGGTCGGCGCAGAATCTGCTCGTCTTCGACCTTCATTCGAATGCGCCGGAGAAGAAGACCATCGTAGTCACCTGCGAATCGGAGAACGCCAAGACGAAGGGCGGCGACTATTTCATTTATATGCTGCCGGTCAGTTGGTCAGGCTGGCGGGAGGTAAGAATCCCTCTGGGGAAGTTCGGGAACGCTCGCAAGCCGATGGGCTGGGATCAGATCGAGTCCTTGAATTTCTACTCACGCGGCTGGCGTATCAGTCCTGTTCCGGGCACCGTGCTTCACTTCGACAACATGCGCCTGGAGTATTCAGACAAGGCTGCACGGCGCGCTCCTCCACCTCGCAAGAAAACACCCCACATGAAACTTCCCGCATGGAAAGGCCAACTGAGATTTCCGGGGTTCCCCTGGCAAGAAATCCTGGAATTCACGAAGGAAGATCGCCTGGCCGGCAATCTCCTCAAGAAACTCAGGCGTCAGTTCCGCTCCACAGCCCAAAAGCCGATTGTCACACGAAAGTTCAAACTCGAAGACATCCCGGAAGGTGAACGTGACGGCAGATACAAGTATGCCGGAGACAATGGAGAAGTCTTCGCCCTGGCCATGCATGACTGCACCACCAACGGGAGCCTCAATGCCCGGATGGTACCTGTCGCTCTGGCCGCGCGACTGACGGAAGACAAAGACCTCACTGATTTCGTTGTCCGGCAACTTCGCGAGGTAAAGACCTGGGCGCCTTTGCAGCGTCCTGGTTGGACTGCTTATGACCCCGACCGGAAGCTGCCTCCAGGCGGAGACGGCAACTGGCTGGCAACGGGGTACGGGATGCGCGCCATCGTGCACACTCTCTCCATCATGAAAGACCGCATCCCGCAAGACCTTCAGGAGGACATGCGGGCGCTGATTCAGCGAGAGGTGGACAGCATCGTGGATGACTGGCGCACAGAGCGTCCATGGTTTGTCCGGTCCGATTTTCCGGGCACAAACCAGTGGGTGCTGCCTTCTGCGGCCCTTCTTTATGGGTGTCTGTTTCTCGGTGATGAAAAGAACCGGGATGCCTACGAACTTGGCGTGCAGAATCTCGCTCGAACCTGTGTGTCCCAGGGAGACGATGGCAGTTGGAGGGAAGGGCTTGGTTACGGTCTCTTCAGTGCCGAGTATTTGTTCTGGGCCGGCTGGGCTCTTGCGAGGGTGGGAGACAAGCGTCTGCTGGGGTTTGGCTTCACCAGCAACTTCAGTGACTGGGTCACCCACATGGCCATGCCGGGCGGCTACTGCGTCAATGCCTTCGACTGCGGAGCGTATCGCTTGTCTGACCGGCCGCCCAATTCACTGCTGCTGGCCGCGCTTCTTGCCAGTGATGAGCGGCCTCTCTGGGCAGTGGATCACTTATTCCCCCGCATTCCCGATTCCATGCTCGGCCTGCTCTTTCGATTCCACATGGCCAAGGCCGGGAAAATCGACGTTGGGCCTGAACCGTTCGCTGCCTATCCATCCCAACAGTTGTTGACCTGGCGGTCAGACTGGGACGATCAAACGGCAATGGGTCTATGGTTGCGGGGTGGTTCGAATCGCGATTTCCACGCCCACCGGGACAATGGGCACATCTCAATCTACAACGGCGACGAGCCAATACTCATCGAGAGCGGCACGCCCAACTACGCTAACCGTGATATGCCTAAATATGCGAAAGCGTCCGGGCACAACATGCTGCAGGCGGAGGAGGTCATTCCCCGCGGCAAAGGCTGCCACACTCCGATGACCGTCAAGTCTCTGGATCGAGATGGTGGCGAGGTCCTGATCG
>JASLXP010000458.1 GCA_030740295.1 Planctomycetota bacterium
TGGACTTGGCCTGATATGGTACGCCAGTTCTGCCGCACGAATCCATCCCCACTATATATCCTATTTCAACGAATTAGTTGGCCCCGAAAAGGGCTACAACTATTTGAGCGATTCCAACACTGATTGGGGGCAGGACCTGCCACGATTGGCCCTCTTTCTAAAGGAGCAAGGCGTTAGCGGCATTCTCCTGGCCTATTACGGATTGGATTCACTCCAGTATTATGGAGTGCAGGCGCAATATCTGCCCATTGGCGACCGGCACCAGGATGACAATATAGAGGAGAGGTCGAATGGTTATATCTGTAATGAGTCCCCCCGTTTATTGGCTATAAGCGTCACTTTACTAAAAGGGGTGACTCTTAAAGACCACGACACCTATAAGTGGCTTGAAGAGATGAAGCTCGTCCGCCGGATTGGCTACTCAATTCTCGTCTTTGATATTACCGGGAACGAGAAGGCCTCTGAAGAACTTGCCAAGATTCAGGGGAAATCTCAGCAGTCGCGGTGATGCTTCTTCTCGGCACTGTTTCGTGGTCGACATAGCTGCTTCGGAGAAATCCTGATTGACATCACAGACATCTGCTGCCAGCTTGGGCCTTAGCGGGGGACGACGGCAAACAAGGTGCACTTACTTACATAACAGGATTCTAAAAAAGGAGGACGCCATGCATCCATTGGCTGATTTGCAGGTTCCTGAAGGCAAAGTTGCCATCCACTGGTTCGAGCAAAGCACGTATGCCATAAAAGACTCAGCCGGCACGACCGCCATGGTCGATCCGTATTTCCCTACTGACCGCCCCGCGGCTAGTTTCAAATACGAGGACTCGCCTCACGATGAGTCCACACTTCCTGTCGATTACGTTCTCCTTACTCATAATCATGGGGACCACACGTTCCCCGAATCTCTGGCTCGAATTCACGAAAGCTCTCCGGACATCCGATGCATTGGGCCAAAAGAGAGCATCGGGAATATAGTGGAAAAGACCTCTATTCCCGGTGAACAGGTTACGGAGATCAAAGCGGGGGAGTCCTGCCTTCTCGGCAGTATGAAGGCCACCTTTGTCTATGCTAAAGCTCCCGAAGGTGACCCGGACCGGGGCATTAATCCTCCGGACGTGACGCATCTTGGATGCGTCGTTGATGCCGGCGGCATTGGAATGTATTTCTCCGGCGATGTGTTTAATTCCTTTGCTGAACGGGACGACCTGATTGAAGCCGTTGCCGGGCTGCAGCCGGACATCGGCTTTCTGACAAATCATCCGACCGAGGGAGAGTTCCCTTTCTTTGATGGGTCGGCAAAGATGGCAAAGAGGATCGGGCTGAAGCACGCCGCGCCTGCACATTACGAATGCTTCGTGAAACGAGACTACGATCCCAACGAATGGGCGAAGGCTGTAGCGGAACTTGGAACCGAGCCAGTCATCATCCCCAGAAACAGCCACATCATCTACCCCTGATTTTGGATAATGGATGCCCCTGATTCCCGAATCGTGAAGGGTTTCTCAGATTCTCTCGTTCCACTCTCTGCTTGAATATTTTTCTGTGAACTCCCGGGCCACCTTGCGCTCCTCGGCCGCCATGGTGCCTGAAACCAGATCGAGGTCGAGGGCATCCTCGAAACCGTTGCACATGGCATCGGCCAGATCGTTGAACGAGACCGTCTGTCCGATGACCTCGCACAGGGGAAGGACTTCGGGGGTCATGGGGTTCGGCTCGAGTGGGATGAAGCCGTGTTCGAGTACGACCCGTTTGGTCCAGCGCTGGGAAGTGCCGACCAGTTTCTTGTCCTGGTAGACGATGTCGTAGGGAGAGGTGCGGACCGTGCAGAAGGCTGCGGTGTTGTTGGTGCAGGCGTCTTCGCAGCCCCGCTGGCGGACATCTGCGCCGGCGAGCTTCAATCCTGCCACCAGGCCCTCGTTGAGCATCGAGTAGACTTTACCTGTGTCTGCGGGGGCATCGCCTTCGGAGACGGACGCGACAAATGAAAAGGTCATTTCACGGTGATGAAATATGGCCCCGCCTCCGGTGACTCTTCGGACAAATCCGTAGCCGTTCGAGCGAATTTCATCCAGGTCAAATTCTGCGATTCGCTGGCCGTAGCCGATGGAGACCGCAGAGGGTTCCCATTGGTAGAAGCGGAGGGTTGGCCTGCTCTCTTGCGGATGCTTATCTGCCACGCGCAGGATGGCTTCATCAATCGCCATATTGCGTGCCGCGGTTGCGGGGCTATCGATGAGGAGTCGCCAGCGCGTTTTCATTTTCAGGCCCGCCAGCAGAGCTGCAGTTCGCGTGCGGCCTTCACTTCGTCCAGACGTCCGACCGGCATGCTTTGGGGGAGATTCTCGAAGGCCGCGGGATTCTCTTCCACCTCTTGCGCAATCTGCAGCATGGCATCGATGAAGCTGTCGAGAGTCTCCTTGCTCTCCGTTTCCGTCGGTTCGATCATCAGGGCCTCATGAACGATGAGGGGAAAGTAAATGGTCGGCGCGTGGAAACCGAGGTCGAGCAGTTTCTTTGCGATCTCCAGAGCACGGACACCGCCCTTCTTTTGCCGGTCTGCACTGAAAACGCACTCGTGCATGCAAGGGACATCATAAGGCAGGTCGTACGCATCTTTCAGTTTTGCCATGATGTAGTTCGCGTTGAGCACTGCGTTCTCGCTGATCCTCCGGATGCCTTCCGGGCCGTGCATCATGATGTACGTGTAGGCTCGCACCAGGATGCCGAAGTTGCCCATGAAGCTGCGGACGCGGCCGACAGAAAGGGGCAGGTCGGAATCCAGTCGATAGACCCCATCTTCTTCTACTACTCGCGGGACCGGCAAAAACGGTTCGAGCCTGGAAACAACTCCCACCGGTCCCGAGCCGGGGCCGCCGCCGCCGTGAGGTGTTGAAAATGTTTTATGAAGATTGAAGTGCATGACGTCGATGCCGAACTCCGCAGGAAGGCACTGTCCGACAATGGCGTTGAAGTTCGCGCCGTCCATGTAGAGCAACCCACCGGCTTCGTGGATCATCGCGGCGGCTCGGACGATGTTCTGATCGAAGAGGCCCAGCGTGTTGGGATTCGTGATCATCATGCCGGCGGTCTGAGGACCAAGCTTGCTGCAGAGGTCTTCAAGGTCGACGAAACCGAATTCATCGGAATTCACCTGTACCGATTTGAAGCCACACAGCGCTGCACTTGCCGGGTTCGTGCCGTGCGCAGAATCAGGGATGAGAATCTCCAGGCGTTCACCGTCCGGCTCGTGATGTTTGTGGTAGGAACGAATAAGCAGAAGACCGAGGAATTCGCCGTGCGCACCCGCTGCCGGCTGAAGCGATATGGCATCGAATCCGGACACAGCGGCCAGGGCATTTTCGAGCGAATGAAGAAGAGCGAGCGCGCCCTGCAGCGTCTCATCCGGCTGGTAAGGATGAATGCGAGCCATGCCCGGCAGCTCTGAGGCCCAATCGTTCACCTTTGGGTTGTATTTCATGGTGCATGAACCCAAAGGATAGAAATGCGTGTCCACGGACATGTTCATCTGCGAGAGGCGCACGAAATGTCGCACAAGATCAAGCTGCCCGACTTCCGGCAAATCCGCGGGCTCTTCACGCAGCATTGAAGCCGGGATACATTCGTCGAGGCCGGGGGCACCTGCATCACTTTCAGGCAGAGGGACGGCCACCCGGCCGGGCCTGCTGTGCTCGAAGATGAGAGGTTCGGGTTCGGGATAGTTCATGGGGGACAGTTATCTGGAAGACCTCATTCAATGACGTCTGTCAGGGCAGCGGCAAAGTCTTGAATCTGTTTTTGCGTTCGTTGTTCGGTGGCACAGACGAGAAGCTCGTTGGCACGAGACTCATCAAACTGTCCGAGCGGAACGCCTGCCAGAAATCCTTTCTCGAGCAGATCGGTCACTACGCCGGTTGCCGGCTTTCCGCAATCGATGACAAACTCGTTGAAGTATGAAGATGAACTCACTGGCTCCACGCCGCCTTGTTTCAACAGTGCCGCAAGTTGATGAGCCTTCTGCGTGCACAGGGCGGCGACTTTTCTGAGGCCCTGTTTGCCGAGCGCGCTCAGGTACACCGTTGCACGGAGAGCGAGGAGCGCGTGATTGGTGCAGATATTCGATGTAGCCCGCTCGCGTTTGATGTGCTGCTCACGCGTTTGAAGGGTCAGGACATATGCTCGGTCCCCGCGTTCGTGGCGCGTCTGGCCTACGATGCGACCGGGAATTTTTCTCACGTGTTTATCGCGTGTGGCGAGCATGCCAAGTCCCGGCCCCCCGAGCGCCGGAGGGATACCCAGGCACTGGGCCTCACCGGAAACGATATCTGCGCCGCATTCACCCGGTGATTTCAGCAGCGCGAGCGCGATGGGATTCGCGCTGACGACCAGCAAGGCGCCGGCACCGTGTGCGAGCTGGGCGAGCGATTCGAGATCTTCGATGCCGCCGTAAAAATTCGGCTGCTGAACCACGACCACCCGCGGCGGCGAATCAGACTGCAATGCCGAAGCGAGCGACTCATGCGAGGTGACGCCATTCTCCAGAGCAATATCGCTCAGGGGCGCATCCAGGTATTGCACGTAAGTGCGGATGGTCTGGATGTATTCAGGATGGACACCCGCAGAAATGGCTACCGCGTCCTGGCGGACGATGTTCTGTGCCATGAGGACGGCCTCGGCCAGCGCGGTAGCACCGTCGTAGAGGCTGGCGTTGGCGACTTCCATTCCGGTGAGCTGGCAAATCAGACTCTGGTACTCGTAGAAGACCTGCAGGTTGCCCTGGCTCGCCTCGGCCTGGTACGGGGTGTACGAGGTGTAAAACTCCGACCGGCCGGAAATGAAATCGACCACCGGCGGAATGTAATGGTCGTACATGCCGCCGCCGGCAAAACAGATTTTGCTGTCGAGCGATTCGTTGGCGGCCGACAGTTCCTGCGCGTGCGCCATCATCTCCGGCTCTGAGAGAGCTTTGGGAAGATCGAGTTCCCCTGTAAATCGGATCTCCGCGGGAATGCTCTCGAACAGTGCCGCCACACTTGGCGCGCCGATGGCCGCGAGCATCGCATCACGATCCTCGTCCGTGTTCTGAACGTATGGCATTTAGTGATCCCCGGCGATTTCGCTGTATTGCGCTGCTGAGAGGAGTCCTTCGGTATCCTGATCGAGGTTGGCCGGTTTCAGCTTGATCATCCATCCCGCGCCGAAAGGGTCTTCATTGAAGACGTCAAGATTATCTGGGAGGGACTCGTTCGCCTCGACGACCTCACCGGCAACCGGTGCATAAAGATCGGAAGTGGCCTTTACGGATTCAATGAGGCCGAAGGGATCACCGGCCTCAAAAGATTCGCCCGTCTGGGGCAGTTCGAGGTAGGTGAGATCAGTCAGTTCTTTGACTGCGTAATCAGTGATTCCAACGAGAACCAGGCCACCGTCTACTTTGGCCCATTCGTGGGTTTCACCGTATTTGCGGTCGTCGGGATACATGTGCTGAGAAGGTATGTGAGGTCTCGAATGTCAGTAAGAATCGGTCTCGCGGGAGAGCGCGTTAATGTATCGCTGGCCTTTTTCAAGTTCAATCAGAGTGACGATTGAGGGATTCCTGATCCGGACATGTAAATTGGTCCCCCATAGGACTTGCTCCCCCGGTGCCTTAGGGGTTTAATTTGTCATCACCAAATCGGTGCAGTTAATTCATCCTCGTCGGAAAGCAGTAATGAGCGACGAACAGGCTACTGGCGGATACGAGACTCAGGGCAATACAACTCTGGAGTTTGTATTACGTGGCAACGACCTGAAGACCGCCATCATCAACAACCTGAAGACTACCCCCTGGTGGGTCATTTCCGTGGTCCTGCATGTGGTTGCCGTGATGATCCTTGCACAGGCCATCGATATGTCGACCCCGCGCCGGGCGGATGATCTGGTACTCATGGCGGAAATCAAGAATGATGATTTCAAGCCGCTCGACCTCAAAAAAATCGAACAGGTCTTCGAACAGATAGAAGTGGAGCAAGAACGTGTCCTTGAGGCGCCGACGCTCATGAAGGTGCCGCAGGTGGAGATGACCGAGCCCACCGAGTTCACCAATGAAATTGACGTGTCCCCTTCTCTAAGTGACGTCTCCGACATTGAGGCCGGCGATTTTACCGACATTGAAGGCGATTTTGATGAAGGAGACCTGGGCGATTTCGATGAAGGTGGAGGCGGGCTCGACGTGCTCGGCGTCGATGGTGGATTCAATGCCCGCGGCAAGAGCAATTACGGCGATGTGATCAGCGATCTGGGCTCCCGAATGATGAAGATCGGGAAGAAGAAGAAGTATCGAGGGGATGTGCTGCTTATCTGGCTGATGGATGCTTCGGTCAGCATGAAGGACGACCAGGAGGAGATTAAGAATCAGCTCTGGACCATGGACAAGAAATTCAGGGAACAGGAAGGTGCCGGCAAGCTGATGCAGGCAGTCGTTTACTTCAGCGACCGTCCTCAGTTGTGGCTGTCAGCAACTCCCGATATTGACCAGGTGATGGAGGCCATAGAAAACATTGAGCCCAGCCCTCCCGGCACAAAAGAGAACGTCATGGCCGCGGTGGAATTTGTGGCCAAGCACAAACAGTTCAACCGGCCTGGGCTTCGTGCGAGAAAGGTCGTCGTACTCGTAGATGACGACAGTGGCGATGATTCGAAACGAGTTGAAGATGCGCTCAGAGCACTGAAGCAGGCCAAAATGAGCCTGTTCGCCATCAATCGCGAATGCCCCTTCCAGAGCACCACCCTTTACGAATCATATGAATGGGTGGATGACGATGGTGAGAAGTTTTCAGGCCGCGGCTATGTGATACGCGGTCCTGAAACAGCGCGTCCTGAAATCACGCACATCCCCTGGGGCAATTTCGAGTATCACAACTACCGGGGAGGCGGCGTGAGCATGGGCGGCAAGATCATGTCCGGCTTTGGCATTTACGACATCAGCCGCCTCGCCTACTACACCGGGGGCGCCTATTACATCCTCGGGGAATCTCAGGATGTGTATGACTGGGAATTGATGGAGCGTTATCGTCCTGAGCTGGTCTCACGAACTGATTATGATGCGAGAACTGCCCGCAACCCGTTCAAACGCGTCATTGAAGAAGTATCGAAGGAGTGGAGAGAGACACAGTGCGGCGGATGGTTCCGGCCAGACCAGTTGAACACAATGATCAGCCGGGCCAAGAAGAAGCAGCAGCAACTCGAAGGCCTCGTGAACAGAATTCAGAAAGAAGCGTTTATGTCTGACAGCAAACTGAGCGCACTCAAAGCACACCGCAGATGGCCGGCCAATGCTGACATCGTCTGGGTTCAGCTCAATCTCGCCCGGCACCGCCTCCGCCAATACACCTACGGCATCGAAGAATTCAAGAGGTCACTGAAGAAACCCATTCCTGATGACCACCGCATCTGGGCGCACGGCACACAGAAGGTGAAGGAGACTCCGGCCTCAATCAAGGACAAGGAAAAGGTCATCGTCGCCATGAGATACGCGGCGAGCCGGCATCCGAGAACGCCCTGGGGTTTCATTGCTTCCAGTTTCGATGTGGATTCGAACAAGCATCTTTTTGGCTACAAATTCATCCACAGGTATTGGTTTCACAGCTACTGGGCCATCCTGGAATTGAAGAGTGGCAAGAAGTATGAGGCGATCATCACGGGCGAGAACAAGGAAAGGAAGACCATCAATTTTACAGTCCCGAAAAAGGGCTCGAAGAGGGACGTACCCAGAAGCATGTTCAAGAGTATCACGAGGATTCAGCACTCCTCCTCCCCCGGGCCGCGGCACACTGGCCCGCAAAGAATCTGAAAACAGTGCTGAATCCAATAAAAAAGCCCTCCGTCCCGGAGGGCTTTTTTAGTTCTGGCAGACAGAAGTGGTCAATGTTCGCAAACAGGGATCAACGGGTACTGGGTCAAAGGCTGCCGCAGGACGCAACCACCAATAGCCGCCATCCTGTCCTGAAAAGACAGTAGCTGTTCATTCCTGGTGCAGATGGCCGAGTATCCGGTTGTGGTGAATGCGGTACATCGGAACACAAACCGCAGTTAGCGAAAGACTTATTGGATTTCTACGGCGCTCAGTCATCGTGGCATCATTATTGATTGGGGGCTGGCGGGTCCTAATCCAGAGAATTGTGAATCAGTGTTCAAGATACGGGAAGGCCGTGTAAAGCTCTGCCTGATTCGGCTATTGTCATCCAGGAATTCAGGGATACACTGCCTGCCGATGGGCCGATCTTGAAGCGCCTGATCCCGTCACAGGTGCTCATCTTATTCACATCGCAGGAGGTCTCACCATGGGCAAGGAGCAAGAGGTGAACATCAGCAGTCTCATCGAGCGTTTTGAGAGCGAAATACTCGATGATTGGTTGAAAGAACAATTGCAGGCCGTCACTCTAAGGTCGGACCTGATCAGCGAGACCGAGCTCCGCGAGCAGTGTCTCGAATTTCTGTCCCTTATGCGGACGGCCACTGCCAATAACGAGCAGGATATTGCCACAGATGAATGGTCGGAAATCCGGAACGTTCTGACGAGCATTTCTGCTTCCAGGGCGGAGCAGGGCTTCTCGCCGTCGGAAACCGCTTCATTTGTGTTTTCCCTCAAGCAGCCTCTGCTCACTTTGATACAGCAAGAGTTTGGAGGGTCGGCGGAACTCCTCGTCGAGGCGAACTGGTTGATCACCGTCCTGCTCGACAAGCTGGGTCTCTTCACTGTAGAGATTCCGCTGAAAAACCCCTGTTTTGAGAAAAATAGGCGCGCTGGATGCCTACATTTCCTTCTCAGCCCCATGCTTGTGGTCAGGTATTGGGGGATCCGTGAGGGGTGCATTGGGGTTTTTCAGCAGAATCTGTAGAGGCATATCAGAAGACCCGCGAATCCGTAATCAAAAGGCAGCAGGAAGAGCTGCTCGAGCTCTCGACGCCCGTCGTAAAGCTCTGGGATGGCGTCCTCGCCGTGCCGCTCATCGGCACCTTGGACAGCGAGCGCACCCAGGTCGTTATGGAGAATCTGCTGACAACGATTGTCGAGACAGGCTCCGAGATCGCCATCGTCGACATCACCGGCGTGCCGACCGTGGACACCCTTGTGGCGCAGCACCTCATCAAGACCGTCACCGCTACCCGCCTGATGGGCGCGGACTGCATTATCAGCGGTATCCGGCCACAAATCGCTCAAACCATTGTCCATCTGGGTGTCGATCTCAGTGATGTCACCACCCGTTCCACCCTTGCCGATGCTTTTGAGGAGGCATTGAATCGCACGGGTTTGGCCGTCTCGAAATCCGAAACCGAAGCCTGAAGGAGCCACCCATGGATCGCATCCCAATTCTCAAGATGGGCGAATTCCTTCTGGTCACTATCCAGATAGATATGCACGACCAGGTAGCGATGGACCTCCAGGACGATCTGACCACCATGATCGGAAAGCACGGATCCAAAGGCGTGCTTATCGATATTTCTTTCCTGGATATCGTGGACTCTTTCATCGGCCGGATGCTTAACGATATCGCTTCGATGGCCAGCATCCTCGATGCCGAATCAGTGGTCGTGGGCATGCAGCCTGCCGTGGCCATCACCCTGGTCGAGCTGGGGCTCTCGCTGACTGGGGTCCGCACGGCTCTGAACGTGGAAAGAGGCATGGAGCTGCTCCATGCAGCGATTGCCGAGAAGGAGGAAAGACGACATTGAGCATTGCGCAGCAGGTGACGGTTGAAGTGCTGACAGATCGTGATGTGGTCGAGGTCCGCAAGGCAGCCAAAGCCTGCGCTACGGAGGTGGGGTTTCGTCTCATCGCTCAGACGAAGCTGGTGACCGCGGCCAGCGAGCTCGCACGTAACATTGTGAAGTACGCGCAGCGGGGCACTGTAAACATGGAATCACTGAACGAAAACGGCCGGCAGGGACTCCGCCTGGTCTTCGAAGACCAGGGCCCGGGCATCGAGAACATCAATCAGGCCATGCAGGAAGGTTACACCACCGGAGGAGGGCTCGGCCTGGGCCTGGTCGGAACACGCCGCCTGGTGAACGAATTCGAGATCGAGTCCGAGCCGGGCAAAGGCACCAAAATCACCATCACCATGTGGAAATGAAAATGGCAAGACGGTGAAAAACTATGTCATGAGCGAAGAAATCCGAACAGAGAATGCTGATTGCTGATTCTTAATTTTTGAAGTCGACCATTCGTTTTAGCAGCACATTACATCGAACTGAATTAATGACAAAAGTTTTGCCCATCACTGAATCGAGCCAGGCATCGCAGGCCCGGCGAATCGCAGGGACCCTTGCGAGTGAGACAGGTCTGAATGACTCGCGTTCCGGTGAGGTGCAACTGGTCGTGACCGAACTGGCCAAGAACCTCGACAAACACGCCACCGGCGGAGAAATCCTCCTGCGTGTCATGGAGCACAAGGAGGACCGAGGCATCGAGATTCTGGCCATCGACGGGGGGCCGGGCATGACCGAGATTGCCGAGTGCCTCCGCGATGGCTACTCGACCGCGGGCTCGCCGGGCACCGGGCTCGGCGCCGTTCGTCGCATATCTTCGGAATTCGAAATCTACTCGTTGCCCGGTTCAGGCACCGCGGTTCTCTCCAGGATCTGGGCCGGAAAGGCGCCGGCAGTGCCGGCCGGCAATCTGGAGATCGGTGCTGTCTGCGCCGCGCTCCCTGGTGAAACTCAATGCGGTGATGCCTGGGCTTACAGACCGGCAGCTCATGGTGGCACTTTCGTTGTCGCTGACGGGCTCGGCCACGGGGAGAAGGCAAGCGTGGCTTCTCAGAAATTTATTGAAGTTTTCCACGAAAATCACGACATGGGCTTGACCGGCATCATCCAGGAGGCACACGTGGCGATGCGGCGGACCCGCGGCGCTGCCGTCCTGCTCGTCGATGCAAATCCCGAGGAAGAGACGGTCAACACCGCAGGCATTGGAAATATTGAGGGAACGATTCTGTTCAATGGCGATCGGAAGGGCATTGTTTCCAGGAACGGTACCGTCGGCCATGCCCTGACAAGTGTGCATGAGCTGTCCTATCCGTTCCCGAAACGTTCGCTGCTCGTGCTCCATTCTGATGGGCTTCAGAGCCGCTGGAATTTCAGCAGCTACCCGGGCCTGCGTCTGAAAGACCCCAGCCTGATCGCTGCTGTCCTCTATCGAGATTTTCGACGCGGCAATGATGATGTCACCGTGGTTGTTGCGAGAGTGAAGGAATAATGTCCTCCATCACCCGAATTCCGCCTCAGCTCCCCGGACGGACGCTCCTGGAGCTGGGCATCAGGACTGAGCGGCATGTGGTACATATCCGGCGGTGTGCCCGGCAGATCGCCCAGCGGCTGGGTTTCGGCACCCAGGATCAGACGCGGATGGCCACCGCGGTCTCGGAGGTTGCCCGCAATGCCTTCATGTATGGCGGAGGCGGGAGCATCGAGTTCCGATTGGAAGGCACGAAACTGCCACAGATGTTCCGGATCGTCGTCTCCGATAAGGGGCCGGGTATCAGAAACCTGACCGATGTGCTCAGCGGCCAATACAGCTCAGATCGCGGCATGGGAATCGGGCTCATGGGCACGAAACAGCTCATGGATGATTTCCATATTCATAGCGAGACCCAAACAGGTACGACCGTATCCATGGGCAGAACGCTGCCGAAGAGGAGGCCGCTGGTGACCGGCCCGGAACTGGCCGAGATCGCCCGCGAGATGGCACAGCTCAGCCCCGATTCCAGCCTCGATGAGCTCCAGCGCCAGAACAAAGAGCTCCTCCACATGAGCGATACACTCACGGCGATGGGTGTAGAAGACTTGCCACTGGCCGTCGCATGTCTGCAGGAGCTTGGGATAGCTGAATTCACCGCTTGAGGTCTCGATGTCACGACAGCGAAACGTGCGACCTTCATCAACAGAGATGCCAAGTGTCAGCGGCGTACGCATTCGATGGCTGTCGTTGTAAGCGATGAAGAGTCGGCCCTCTTCATCCGCGGCGATATCGATGCCGCTGTGCGGATTCCGAAGTGTCGTCTGGGACGGGGTCGAAAAATCAGAAGGAGAATTGTCCGATTCGCTCCTCCATATGCAGCCATCGTATCCGGCATTACGCATGTAGCAGAGAAGGCGCCCATCAGGCAGTTGGGCAACGGACGGTTCGAGGCATCCTGGCTCGGCCTCCAGGTCGCACACCTGTTCCCAGCCGTCATGCGGGCTGCCTTGAACAAGGGTGGAGCTGAATCTTCCCTGGCTGTCCCGGCTGTTGCAGAGCACCAGCCAACTTCCGTTCGCCAACTGGACATTCTTGCCCTGAAGGATGAGGGCTTCCCGGTCGAAAAGCTCGATGGGTGAACTTATGGACCACGTGCGCGGATCGATCTTGGCATGAAACAACCTCGCGTATTCGAGGTCGCGCAGAAAGAGATTTCGTTCTTCCCGAAATCGGAATCTTGCGAGGGGCGCCGCGGAAAAGACGACCCAATGCTCTCCGTTTTCGAGAATCATTGGCGCGGCTATCTCAGGAACCCACCGGTCGTTGGAGTGCTGGAAATGGTCCACAAGAACCTGCGGCTCGGACCAATTGCCATCGGCGTTACGAACAGACATCAGCACGCGCTGGTCTTCAACGCCTTCCCGCGTACCCGCATACCACATCAACCAGACGCGCCCATCGGGGATCTCACAGGCATTGCAGCCATGTGCCGCAGGACGGGGATTTGGAACAAGTGTTTTTTCAAAAGTCATGGTAGACATCTTGTGGCAGCGCATCTCCTGCGGTCGCGCAGGCATCCGATGAAAATGCAGGCGGCGAAGACACGGCCATCGAAGATACAATGCGATCGGCGGGATGCACAGTCAGTTCCCAGGGGTAGAAGATATGACGGACAGCAACTTCGCCAATCATCTCTGCAGCATGATCTTCATTCTTGCTCTCGCCAACACGGGGAGCGCGTCAGGCCGAGTCTGGGATTTCCAGCGGCCCAACGAAGACTGGCAGTGTGAGAGCCCAGGCTGCGGCGTGATTGCCGAGCCTGGGAATACAAAGAACGGAGTCTTCCGGATATCCGCCACGAGAGCCCACCACACTCGTGCGTACCTTCAGAAAGGATCGGAACATCCGGGCTTCATCCTGTTCGCCCGTTTCAAAGTGGTAGAGTGGGAGGGCGCGCCGCCCGCGGTATACCTGTATGGCCGGTCCGGCAGAGAGGGTTTCCACGCCCTGACTTCCAGCGCTAGCAGCGGCCGCCTTTTCTCTTACTACGGCCAGGACGAGCCGAGTATCAGCCATGGAAACGTGAGGGCCGGCTATGCCACGAAGTCGAAATGGCTGCGGGTCGCTTTGGCGTGCTATGAGGATTATGTCTTCGCCAAATCCTGGCCCGAAGGTACGCCGGAGCCTCACTGGCAGGCCGAGGGCAAATCGTCGAGGTTAAAAGCTGGTGAAGTATCCTTCGGAGTCTGGACGTCTCCCAAGACCCCATCGAAAGCTACCGTCCTTTTCGACGATATTCGGTTTGTCTCGCTGACTGCAGATTCGTTGGAGAAGTGGGGCATACGGCCAGGTCCGCGCCCCTCTCTGAACGTTGCTGACTTGCCTGAAAGAGGCGTCTTCCGCGTGCCGGGCAGGATCGGCCTGGCCTCCGATCCATCGGCAATCGCTTTTGATGAGAAGTCGGGCGAGATCACGAACTTCGTCGATAGAGCCAGTGGTCGTGAGTTTATATCCCGTGAGGCCAAGGAGCCACTGTTCCGGCTCGCATTCACCAAGCCGTACAGCGAAGAAAAGCTCGAACTGAGCAGCCGCGATTTCAAGCGAGTCGAAGTAAAGACGCCAGGTCCAAACGCGGCTGAGCTCCATTTCACTGAATGCTCGGGGCCTTCCGTTAGGATCGTGGTGAAGGCCATTCTGGGTGAAGCCGGCGCGCTGCGGCTTCGGCTCAGCATCGGGAATCCAAGCGACTGGTGCATTGCTTCGTGCATCTTCCCACGAATGCCCGCGCCTCCCGTTTTAGGCGATAGCGATGAAGACGACCGAATGCTGCTTCCCTGGTCAGGCGGCGCCCTCGTTCCTTCTCCGGGACGGCGATGGAATTCGAGAGACATGCTCTATCCTGGTGGCGCCTTTGCCCAGTTCTCCGCGCTTTATGATGACGACGCGGGCTCCTACATCGCACTGGATGACGCTGAGGGCCACTGCAAGCGTTTCCGGCTGCGCAGCCTGCCGGGCCGCTCGGTTTCTCTGAGCATCGAGCACCTCTTCCCGGAGATTCCCGGCAGGGACTTCGAGCTTCCCTATGGCGTCATTTTGAGGACGTTCAAGGGCGACTGGCGCGATGCAGCAGACATCTATCGCGCCTGGGCAGTTCAGCAACCATGGTGCGCGAAGAAGCTGAGCGAAAGGAAAGACATACCGCAGTTTCTGAAAGAGGGTGCCGGCATCATCATCACCGGCATCCAGCATCCGCAAGGGCGCGCCAAGCTGCTCGGCGAAAACCTGGAGAAACTTCCCGGCCTCCTGAACGCCTATCGCGATGCGACTGGCCTGAAGCACATGGTCTTCGTGCCGTACGGGTGGGAGAAGCATGGCTGCTGGACGGGCATCAATTACTTTCCCTCTGTTCCTGACGATGCCTTGTGGAGGAAAGGGAATGCCAATCTCAAATCGATCGGCCACCGCACCGCGTTTCTGACTTCCGGTTTCTGGTGGGTTGTTAAACGCCAGAAAACGGGCAGCGGCCCGGCATTCGATGACACGGCAGACTTCGAACGGCGAAGCGGCATGTGCATCACCAGGGCAGACGGATCCATCTGGACCGTGGACTGGTATGACCGCACGAAGCAGTTCGGCTCCTGGCGAGGTCTATCCGCCAAGTTGTGTCACGGCAGCGAAGAAGCCAGGAACACCATGCGAGAGATCTTTCTGAAAGCCGCGGCCCTGGGCGTGCCGCTCATCAGTTTCGACCAGGAAATCGGGGGCGGGCAGAAGGCCCCCTGCTACAGCAAGACCCACGGCCATCCCCCTGGCTACGGCCACTGGATGTGGACTGGTTTTCGTGACACCTGCACCGGGATTCTCAAGGAGGGTAAGACCATTCAGCCGGAGCTTGGGCTTTTCATCGAGAATCTCAGCGAGCTTGCCATCCCGTACGTAGCGACATACTGGTGCCGGCAGTTCGGCGAAGTGGACGTGGGCGCTTCGGGAGGCCGAGGGGTGGGTCTGTTTTCCTACCTCTACCATGATTATGTCACCGCCATTGGTGCGGCCTGTGTGCAGGGCCAGGGCGCGCAGGGCACGCGCCCCGATGCTCTTCTGCGCTGTCGTATCCTGGCTAATAATCTGACCCGCGGCCTGATCCCCGGGCCGTTCCTCCACGAGGTGCCCCTCAAGGGCGGAGACAAGTGGAGGCAACTCGTCAGCCAGGCTTACCGATCGGTCAACCGTCCTTACGCCCACTTTTCCGAATACCTACTCAATGGAAAACTGGTTCGTCCCATCAAGATCGAATGTAAAGAGATCGAGACTTTCTTCTGGCGCAATGACGCGCGCAAAGGCAAGCCGCTGCGAAAAGGTGGTCGTCCGGTGTCCAAAACACTTCTGGCTCTGCCCGCCATAACCACTGGAAGCTTCCAGGCAGACGACTCCACCATCGCCGCGTTCCTCGTCAACACCACGCCCGAAAATCAATCGGCAGTCGCTGTGCTCCCGCCCGCAAAGGAAATCGTGGTCTATAGGGCCAATCGGGTCGAAGAGGGCCGCGTGACCGGGCAAGACGGGGAGACAAGATTTCCTCTGATCTTCGAGCCCTTTGGCGTCCGCGTCCTGCTGATGAGATGAGACGAAACTCATCGCACCCTATGAACACTTCGAGATCCATCCTCAACGTTCAACCACCATGCCGGCCTCATCGAGAAGCTGACGGATTCTCTTGCCGGCCCTCACATAGTCGTCCCAGCCCGAGTAGTGATAGCTCTCGTGCATCCGCAAGTGAGGCTCGATGGTGACGTTTCCTTCAAAGCCCAACTCCTTCAGTACGGCGAGCACGTCTCGAATCTTCGCCACGCCATCACCGGCCAGGCAGAAGGAGGAGTTGTTTCCGGGCTCCTTCATGTCTTTCACGTGTAGATTCGCCGTCCACTTTCCGAGCAGCTCGACCCCCTGAACGGGGTCCTGTCCCCAGTTGGCGAAGTTGCCCGGGTCGAGATTCATCCGCAGGGACGGTGAATCGATGGATTCCATGATGTCCAGACAATCGTTGGGCGTACATCCCATGGATGAGGCACGATCCAGGCAGTTTTCGAGAACCAGTGTTTTTCCTGATTCGAATGCCATCTGCGTCA
Source organism: Planctomycetota bacterium (assembly GCA_030740295.1). The sequence continues at coordinate 16,345 of JASLXP010000458.1, forward strand.
ATCGCCGCAGCCAATCAATGGTACGCTCGTGCCACTCTTTCACCGAGCACGGTCCGCGGCGATAGCCCATCGTGCGGATGAGGGACGTGCCGGTCTGATTCGTGCGCTCGATCGCTTTCCTCAGCCGGAGTTCTTCCTCGCCGAAATTCTCGGGCAGCAGCTCGCACTTGCCCAGATTGGAATCGTAGCCGGTAACGGAGAAGCCCCGCGACTGTATCAGTTCCCAGGCACGGTCAAACTCCTCGTCCGTCATGTCGTCCACATTTTTCCCGTCGACGGCTCGCAGCTCGACGAAACGGGTACCAATTTCTTCCAACGCATCGAGCGCGGGCGCCAAAGCCCACTCTTTGGTCGGTTCGTCGTTGACTCCGGTCAGTGTGACCATCAGCTTCTCCCCAGAGACAAGTGTTCAGCGGGCCGGACGGACTTGCAGGCTCGGTACATGGGTACCGCAGAGGCACCTCGATCCATAGGTGTCAGATCCGCATTTATATTCTTAAATCCGTACATTCCTGGTAGCATCTTCGGCCCTTTACTGTCTGAAATGAAAGAGCAGGCCGCAACCGTTCGCCCACTTCAACTGAATCATCCGAACGTCCCATCATCATCATGTCCGAGCAGAACAAAGAACTGACCGAGGAACTGAAACGGGCCGCAGAAGGATGGCGCGCAGGGATCGAAGAAAGATGGGAGCGGGAATGGCAGCCGTACTACAACGGGACGACGGGGTATGTGAAAAGTTAGATTACCCGCCCATCAACCGTTAGCCTTCAACCATGTCTCCTGGCTGGCCCCACGTTTTTTGCCCAGAGTATCGCAGCCTGACAATCGACGATGTCTGGCCGAGTCTCTACATCGGGGCGCACCGGCTCGACGAAATACAGCGGAAGGCCGTCGGGCTCGCCTGGGCCAGAGAGGCCGTTGAGTTGTGGCAGAGGGAGGCGGAAGAGGTTCTGGAGGAAGAGCCGGTCTTCGAAGAAGGTTTTCCCGGGGGCCGGACCGGTATGTATCTCTGGGATCACGGCCAGCACCTGATTTTCGATCACACACAGTCCGAGACTGCATTCGACCCCCTCCTCGGCCGAACAGTCAAGCTGAATGAAAAGAACAAACAGGCATGGGTCACGCTGTGCCACGAACGGGTCCGGCGACTGATGAGCAGTCTCGCCTTTCTATACGGTATCACTGGCGATGAGCGATACAGCCGGTGGGTCTGGGAGGGTCTGCGGAATTCGGTCGAGCTTTATCGGAATCCCAATTCCAACAGCGACAAGCCTTACTCGTGGGTGTACGGCGGGCTTTACGAAGCGCAGTCGATGTTGCAGATCGTGCAGAGCCTCGAGCTCGTGCAAGGCGCGCCGGGCGGACCGGATGAAGACTACCAGGCAGTATGCGGCGAGATACTGGTGCCGGTGTCAGACATGCTGGCACGCTGGATGGACAAGATGCTGGTGCACAACATGTCCTGCTGGTCGGACGCCGCTCTTGCGTTGATCGGTAAACATCTGGGGAATGATGAACATGTTGAGAAGGCCCTCTACAGCGAGCGTGCCGGTCTCAAGAAACTGCTGGAAGTCGGCATACCGAAGTCCCCCGATGGCGGAGCGCCGGATGGATTCTGGTTTGAGACCTCTTCCTTCTACAACTTCTATGCGCTCATTCCTCTGTGCGCGCTTCACCAGGTGGTGTCGGATGCCGCGGACATCTGGGATGATTTCGAAAGCCATCTGTTCGCTATGTTCGAAGCCCCCATCCATCTTGCGGATGAACACCTGCGAGTCGTGCCGGTCGGTGACAAGTATGCGCCCGGAGTTTTCTATCTGCCGTTCATGCGGCACGTGTTCGAGTATGGGGCAGGCATGCTGCCGGAACGAGTCGGGCCTCTGCTCTCACTTTTGTACCAGGCGTCCGGGGCGCCGAGGAATTCTCTCGCAGCCCTTGCTTACGGGCCTGACGCATTGCCTCCGCCCTGTGAAACACCAAAGGACAGCATCGTCCTGAGGAGCGCGAAAATGGCGACGTTTCGAAGTGAATGGCAGTGCGAGCCCGTCACGCTCTGGTTTCTGGGTGGGGATGATTATCACGCAGGGCAGGCACATCATCACTCGGACAAACTTTCGTTTTCGCTGCATGCAAAGGGCAAGATCGTTACCTCCGACCTCGGGCTTCCCGGATTCCAGGATAACGACTGGGCTCAATACCTGTTCGCCTCGTTTTCGCACAACACGATGTTTGTGGACGAGCGCGCTCAAGGCCCGATGAAATGCCTGGAGTTCGATGCAGGCCCTGATGCGGAAACTCCATGGGCAAAAGCAACAGTGCAGGGCAACTGGCACGGCACACCGCCCTCGCTCCAACGTGCGATGAAAAATCGCGGGGATGAAATCGATCCCGGCGCAAACGAGGAGGTCGTATTGAGTCGTGCACTTCAGTTCTCTCCGCCGTTCATTCGATTCGTCGATACATTCGAATCGCCGAAAGAGAGACGATTCTGTTCGGCCTTTCATGCCTGTGGCAGCCTGGTGGTCGATGCCCAATCTGCTAACGACGATCTCCGACTCCCGCCGCTTCCGGATCACGGGGCCTTTTCTTTGTTCATCGAAAAGCACACCTGTCCTTCTGCATCAAAGGTGACTGCTGATTGGCGCGTCGATACCGATCTGTATTTGAGATTAATCGCCAGTGCAGACCGCCTTTTTGAAGTGACCTGGGGACGGACCCCGGGCAACCCGAGCATCCATACACGGGGAACTGTTCTCTTGAGGACGGCTGCCACCAGATGTGAATTCCAGGTCAGTCTTGAGCTGCATTCCGGGTCGCCTGCGTCATCCTGAGCATCGCGGGAGAGGGAGCATAAAGGTCTGCTCGGGCTTTCTGATCACGCTGACTGCATATGGGCAGACAGGCTGGTGGCAGCCCGTCGCCGTGATGGCTCATTCCAAACTCTGCGAATGGCAGGCTAGTACTCGCGCCGCTGCCGCGAGGACGGAATGCTGAGTTGCTTCCGGTATTTCGTGACTGTGCGCCGGGAGATATCCATCTTTTTCTCCTTAAGTTTGGCCACGATTTCTTCATCGCTCATCGGGTTTTTCTTGTCTTCGTTGTCGATGAGCTCCACGAGCGCCTGCTGAATGGATTTGGTCGAGACAGAGCTGCCGTCTTCGCTTTCGATGCCGCCGGTGAAGAAATACTTCATGGGGAAGATGCCACGCGGCGTCTGGATGTATTTATCCGAGAGAGCACGGCTGACAGTGGAAACGTGGACGCCCACGATGTCCGCAACGGCCTGCATCTTCAGCGGGTGGAGGAAGGCGATGCCCCTGTCCAGGAAATCGCGCTGCTGTTTCACAATCTCGGTGGCGATCTTGTAGACGGTGGCGCGGCGCTGTTCGATAGATTCCATCAGCCAGCGGGCGGCCTGGATCTTTTTGCGGATGAAATCCATCGTTGCGGCATCCTGGCCTTTTTCCTTGATCATTTTTTCGTACGCCGGGCTGACCATCAGGCGCGGGACATAGCCATTCTGCAGCGAGATTTCATACCTGCCGTCGACATATTCCAGGATGACGTCAGGGATCACATAGTGATTCTGATCTTCGCTGAACTGGTTGCCCGGCCACGGATTCAGCGTGGCGATGTAGTGGAGGGACTCCTTGATATCTTCGATGCTGGTGCCGGTTTCTTTGGCAATCTTGGGCAGACGATTGAGCTTGAGGTCGTCGAGATGATTCTCAACGATCCGGCGGGGAAGGGCTTGTTCGGGACCGTATGGAATCTGGAGCAGCAGGCATTCCCGCGTGTCCCGGCAGGCAATGCCGCGTGGTTCCAGCGATTGGACGATATGGAGGGCGTCGTAAGCTTCCTCCATCCGTTCATCCACCTCTTCATCTATGGGCTCCATTTCGCCGTTGGTTTCAGCATTCAGCTCGACAACGTTTTCGGGGGCGCTGCGGCCGACCAGTTCTTCGATGGAGTAGAGAAGGTAACCATTCTTGTCGAGGCTGTAGATGATACCTTCGCAGAGGGCTCGGGTGGCTTCGTCCAGCTCCATCATTGAGAGCTGAAGCATCAGATTGTCCTGGAGCGATTCCCCGCGGGCCGCGGTGTTGTTCATCGCTGCAAGTTTTTTGTCCTCGTCATCGGAGGAGCCTCCTCCGCCGCTGCCTTTAGGGCCTGAAAAATATTCACCCCAGTCGCTGCCGAGCTCCTCCACCTTGGTATCAAAACTCTCTTCATCATCGGTGGTCTTTCGATCCTCCTGGCGGGGCGTCTCGCTGTCTTCTTCTTCTTCGGGCCGGCTGAGGTCGGTATCGAGGGCGGGGTTTTCCAACAACTCCTGGTCGATGCGTTCCTGCAAAGCCATGATGGGCAGTTGGAGAATTTCGATGGATTGAATGATTTGCGGGGCCAGCACCATCTTCTGTTGAAGACTCATGTTCTGGCCAAGGCTGATGTTCATTCCCGGTCTCATGGTTTTTTATTAACTCATGGTCTGATTTGGTTCAAACGTTCAGGGCTGGGTTCCCAAGCTCATTCTACCCCGAAGTGCGTCGGTTAAAATAGTTTTGCCAACATGTTCTATCTGGCTTCCTGAAGGGATGCCCTTGGCGATGCGGGTCACTCGGGCCGGCAGGTCCTGGAGGAGATTCGAGAGGTAGAGGGCGCTGTTGTCGCCTTCGAGATCCGGGTTGGTTGCCAGGATTACCTCATTCACGCTCCCGTTCTTGACCCTTTGAACCAGGGCATCAATCGTCAGATTCTCCGGGGTGATCCCCTCAAGTGGGGAGATGCGTCCCAGGAGAACATGATACACGCCGCGATATTCGCTTGTGCTTTCAAAAGCGAGCAAATCCTTGGGTTGTTCGACCACGCAAACGGTGGCCTGATCTCTGCTCGGATTGCTGCAAATCTCGCAAATCTCGTGCGTGGTTATGTTAAAGCATACATTACACTGCCGCAAATCCTGCTTTGCCCTCCGAATGGCTTCGGAAAGCCCCAAAGCCTGATCTACGGGCATTCTGAGAATGTGGAACGTGATGCGCTCCGCGGACTTGCTGCCGATGCCAGGGAGGCTCGAGAGGGATTCGATCAGCGATTCAACGGGTTGTGGATAACTGGGCATATGGGGGAGAGGTGTGGAGATTTCTTGCGATCTTCTGAATCTCAGAGCGAGGGTGTTCTCAGAAAGAGGCCAACGAACATCTATGCGCCTTCCTGTCCTTCTTCAACCTCATAGATGTTCAAAACCTGGGCGTCGAAGTATTCCTTGACCTTCGCCAGCGTCGGGTGCTGTTCGAGGTCACCAGGATTGAACGGGGCTGGCTCTTCGGGCTTGGCCGTTTCCGCCGATTTGCCGCCATTTGTACCGAGCAACGGGGCGAGCAGATCGGACTGCGCTCCGTCCTCCATCGAGACCGGCTGCGCACGAAAACGCTGCCCCGAGATCTGTTCCAGGCAGGATTCGATCAATTTGCGATTGTCGTTGGTTTCAAGTCGCTTCAGCTTGAAAACATCGGACGGTAGAAAGCCCAGCTTGAGGATTCCATCGCCCTCCCCCAACAGGTGCGCGGCCTTGAGATAACTGGCCAGCATCTCGTCCTGCTGATTCACCTGCTCCACGACGCGAGGCCATACGTCCGTCCAATTTACCTGACGGGCTGCGACCTGAGAAGGAGCAGGGCTGGGTTGAGGAGGAGGTGCAACAGCAACGGCAGGCGACGGTGCCGGCGGAGCTGACGCGGGCGCGTTTTGTGCCGGCGGAACTGGCTGGCTGGGTAGAGGGACGGGAGAAGTTGGGGTCACCTGCCTCTGGCTCGGGCCGCCTTCAGGCATTGTCGGAGGCGCCGGCATCGGCGCCGGCTCATAGCCTGACGGGCCGGGAGGCGCTCCCTGAGGCGCCTGCGGTATCGATTTCAGCGACTGCTCCAACTCAGCCAGGCGTTTCAACACATCACCAATCGGTCGGAGATCTTCCATCTGCGCGAGCTTGACAACAGCGACCTCGATTGGAATACGCGTGTTGCTGCTGAATTTCATCTGATTCTGCGCTTCAGTAAGCAGTCGGATCATGTAGAGCAGACTGTCCACCGAGAGCGGCCGGGCCTGCTGTCTGAGCCGTTCAAGCTCATCGACTGTGACATCCAGCAAAGGGGTCTCGTCACCGCTGACCTGGAGGATCATCATCATGCGCAAATGCTCGATGAGCTGATTCATAAATTCGCCCAGATCGCCGCCGCGCTCCAGCACGCGATCGAGTGCAAGTAGCGCATCTCCGGCACGCTTGCCGATCAACAGGTCTGCATATCCCGCAATCTCATCAAAGCTGTGTGCGCCCTGGATTTCCTGCAGCGAGTCCAGGGTCAGATCCTTGTGGCCGAACGAAATCAGCTTATCCAGAAGCGACTGCGAATCTCGCATCGCACCGCGAGCAGACTTCGCCACGCCGTGCAGGACGTCTTTCGTCGTCTTCACACCCTCTGCATCACAGATTTGCTGGAGGCGGCCGACGATGGCCTCGGTGGTTATCCTTCTGAAATCGAAACGCTGACACCGGCTCAGGATGGTCTCGGGAATTCGATGCACCTCGGTGGTGGCGAAGATGAACTTCACATGGGGCGGAGGCTCCTCGAGCGTCTTGAGGAGGGCATTGAATGCCTCCTTCGTCAGCATGTGCACTTCGTCAATGATGTAGATCTTGAATTTCGCCCGATTGGAAGTGTATCGGACGTTGTCGCGAATCTGGCGAATTTCATCTATGCCGCGGTTAGTCGCGCCGTCGAGCTCCAACACGTCAAGATCCTCGCCCGTCGAAATGCTGGTGCAGATGCCGCATTCGTTGCAGGGCGTGGTGGTGGGGCCGCTTTCGCAGTTCAGTGCTTTTGAAAAGATACGCGCCATCGATGTCTTGCCCACGCCGCGAGGACCGCAGAAAAGGTACGCGTGCGCGACCCGTTCCGATTCAATCGCATTCTTGAGAGTGGTGGCGACCGCTTCCTGGCCCGCGACTTCATCGAAGTTCTGTGGCCGATACTTGCGGGCAAAGACGAGGTAGGACATGGAGCGGGGAGAGGGTGTCAGGGGGCTGAATGGAGGACTGGTTTCCCCAGGGCACATGGATAACAATGCTTATGGCTGCTGCCGTCAAGCTCTGACCAGGTTCACACGCCTCCATTGCCTGGGACCAATCCTCCATCCAGTCTCCTGCAATTGAATTTCAAAGATCATCGTTCCCATCAGCCATCCGATGGCTGAACTATACCAGAAGAATTCCTGCGTTAAAGCTGGGCGCGTTTCCTGTCTATTCGCCTTCTGCCGGCGCCACTTCGGCTTTTTTCTTGTTCGAACAGTCAACGAAAATATCCTGGTTTTCTGTCCACCAGGTGTCCCATTCGTCGAAGTTGCAATCAATCCTCTGGCGCGTGCATCTCTTCAGCGTCTGGCAGGCAAAACGGTTAACGGCCCGGGTCGCGTCGTTCTTCAGCAACCGGATCATGTAGGGGATGCTCTCCCGTGAAAGAGACTCCGCCAGCGAGTTTAGAACCACGAGCTGGAAATACTCATCCGGGTCGTTGACGACCGCTTCGGTAATCTTCTCCAGCGACTCTTTGTTTTTTGAATCCGCCCGCAGCAGGCCCCGTGCGGCCATGGCACGAAGCGCGGCGACTTCTTCATTCTCGAGCGCGGAAGTCAGGACCTTCACACTCGAAGGTGCTGGCACTCGGGCAAGGTACCTGAGGATCATGCCGCGGCCCTTGAGGGTTGCCTTGTGGTAACCTTTGGCGGCTATCCCGGCAGCGGCGACACCAAGGCTTGCGTTATTCTCGTTAATCGTCTTCAGCCTCGAATACGCCTGAGCGACCTCAGATCGCTCCTTGGAGTTCAACTGCTTGAGCAAGGCCTCAACGGTATCATTGAACTCCTTCGAGACTTCCTCGCTCGAGACTTCGAGGCCCCAGAAAAGAGAAAGTATCCCTGTCAAAATCATGCCGCTTTTTTTGAACAGGTGCAGTCTCAAGTGGTGTCTCTCTGGTGACCGGGTCTCAATATCGATGGCGCATAATAACGGAGGTCAGGTGTCTTTACATCCAAGACTGGGACTTTCAACCAAGACTGCCCAAGCTGAGCGGAATCCCCGACAGTGCACTAACCATTAACCATCGACCATTTACCATGTGCCTGCCCCCCGTTGCCTGCCCACGGGCCGCAGATATAATTCCCGCCCCAATCGGGAGAGTGGGTAAAATACAGCAATTTTTTTATCTGAACCAAGGTTCTCGTATCGATGAAACTTCACGAGTATCAATCCAAACAACTGTTCCGTCAGGCCGGCATACCCGTGCCCGAGAGCAACGCCGTTACCAGCCTTGATGATGTTGAAGAGGCATACAACAAGCTCGGCACAGACAAAGTGGTCGTAAAAGTCCAGGCCCACGCAGGCGGCCGCGGCAAAGCCGGGGGAGTCAAGATCGTAGACAACTCGGGCGATGCGAAGGCATTTGCCCAGCAATTCCTCGGCAAGAAGCTGGTGACCAAACAGACCGGGTCTGAAGGCCAGACCGTCAGTGCCATCCTGCTTGAAGCACCGAGCTCCATTGCCACCGAAATCTACGCCAGCATTGTTATCGACCGAGCCATCGGCCTGCCAACCCTCATCGTGTGCGCGGAAGGCGGAGTCGAAATCGAAGAGGTAGCCGAACGCTCGCCGGAAAAGATCATCAAAGAATCGTACGACCCGGGCACCGGGCTCCAGGGCTACCAGGCGCGAAGGATCTTCCTGCAGCTTGGGCTCGATAAAAGCCTGATGAATTCCTTTGCCAGCCTGCTGATCAAGCTCGCACGGCTCTTCGTCGACCGTGACTGCTCGATGGCCGAAATCAATCCGCTGGTCATCACGGAAGACAATCAGGTCCTCGCGCTCGATGCCAAGATTACCATCGACGACAATGCCTTGTATCGGCAGAAGGACATCGCCGAAATGCGGGACTTCACCCAGGAAGATCCACGTGAAGTCGAGGCCGCCAAATACGACCTCAGCTACATTGGCCTGGACGGCGATATCGGTTGTATGGTCAATGGCGCAGGACTCGCCATGGCCACGATGGACATCGTCAAGTTTTATGGAGGAGACCCGGCAAACTTCCTCGACGTCGGCGGAGGCGCCACCGCCGAGAAGGTGTCGGCGGCATTCAAGATCATCCTGACCGATGAAAACGTGAAGGCCATCATGGTCAACATCTTCGGCGGCATCATGCAGTGCGACGTCATTGCCGAAGGCGTCATTGCCGCGGTCAATGAAATCAGCCTGAGCGTCCCACTCGTCGTCCGCCTCGAGGGGACGAATGTAGAGAGAGGACGCCAACTGCTCGAAGAATCCGGCCTGCCGCTCGAAACCGCCACCAGCCTGGCCGAAGCCGCCGAAAAAGCAGTAGGGCTCGCCAAAGGGGCAGCATAAGAGACCTTCACACCGATTTCAGAATTACTCATCACTTATTACTCATTACGTCCTCATGAGCATTCTCGTTAACAAAGACACCAAAGTTATCTGCCAGGGCATCACCGGGAAATCCGGCGCGTTCCATGCCCGCGCCTGCATCGAATACGGCACACAGGTTGTCGCCGGCGTCACCCCGGGCCGAGGTGGCCAGACTGCCGAAGGTGTCCCGGTTTTTGACTCCGTCACCGAAGCCGTCAGGGAAACCGGCGCCAACGTTTCAATGATCTTTGTGCCCGCGCCGTTCGCCGCGGATGCGGTACTTGAAGGCGTCGACGCCGGGCTCGACATGGTCG
>JASLXP010000459.1 GCA_030740295.1 Planctomycetota bacterium
TCTCGTCTCCTCTCCAATTGAAAGGAACGGATTCTTCGGAACAGTGAACGATGATCTCACGGGACTTGAATGGTGAGACCACTGCACACTCGGCGCTTTCGAGAGACTCGATGATCACCGGGCCGAGATCTCCGTCCACACGGAATGCGCTGACCAGGAATGCGGATTCCGCGCGGAAGTGATGGAAGCTCGCATCGATGTGTTGTGGCAGACCCGGGAAAAGGCGAATCTTGCCGCCCCAGCTTTGAAGGAGCATCTCATTGACGGCGGCTGCGGCGCCGAAACCTGCCTCCAGGGTCGGGGAGCAGAATTCCAGTGCGCTGATCCCTTTCCGTTCGTAGTCGCCGCTTGTTGAAAAAGAATTCGCTTCGACGAAACCTTCCAGGTAAAGGCCGAGCATGCGTTCGGCTTTGCGGCCCTGACCAAGACGCGAAGCTATGCAGGATGCCCAGGGGAATGACCATGACATCCACATTCCGTGGCCTCGCTGGATGAGGTCTGCCAACGACTGTTTCGCCAGTTTCGCATCGGCTTCCGTGCCTTCGAGATTCACGTCGCCGATGGGGAAGACGGGCGCCAGGTGAGAGAGGTTGCGGTGCGATTCGTGTGTGCTCGAACCGGGCCACTCGGTCAGGCAGCCGGAGGATACTGGGTAGTCGGGCAGGCTTTCCAGGATGGATCTCCATTCTCCCGTTTGGTCCAGATCTGCCTGGAGGAGTTCGCTGGCCTCGAGGCAGATTGTCAATAGCTGCTTCATCAGGCAGACATCTAGCGCGGAATCCGCGCACCAGGCTTGCGGCAATTCGCTGTAGAGCTCGGGGCTGTGGGACGGAGCGAGAGTGTATTTCCCATCTTTGAGCTCCCATATCTGTTCGCAGAACCTGAGACACTCCTTGATGAACGGATATGCTTTGTCTCTAAGAAAACTATGGTCGAGAGTGTACTGGTAATGCAGCCAGAAATGCTGGGCCACCCAGGCACCGGCCATGGTCCAGAGTTGGACAGTTGACCAGCCGTCAATGCGTCTACCCAGTGGATCGGTGCCCGTGGGCAGGCAGGCGCCCTCAAAGCCGAACATGTCTTTAGTATCACGTCTCAGTTGGGGCAGGATATCCAGAAGCCAATCGTAGAGTGGCTCGCCGAGCTCCAGGTGATTGCTGGTGTAAATGGGCCAGTAAGTCTGTTGGGTCTTAATGTTGAAATGGTAATTGCCCCGCCAGGGCGGCACCGCGCTGTCCGGCGGCCAGAGCCCTTGAAGATTGCACGGCAGAGACCCTGGCTGAGAAGCGGAAGCGAGTTTGTAGAGCTCCATGTGCCACAGGTTTTCAAGCCTTCGGTCACTCATCGAAAGCCAGGACTTGTTCCAGAACTCTTCCCAGTGCTGCAGATGCCCGTCCCAGATTTCCCGGGAGGTGGAACTCTCGGCGACCTGCATCCTCGAAGTCGCATCATCGAGTGCCTCCTGCCTGGATTCACCACTTCCGATCACCACGTAAAGCCACACGGGGGCGCTTGAGAGAATCGAAATATTCGTCAGGCCGCTTTCCGATTCTTCGAAATCCACTTTGCGGTCTCCCCGATAGCCTGCGATGAGAACTGCGCATGCCATTGAGTTCGGGATCTTCTGAACGTAACCCACGCATCCATCCTGGGTGACCTCCGCCAGTGGCGGGTAGCCTAGGGCTTCGACGAGATCGTTCTCGCCGCTCAGCAGCTTTCTTTCGAAGCCTACCTTCAGGGCACGTCCGAGATTCTGATTCTGAATACGAATGCACAGGACATCAGGCTCGAGCGAAGCAAAGGCCCTGATCTCCATATGCCGCTGGTGGTGGCGCAGCTTCCTTTCTGAGTGCGCGCGATAGAGGTTCAGACGTTCGTTGAAAGAACATTCCAGCCCCCGGAGATCAAAATCGAGAGTCAGCCTTCCTACCGGCAGAAAGGTCGGGGTGATATCCTCGACGCCTTTGAGCTGTGCCCAGACTTCGTCAAAGGTCTCCCAGTTCTCGCTCTGGATGCACTGTTTGAGGAACGGCCAGTTAAAGCGTTCATCGTCGATGTCATCGAGACGCAAGTCCCAGAAATCGCCTTTCGCCAGGGTGTAGTGAATCTGATTGGGGCCGCCCCACTGCATCGCGCCGATATCACCATTGCCAAGAGGAATGCCCTGAATCCATTTCGGAGGGGGCCTCTCGTTGACCAGAGCCTGGCGTCTGAAGTGATTGCGAAGGGACTCTTTCATGAAGGACAGGCGCTCACTTGGATGGTCGCATAGGTTATAAAGGTGTCTGAATAAAACAAAGGAGATTGCCAAGCGTCGGGGAGAAAACTTAAAATGTGATCGGGAATCAGGATTCAGAGGATTCAAGATTCAGGACAAATCAACACAATTAGGACCCAAGGAGAGACCCCATGAGTGACACCATCAAAATCGGCATTATCGGCGCAGGCAGCAATACGACTTCGAGGCATATTCCCGGGCTCCAGGCTATCGAAGGCGTGGAGATCGTCGGTGTCTGTAATCGGTCTCGTGACTCCTCCCAGCGCGTGGCCGATGAGTTCGGCATTCCGAAGATCTATGACAACTGGTGCGATGCAATCGATGACGAAGAAACCGGCGCGATTGTCATCGGCACCTGGCCGTACATGCACTGCCGCTGCACTCTCGCTTCCATCGAGGCGGGCAAACATGTGATGACCGAAGCACGAATGGCACGCAACGCGGTAGAAGCCCACATGATGCTCGATGCGTCGCAGACCAACCCGGACGTCGTGACCCAGATTGTGCCGTCGCCCATGACCTTGAAGGTGGACAACGCCATCAAACGCCTCATCGCCGAGGGATTTCTGGGCGACATTCTCGCGGTGGACATCCATCACGCGGGCGGTTTCCTCGATACGGAAGAAGGACTGCACTGGCGGATGAATTTTGATTACAGCGGTTACAACATCCAGGCGCTCGGCATCTACTACGAAGCCGTCCTTCGCTGGGCTGGCGAGGCCACGAGTGTCATGGCAAAGGGGAAGACCTACGTGACGATGCGCAAGGATGAAAATGGGCTGATGCGGCCCGTCCGAATTCCTCAGCATCTGGATGTGATTGCTGACATGGCCTGCGGCGCGCAACTGCACGTGCAGCAATCGACCGTCAACGGTCTGATGCAGGGCGGCGGCGTTTACCTGTTCGGCAGCGAGGGAACGCTGAGATTCTTTGGTGGTGAACTCTATGGTGGAAAGAAGGGCGACGACGACTTGCAGGCGATCGAGATCCCTGCAGACGAACAGGGAGGTTGGCGAGTAGAGGAAGAGTTCATCAGCGCCATCCGGGGCAACGAAGTCATCACCCACACTTGTTTCGAAGACGGCGTAAAGTACATGGAATTCGTCGAGGCCGTCACCCGCAGTATGGCGAATGGCCGGTCCATCCCGCTTCCGCTGGAATTGGATCTGTAGCTATCTCGTGCAGTTCGGACCTTCTACTGTGGGCCGGCGCCCGTTGTCGCACTCCAGAACGAATTCCGACAGAACAAAAGAAACCGCAAGTCGTCTGACCTGCGGCTTTCTTGTTAAGGAAACTCTCCCAATCTCTTCAGGCAGCCACTCGATTTGAGTTCATCACCCTTTCGGATGGTGATTGCAGATCCCAGATGATGCCTATCCGATTCAGCACTACGAGGGTGTAGAAAGTGATATCGACCTCCCACCAGTAAAAGCCCTGCCGGGCCGAGGTCTGGTAGTAGTGATGGTTGTTATGCCAGCCTTCGCCCAGGGTCATGAGCGCGAGGAGCCAGTGATTTCGGCTGTCGTCGGTCGTCTCATAACGCCGGCGACCAAACATGTGTGTCAAGGAATTGATGCTGAAGGTAACGTGACAGCAGAGCACTGTGCTGACGCAGAATCCCCACACGAGCCCCGACCAGCTTCCAATCAGCCAGCAGAGGACGGCCAACGCAATAACGGGCACGAGGTGGTGTCGATTGAGCCATCGGAGTTCCGGATATCTGGCCAGGTCCTTGACCCTGTCGTAACGGGTATCAAGGTATTCGGATGAAAGAATCCATCCGACGTGGGACCACCAGAATCCATCGCGGCGGGGAGAATGCAGGTCATTCTCCAGGTCGGAATAATCATGATGATGGCGATGATGAGCGGACCACCAGAGGACGCCTTTCTGAGCGGCCGAAGAGCCTAACCAGGCCATGACGAATTGAAAGGCTCGGCTGGTCTTGTAAGAGCGATGCGAGAAATATCGATGGTAGCCACCGGTGATGGCCCACATACGAATGAGATACAGGAAAATGCAGAGGATGATGGCGGTGGCATCCACTCCGGTCCAAATCGCAGCGAAACAACTGAGATGGAGACCCAGAAAAACAACGCTGTTTACATGAGTCCAGAAATGACGCTGCTCCTCATTCTGCGGCAGATCCAAATCCGGTGAATCTGGTTCCTGTAATTCTTCGATTTCTGGTTTAGACAAATTCTCCTCCATAAAATCCAGGTCCGGACATGGTGCACACATCCGAATTGCGGGCTGGTGATGTTTTGATTGGGCTCTTAGAGGTGTCGGCGGCCAGCCTGCCTCACCTGGCTTTGGGTAATGACCTGCCCTCTAAATGGCGGGGCATTTTATGGGATCACAAGTTGCCACACATCCCTGATAAGCCGATGGGTGAAGGCTGGTAAAGGGATTGGGTTGACGGTCATCTGAGTAACCAGACTCTCAATTCTTTCCGATCCGAACCATTGGGTAACCTATACTCAGATCTGCGAACGCTTTGCGATTCTTTTCGCCAAATTCCGTTCGAACGTCATGGTAAACCAGTCGTACGGTGTCGCCACTCCTGAGGTTGAGCACGGCTTCTCGGACTGGTTTGAAATACTGTTGAGTGTCCACCGAGCCGCTGAATATCCCCGAACTTCTGGCGGTTTCTTTCAGCACTACGAACAGCGAGATGCCCGGGCCTTTCACCCGCAATTCAGCGGAGACCCGATCCAGTTTGTAAGGATTGAGATTCATGTCCTGGTCCGTCACTTCAAACTCCAGGACGTCACCGGGCACGATGCCCTCACGGTCTTCATCGGTGCGAATGGCAGCCAGCCGCGCCTTCCCATCTGAGCCCAGCAGAAGCAGGTCTCCCCAGGTATCAGGTTTGTTGTAAGAAAGGATTTCTTTGGTGGCAGACCACTGAATCTGATCCTTTCGCTCTTTGGTGAGATTAATGGAAAAATTCATGGCCAGATAACGGCCGGGTATGAGGCTCGGTCTGGCGAGCGCTCGGCGATGCACGAATGCCTCGACCTGATAGCCACCCGGGATGACTTTACCTGCAGAGAAGCCCTTCTGCTTTCTGCTGTCCACATAATTTGTATAACGATCCAGCCCTCGGAGACCTCGCCCTACTTCAGAAAAAGTGGACTTGGGATTCCCAGTCACACCAAACGGCATGAAGCAGAACTGATGAGAGGTCTTACTCGTCTCCATGAATTTGAGCCGGCTGTTGTCCATGTCGATCCACGCTTCGAAACCGTCACCCATCCAGGCGTGTTGTTTGTATTTCTGAATTCCTGTCGGATCGAGAATCCTGTAACAGAAGTAGAGCCCCTCGGGATCCCACCGCATGTAGATTTTGGGGCCATTCTTGATCTTGTTCGGGCTGTGCCCTCGATACATCAACTGGATGGGATGTCGAAGCTCTCCCCAGTCTGACAGGTCCCCATCGATGGTGATAGGAGCTTGCACCATTGCGGCCGCGCCAAAGGCTTTGGTCTTAAATGTCGGCTCGGGCACTGTCCGTTCTTTGTCCGGCTCAGATTCATCAACCGGGATAGTTTCCACATAAATACGAGCCGCGCCGAGATCGTCGGATTCCGCAGCGACTGTTTCGGGACCGTTGTCCTCTTCGACTTCGGCATAGAAATCTGTTGGGTCGACCCGGTCTCTGAGGTCTTTGATAAACTCCTCATATGCCTCACGATTGAATCGGAACAGGTCGTGCCAGTTCCGGCCCAAACCGAGACCGTACGGGCTGAGCCCGACGCCGATGCCCGGGCCCATGCCACCACCTGGCGGCCCGGCAGTTGGCAACTCACCAAGACCCATTCCGCGGCCTTCGGCAAGGTTCTCTGAAACCTGCATCAGTTTCTCTTTCAGGCCCGTCACCTCACCCAGGCCCTCGGCCGTACCCGTGCCCAGAGGGCTTTGCACTCTGACCGCATTCGCGCCGCGCTCGACTTCGCCAGGAATGTGTTCTTGAGCAGCTTGCGCCAGTGCGCTCGAAACGCCTTCGGCCGCGGCATCGATCTCTTCACCTGCAAGCTCCTGCAGGCGTTTTGCGGCTTCCGCCATCTGGGCTGCGGCTCCGGCTTCGCTCGCGAGCTGGGCATCAACAGCTTTCAGTTGGTTCACGGAATTCTCGATGTCTTTGGACACCTCTTCCGCCCTGGCTTGGGCCTGCTCGTTCTCATTGGCCTTTAGATGCTCTTCTGCCTCATTCGCCTTCTTTTGAGCCGGGCTGCGTTCGATGGTAGTCACGGCTTTATCGATATGGCGGTCGACGGTATATGAGACGCTCCGCGCGCCGGTCAGGGCATCGAGTGCTTCCTCGTGTTCGTCCCCAATGCGGATGGCGAGCTCGCGCTGCTGCTCGCTGTGAGCATCGGCGTTTTCCTTCGTCACCTCATCTTTGATTTCGCTCTGCTCGGCCCCGCTGGCCTCGAACTTCTTGATGACCTTCGAGATTTCTTCGCGGGCTTCCTCGATGTGTTTAAGGTCGAGGGCATCGAATGAATCCCTCGTGCGTGAGAGAGCTGATTGTGCATCGACCGGTGTCTTTGTCAGTTCCTCATCGAGCGCTCTGGAGATGTCCTTCTTCAAAAAATCTTTGAATTCATCCTGATTCAGATGCAGCCTGGTCAGGTCCTTCTCGACCGCATCTGTAATCTTATTCGCGGCGATGGGGATGGCCTTGTCCTTGACCCGTTCTGTCACCTCCTCGCGGATTTCGTTCTCCGCCTTCTTCAACGCTTCTGCGACCACTGCCTTTTGAATCTCATCAGCGGAACGGCTGCGCGTATCTGAATCGAGACCCCGGGAGACTGATTCAAGATCTCGGATTTGCCGGTCGACATTTCTGATGACATTGTCGACCTCTTTCCGGGCTACCTTTCTGTCTTCGTTCTTAATGGCCTTCTGCGCATTCTGAATCATCTCGGCAGTCTGTTCACTGCGGCCGCCTTCCCGCAGTTTCTTCGCTGACTCGGCCAGTCGGGGGCTCTGCTTCTCGACCGTTTCGAGGGCGCGCTTTACTGCTTCACCCGCTTTGGGGGCCTGGGCCGCCGCTTCCTGCTGCTCTTTCGCGGCTTTGCTGAAATCAGATTTGGAGGCCGGCGCGGACACTTCCGATTCGGCCCGTTTCAGCTCCTTCAGCTCCTTCACCGCTTTTTGAATTTCCTCCTTTGCATCGGCCAGGCGTTCCTTGCGCTCTTCCCATGATTTGGCCTCGGCTTCCTTCCGGAGGGTTTCACCGGTTCGATTCCGGAACTCATATTCGATGCGATTCTTAATCTGCGGTGCCACATTGCTCCGGACATACTGCCGCACCTGGGCCATCAGCATCTCCTTCTGCATCTCCTCCAGATCCATCATCATCTTTTCGAAAGCCGCGTTGCGGAGCTGTTCGAGCAGCGCATCGATCTCTTCGGCGGTGAGTTGGCTGAGGTCATCGAGGGCTTCAATCCTTGCGTCAATGTCTTCAAAAATGTCCGCAGAGAGTTCTTCTTCCGCTTCGTCATTCAGCTCATCTTCGAGCAGCGTATCGAACTCGGCCTTAAGTTGATTGCGCAGCATTTCCTTGACCGCCTCTTCCTGGGCCTCCTGTGCGGCTCTTTCCAATCGCTCTTCCTGGGCACGAATATCATCGATGACCGCCTGTTCCTGCTGGACGATCGCCTGACGCTCGCGTGCCAGCAAAAAGAAAATCAGCCCGAACGCGACGCTATGAATGAGCAGCGATTTGCAGAAATGCGGAGAAAGAGGAGCTGCCGGCGGGATGAGTGGTTCGTTTTGCATGGACGGCAGTTTATCGTGGGTTGTCAGATATGCCGCTCGTCGCGATCTTCAATTCCGCTGGATTAACGACATCGCACGTGTAGTTTGATGCAGCCATGCCAAGCACCAGGAAACGTTCCCCGCTCAACAAGACCATCGAGCTTTCCGAACGCGAGCGCGAGCATTATCGCGGACGCCTGTTGCACCTGGATGCTCCCGCCACTCTCGGCGAGATTCTGGGCGGCACCATCTGCCAGGACACTCCTGAGGCGCTGCCACTTCTGCCCGAAAATTCGGCTGATCTGATCTTTGTCGACCCTCCCTACAATCTTTCGAAGACATTCAACGAGCGGAAGTTCAAGCGGATCAGACCTGAAGAATATGAGGTTTGGCTGGAATCCTGGATACAGCACCTGCCCCGCATTCTAAAAGACAACGGCAGCATTTATTTCTGCGGCGACTGGTTGACTTCTTCCTCGCTCCATCGAGTGGCCAGCAGGCACTTCATCGTACGCAATCGCATCACCTGGGAACGTGAGAAGGGGCGCGGCAGCACGACGAACTGGAAGAACAGCTCAGAAGACATCTGGTTCTGCACAGCCTCCAACGATTACAATTTCAATGTCGACGCAGTCAAGATCCGCCGACGGGTTGTCGCTCCGTATCGAGTGGACGGTGTCCCGAAAGACTGGGATGAAAGCTCCGACGGCCAGACCCGTCTGACGCACCCTTCAAATCTCTGGACGGATATCTCGGTCCCGTTCTGGTCGATGCCTGAAAACACCGATCATCCCACGCAAAAACCGGAGAAGCTCCTGGCCAAGGTTATTCTCGCAAGCTCCAACGAAGGAGATGTGGTGTTCGATCCTTTCCTCGGTTCAGGGACGACTTCCGTTGTGTCGCGCAAACTCGGTCGCCAATTCTTCGGTATCGAA
>JASLXP010000460.1 GCA_030740295.1 Planctomycetota bacterium
GACCGGCAGCATTCGTTTGTTCTGGTCGCTACTGACGAGGCGGGCGGAAAAGCTGTCTCCTGGGATCGCAAGACCAACGTTCAGGAATGCTGGTTTTCGATGTGCAGCGACAACATGAACGACATGGGGCCCGGAGGGAAGTTCGGGTTCGACACCGGCCGCGTACATTTGCGCGGCACGGAATGCAAAGTGCGGCTGCAGAATCCTTCGGGCACCAATCCCTTCCCAAGCATGGCCGCGCGGTCATCCGCAGGTACTCTCCGCGGCTGGGGCAGCCGCCACGCCAGCATGAAAACCAGCGCGCTGACAGGAAGGTTCGGCCTGATCGTCAGCTACGGGCTGGATTACTATTGGGACGGGGTGGGAAGGACCTCTGCAGCGTCCTCCTCGCCTCTGGCAAAGAACGAGCACTACGGCGGGAGCTTCCGCAAATACTACTTTGCACGGCGTCCCCCCGGGCCAAATCTGGAAATCCGCGACTACAACATCACCATCAAGCAGGATCTCGAGCTGCTACAGACTCCGGGTATCGCGCTGATGCTGGGCTCCAATTGGAGCTTGAGTGAAGGCGCCCTGGATCACGTCGTGTACTTCACTCCCGACGGTGACTGCGTTGTGGAACAGCCCACGGAGCAGAGCGGCCGGCAACACTGGTCAGTGACGGCTCGGCCGGGCGAGTACCTGGCGGTGTATCCCATGTGCACCGCGGTCTATCCTCTGGAAGGAGACCTGCTCGGTTTCATCGATCGCAAACCCCTTCCGCCCCGCCACACCCTTTTTCAAGTTGGCGTCGGCCGCAAAGGCGACAAACTTAAAAAAGGCACAGTCATCCGCAGACGGCTGGCAGTCCTTACCTTGCCGTTCGCCGCGACGGGTCAATACCGATGGCTTCGGGAGTACAAGCGCTACTGGAATTCCAACCTGCTGGCCGAAGATGTCCGCCGGAAGCTGGGCCTGGCCGGGCCGCCCGCCTACCAGGTAGAGCCCAGTGTGGGCGCCGTACTGGACACAAGACTGGCCCTGCGACTGAAGGCCGAGGGCCATGGCTTCCGCGCCAGGATCAAGCGCTGCCATCTCCCTGTTCCGTTGCCCGTCTTCATCGAGGGGCTCCACCCCAACTGGAGCGCCGGGATTTGGTACAAAGGCCGGAACAGACTGTTGCAGACAGAATACCCGCCAGGGGCATTCGATAAGAACCCGGTCCACCTTCAGTACGTACAGTTGCGCGCGAAGAAGGATGAGATCATCCGTTTCGGCACGTTCGATGGCGGTACCGGCTACCTCCAGCTTGACCTTGAAACCAGCGACCGGGACGTGTTCATTGGAAACTTGGTCACCTGCGATCGCGAAGATTTCTTCCTGACATTCCACCGTCCATACAGGACGGGGAAAGCTTCCGTGGAAGTGCACAACCCCACAGATCAGGCCGCAACGGTGCGCCTGAAGCCGGGCAAAGGCTTCGAACTGCTGGGCGATTTCGCCGTCGACGTCGAAGTGCCGGGAGGCGCCTCGGTCATGGTGAAGCTGGATTAGCTGGGCGCAGTTATCACGCAGCGGCTTTCGGCCCCAACCAAAGCGTCATCCAGGGCTCTTACTTTTCTCGGTATGTGAAAGCGTCTCTTGCTTCGATATGATCACTGACTCGAATTATTCACCAAGAAAGGTGCCATGAGCATTCAGATTGACTCGATGTTGAGCCAGAATCCAAACGTATGTGGGGGACGGATGTGTATCGACGGCACGCGGATTACCGTGCTTCAAATTGCGGTAATGGAGAATGAAGGTTTATCGCCAGAGGAAATCGCCGCGGAATACAGCCATCTCAATCTTGCGCAGGTCCATGCGGCGCTTTCTTATTACCACGCCAATCTTCAAGAGATTGAAAGACAATTGGAGGACGATGCGACTTTGGCAGAGCAACTCAAGCAGCAACATCAGGCGGAAACCGCAAATCCTTAATGCATCTCTACCTTGACGAAGATGCCTCACGACACGCGCTTGTCGCCGGTCTGAGGGCCCGAAATGTCGATGTGTCATCCGCAATCGAGGCAAACACGTTAGGCGAACCGGATGAGTATCAATTGGACTTTGCCATCAGCGAGGGTCGAAGCATATTCACATTCAACGTGGCTGATTTCTGTCGTTTGCATTCAGAATACACAGCCTTGGGCAAGACTCATCCGGGGATTATCGTCTGCCCGCACCAGAACCTTGGGGTTGGCCTCCTAATAAGGAAGCTCGCCTCCCTGGCGCGAAAGAAATCCGCGGATGACATGTTGAATCAGCTTGAGTTCATCTGACGCCCGCAGGAAGCGAATCAACCGTCTCTGGTACTGTGAGCCCGGAGCAGATTCTGAAGCGCCGCGGCTCAGCCGGCGAATTCGGTGCGAGAGATGACCTCATCCTGCGCTGCATCGGTCATGTCGGTGAAGTATGCGCTGTAGCCTGTAATGCGGACCGTCAGATTGCGATGCGCGTCGGGGTTTTCTTTGGCTGCGAGAAGTATTTCTTTTCCCACGCACGAGACCTGCACCTGGAGGCCGCCGTTCTTGAAATAAGTTCGCAGGGCCGCGGCAAACTTGACCATTCCCGACTCACCGGAGATGAGGGATGGATGGACCCGCAAGTTCAGCGTTCCACCTGTTATTCGATGAAATGGAATGCGGGAAAGAGAATTAAGCAAAGCGGTCAAGCCATTCTGATCCTGGCCGGCCGATGGAGATTGGTTTTCACTCACAGGTGTCCCGGAGAGTCGTCCGTCCGGCGTTGCTCCTGTCTTTTCGCCCATCCGAATGTGATTCATGTCGGTGGAGATGCATGGCATCATGCGGTAGAGGCGGCCACTGCCATCATCATTAATCCGGGCAATCTCATCACAGAGCCCGTCTATCAGCTTTGCGGCCAGACCATCGGGGATGCGCTCATCGTTCCCGAACTTGGGCAGGTTGCCGAGCCTGGCGCGCAGTCTCTCGAAGCCGTTGAAATCAGCATCAGCGGCTTCCCGCAGATCTGCCAGTCCGAGCTCTTTACGGTCAAAAGCAGCAGTCCCGATGGCGGCCAGTGAATCAACGACGGTGGCGACGCCTCCCAACTGGATCAGGCAGTAGTGATACTTCACCCCGCCCGTCAGCCATGTCTGTGCCCGGTCGACCGGTCCTTCCAGGAAGGCGTCGTCGGGCCGGAGAAAGCCAGTCGGCTGGCTCTCAGCAATCTCTTCGAGCCTCGGCGCCAGGTCTTCACGAAGATATTGACTGACTCTGGACCTCAGGAGGCCGAGCAGCTCATCAGCAGTCGCAGGTTCTTCCGTCCTGTCATGGAATACCTCCAAAAACAGGGAGGGCAAGTTGATCCATTGTTCAACCAGTGAGCCCTGGCGTCCGCTGATATGCGGGTCGTTGCAGCCGTGGAGCGAGTAACCCACGGCATCTTCCTCTTCCACACCCCAGGACTGTAGCGCGGGGATCATCACGTCATCGTTGTAAACGAAGAGCGAGGCGTTGCTCCTCATCAGCTCAACGGCCTTAAACCAGATCGGGTCAGGCAAGTCCGGCGTGTATCGCAAGATGACCGTTGGATTCTTCAGCTCGTGTGCTGCGGTTTGCAGGGCAAGTTCCGTCAGCTCATTGACCGCGGGTGAGCCGTCCATTCTTCTTCCACCGACAACGACGTAAGTGGCAGCATCGTAGGTGGCATTCCGCGCCCAGCCCGTGCTTTTGCCATCATCAGCGCGGCCCATCTGATGCTCGCCTCTCCCCAGGAGTGTGTAAATCTTAAGGAAGAAATCATCGATCAGGTTGCCGGCTCGCGCTCTGGTAAGTGTGCCGGCAGCGACGTCGCGTTTATAGAAAGGCAGTAGAAACTGGTCGAATCTCGCAAAGGTCAGCGCGCTGGAACCGGAGCAGAGGGTCATCATCGCAAGCCCGACGATCCACGTGAGCTGAAGAGCTTCAGGAAACGTGGCTGGCGGATTGTCGGCGATGTTGCGACACCACTGTGCCGCTTCGCTATTCCCGGCTTCCTCTGCTGCGCAGGCCCATCGGCGAGCGTAGGCGCGGAAAGCCTGGTAAACGCGCACCATGCCATCAAGAAATTGAATCTCGAGCTGCCCTGCCTGACTTCGCTTTTTCTGCTCCAGGTTCCGTGCTGCCCTGGCTTCGAGTCCACTCAGCCCGTGTTTCACCAGCGAGTCCCAATCAAGGCAGAGATGGCATCGATTATCGAACCAGCCGGGCAGGCTCCGGCCCCACTTGCTCATGATGTCCTGAAATCTCTGCTCCTCATCGGAATCGGGAACCTTTTCGAGAACTCGACCGACCAGCTCGTCCTCGGGCAGTACGGGAAGCGAAAGCCGCTCGAAAACAAAGCCCATCGCCTCCCCCAGGATCAGCGGCTGCGGGAGATGACTGAACTCACGGTCCGCCTGATCCAGAATGAAGATCCGTTCCAGGAAAGTGCTGCGAGGATTCTTCCGCCGGTTCTGACTGACAGCGTCAGTAACTTTCCGGGTTGAAGAGACGGGGTGTTCCAGGATCATCTCCATAGCACGTCGAACCCTTTCCTTTGGTGTGAAGGCATCACATGGTCAAAACAAAACATTTGAAAGTTCCCGAAACAGTCGAAAGGCTGATCATCGTCAGCGATCTGCACGGCCAAACCTTCAGCCCCTTGGCCTGTCACTTGGACCTGAACTGAGCGATTCTTAAGACCCCGCCCGGGTTTATCCCGGTGGTGAATGAGGTTTTAAGCTAAGAATGCCAACTGAAAATGAACTTGATGGGTAACCGGGCAAACACAATCTCTTCACCTGAAAGATGAAGAGATTGTGTTTGCCCGGTTACCCATCAAGTTAGCGTTATGCATGTTCTGTTAGCTTAAAACCTCATTCACCAACGAGGCGAGCTCGTTGGGGTCTTAATAATTAATTAAGAATCGCTCAATTCAGGTTGGAATTAAACACACTTCAGCCGGCAAATGAAAATCTCACACCTGCTGGCATTTCAAGATTCGCCTTCCAATGCAAGATCAGGGCAGCATGCACCTCATATCCATGAGTAACGGATGGAACGCCACCGTGTGTCGCAGGGGTCACCAGAGAGCTGTCTCTCTGATGAACGCCTGTCAGCCGGCACTCTACATGGTTGTTCTCATTCTCACAGCCCTGGCAATTCACGCTGAGGAGTCACTGTTCCAGTTGGCGCCGGCCAGGCAGAAGGTTGTGGATAAATACATGAACATACTGCTGGAGGATGTGCGGAATGAGCTGGCATTTCAGCGGGTCTACAGCGCGTTCAAGGATGAAGACAAAGAATACCTGTTGGTAAATTTCATGAAGAATGCGATCCGATTGCAGCCGCGGAAGGCGGGCCTGCGCATTATTCTGGGGCAACTCTATGCCTCGTTTAAGGATCTTCATCAGGCAGGGGTAGAGCTCAAGACTGCTGCCCGCATGACGCCGGGGAGCTTCTATGCCCGTTTCCTCCTGGCATCGGTTTTCTTCAAACAGACAAGGTATGCGGAAGCTGCAACTGAATTCAGAAACGCTTCCGCACTGGCCACGGGTATGGACGACAGGGCGAGATGTCTCAACGAACTGGCAAGAGTTTACGGGGAGGCCGGGCAATGGGACGAGGCACGGAAGGTCTGGGAAGAGATCGCCGAGCTTCGGAGAAGCGATCTGGAGAGCTTCCGCATGCTCGCGGAAGTGTGCCGGGATTTTGAGCAGTGGGACCTGGCGGAGCGATGGTTAAATCGAATGCATGAATTGGCGAAGGGAAATTCCGAAGTTTCGTGCCGGGCGTTGATGGAACTCGGGGAGATTTTTTTCGACCAGAAACGTTTCTCAGATTCTGCGAACAGCTATCGGAAGGCAAAGGCCCTGGTCTCCGAATCCCATTGGCTGAGCGCGGAGCTCAACAAGCGCATCCGAATCTGCTTCGAGCAGGAAAACCGTGCCAGGGAGCTCCGGCGAGACCTGGAAGAGTCGCTGAAGAAGACCGGTGATGACGTCAACCGTCTTCTCGAACTGGCCGATATCCTGATCGCAGACGGGGAACAGGCGCTTGCGGCTCAGTATCTGAAGGCCGCATCCGAAGCCAGCCCGCGGGACGTGCATATTCTCGAACGACACCGGTCTCTGCTGATCCAACTGAAAGACGACGACGGCTTCGAGGAGGTCAGCAAACGCCTGCGTGCCCTTTCCCCGCAGAACGTCCATTACAAACTCCAGGACGCGGACTACTACGTTTCCAGGTCGAATCTCGAAAGAGCCAAAACGATCTGGGATGAGGTCATCGAGGAAGACCCCAAAGGCGCGGCCCGTTACCTCTCTGTAGCGCGTGCCATGGCCGCGGTCGAGAGGCTTGATTGGGCAGAGGACACTTATCAGAAACTTATTGAAATTGCGGCAGATGTGCTCGCATACAAAATCGAATTAGCTGCATTGCAGTTGCGCCGGGCCGATGAAGTCCTGCCCGACGGAACTCCGGCAGAAGAGTGGCTCGCCCGCTCACAGGCATACATCAAAAAGGCCGAAGACCTGCTGCTCGCAGTGTCAGGGAACGATCGTCTGACGCTGGCGGAGGCCCAGTTGACCGGCCGCCTTCTCCTTGAGCACCGCCGGCTGGAAACCGCAAGGAAAGTGCTGGCGCTGGGCAAGGATCGATTCCCGCAGGACATGGGACTGGTCAAAATGTACGGAAACAGTTGCCTCCTCCTGGGCGCGGCGAAGCCCAGCGGCAGCAAGCAGCAGCGGGACCTCTTTACCGAGGCCATCAACAGCAATCTCAAAGCGTTCGACCTGGCGCCCCATCCGGCGATCCAGCGGGAATTGAATTCAGAATTGGTGGGTCTCAGCCTGGGGCACGGGCGCAATACCTCCGGCAACGTGGCTTACGGAGGGCTCGGTGGTCTGAGGGCGCTTCTCAAGAAACATGCGACGGACTTCTTTGGCCGGCCCAAGGATCCCATGCCGGCCTGGTGCATTGCCGATGTTCAGCGGCAGGCGCCCGATGGCGTCCTCGACATGAAGGGCGTAAAGGGCGCTCCGGGAATCTTCCGGGTTTACCTGGGCCGCTTTGGCCGCACCAAGTCCGGCCTGGCTTACTTCAACCGCGCAGTGACCCGCGACCCTCTGTTCGTTCCCGGCTACCTTGGGAAAGCGTTCGCCTACAGCAACGAAGACTCTTTTGAACAGGCCGTGATCGAACTGCGCAAGGCCTCGATCATCGATCCTGTCAACAAGTGGAAATACTTTTTGCAGATCGGTGACCTCTATGCCCGCGAAGGCCAACTGGAGGAAGCCCTCGCTTTCTGGGATCGGGTGAGCCAGCGCGTCTTCACGGACGCAACGGTCTTCTTTCAGCTCGGCACACGCTACTTCCGCGCCGAGCAGATTGACAAGACCGTCGTGATGCTGAAGAAGGCGATCCGCATCAATCCCGACATCGCGGCCTATCACATGACTCTTGGGAACGTTTACGATTATCTCCAGCGCTACGACGATGCCGTCACCGAGTTTCGCAAGGCTCTTGAGACTTCTTCGCAGGGGATGCTGCTCTCCGTCCGCGAGAGGCTCAGCGAAATCCAATTGGCCTGGGCCTACGAACTGTTCGACCGCAAGGACTACGCCGGCGCGCTGAAACAGTTCCAGGAAATTCGTGCCTTCCAGGAGGTCATGGAATCGCACTACCGCAAGAACAACGATGAATTTGCGCTGAAGCGGCTCTCTCCAGAATCCGCAGACGTGCAGGTGCAGATGGCCCGCTGCAATGAGTTTCTCGGCAAGAAAGAAGCGGCAAGGGCTCTTTACGAGCGAGCTGCCGGACAATTGCCCGATGCACTGATTCGCCTGAGCCAGACCCGATCAATGTCCCTCGCGGCATTGCTGAAGGAGCAACGAACGGAAGAAAGCATCAAACCCGACAACCTGCGTACCGCAGGCGCCGTGACCGCCCGTCCTTTTCACCTGAAGAAGGTTCGCCACGTCAAACTTTATGATGTTGGCGCTGAGAGCTCGGTGATGCCCGATGCCTTGCTCTATTCCGGCAAATCGGAATGGGCAAAAGTTGAACCGCTCTCAGGCCGGATTGTTTCGCAGGCGACGGCAGACGGTAAAGCTGCGCGCACCATTGATGGTATAGAAGTTCAGGTGGTCAATGGCAGCCAGGGCGATGGCCTTCGGATCGTGAAAGACGGCAAGCAGATTCCATCCATTGGACTGGCCTATCCGTGGAACGGCGTCGCGCGAAGTGTTCGTATTCGACTTTCCGACCTGCAGATGGCCGGCGGACGCATCTACCTCTTTGCCGACGCTCGCCCGCGTTCCAGTTGGGCACGCATCGTCGCCATTGAAGCGAACAGCGGGAAGGCTGTCCTGAACATTCGTGCCGACCACGTAAAAGACTTCGCCTGCGACGGCCAATACCTGGCAGCAATGAAGTCCCATGCCCACCGCTCTTCGCTGCTGGTCTATGAAGCGGCGAGTGGCAAACTGATCCTGGAAAAGGAACTGGCTTCAACAGGCGTGTGGCTGGAGCCGGTGGTGCGGCAGGGCAAAGTATTCTTACTCGATGATATCGACTGGGCTCTGTCCGCGTTGGATATCCGAGAGAACGTCTTCGATTACAGGGTGACTTTCGCCGGAACGTTTCCCCGTCCTCCGATTCTCCACGATGGTGTGCTTTACCTGCACGTGCGCGCCTACAAAGAACGAACCATCTATCTTCATGCCATAGACCCCGCGACCGGACGAATCATCTGGCGAACGAATATGCAGTCCATGAGCGTCCACTCCCCGCCCATCTTCCGTGGGCCGGACATCATTTACCTCAACCCGGAAACCCACCGCATCTTCAAGATAGACAAGGCAACCGGCCATCGTCACGCCCAAGCCGGATACCGGGACCAGCTTACCGAGCAGCAGTTATTCCATTTGCAGAAAGTCCATCTGTTTAACGGCCACCTGGTGCTGGTCGGCAGCCGCGGATCTATCAATGCTTTTGAGATTGTTGAAGAATGACTGATTGGAGACAGCGTCCAAATCGTAGCCTCACCCCTGGCCCGAAAGGCCAAAAAATACTAGCCCAGGGCAACGCCCTGGGTAGAGGGACGAAAAATAATTCCAGCCCTGTAGGGGCGGCACAATCGAACTCACTTCGACCATCTGTTTTGCCCTTACAGGGCTCACCGGCCAACGTTTCTCCGGTCCCAGGGCGTTGCCCTGGGCTGATATGTTTCGGCCCCTTCGGGGCGAAGAATTCAAAAGTTCGTAGTGCACGCTTCAGCGTGTTCTGCCGGCCCCGACAATACGCTAAAGCGTGCACTACGAACGGAAGGCCGTTGGCACTACGAATCGCGGTCGTCACAGCGTTTCTCTTCGTAATCTCTCCGCCATGCACCAACGCAGAGCAGGCCACACAGGCAACCGACGAGAAGCTCAAAGACCACCTCTCCAATCTCGAATCGCTTGTCGATGCGGATGCCGAAGGCATGAAGTTCCGCTTCCGCACGAAGTTCAATCGCAAGTACGATCCCGACCAGAACAACCGGGTGCTGGTGGCGAAAAAAACAGACAACCCGCCGATACTCGACGGCATCCTCGATGACAACTGCTGGAAGGCGGAAGGCACACAGGACACCTGGAAACACAGAACTCACACCGCCTGGGTCAAGCCGGCGACCACGACTCCAGGCTTCAAGCAGACGGTCTTGTATGTCTGTTACGACGAGAAGAATCTCTATTTTGCATTTGTCGCGGAAGAGCCGGAACCCAAGAGCGTCATCTTCGGTGAGAAGCATGAGATCAGCGAGGATCACTGGAAGGGCGTCTATTACGGCGGCGATTGCGGCGAGCTTTTCATCGAGACGGGCGGCTTTGGCGGGGACGGCCATATCTGGCAGTTCATTTTCAATATCTACGACCACATGACCTACGACGCGCCTTCGCCGTCCGGAAAGAACGGAATGGCCTGGAAGTCGGGCGTCAAACTCAAAGGCGCGATGGGGCCGAAGCGCTGGATCGTGGAGATGTCGATCCCCTTCAAGGGCTTTGCCTGGGATGATTACAGATTGGCCGGCACGCCCAAACGCGGCGAGTTGTGGGGCCTGCGCGTCGTTCGGGACGGCCGACCTCCCGCCACCGCTTACAGCAGAGGCTCCGGCAGCTACGAAGAACGCTTCTTCAACACATGGACCTACAATCCAATCGAAGCATGGGCGAATCCATGGCCCACGGGCGCGCTCTACTTCGACGACATCAATCTCTTGAGGAACGGCGCGTTCAACGAAGACCTGGACAACGACGGTAAGCTCGATCACTGGCAGATCAGAAAATCGACCGACGATCTGGACGCCGGCCTCAGCTTCGACGAAGAGTTGGGATTCGGAGCGGTCACCTGCAAGCTGACGAATCAGGCTGATCTGTTTCAGGTCTCACAAGTCGTGGATGTGATCCCTGGAAAGTTCTATTCGCTTACCGGGAAGATCAAGGTCGAGAGTGGACAGGGCGAGGTCATTGCAGGCTTCCAGTCACCCGCACGCAAGATGACCATCACCGAGCCCGGCAAGTGGCACGACCTGGACCTCGAGATCTTCACCGGTGCGGATCAGAAAGAAGCGAACCTCTACCTCCTCTTCAGAGGCGGCGTGGAAAAAGTGCTGATTGATGAGCTGGTCGTCAGACAACAGCCGTTCGGCACGGAGGAAGGCGTCTACTGCCTGACCGGCAATGCTTTTCGACCGGAGCTCAATGTGCGGGACAGTTGGAATATCAAGGGCCGCTATACCTA
This sequence comes from Planctomycetota bacterium, assembly GCA_030740295.1. The sequence goes on from JASLXP010000460.1 coordinate 10,785, forward strand.
CCGTGAACCAGACTCCGGCGAGTTCCTGCCGCCGAGCATGCGGAAATTCCCCAACGGTCTGACGGCCGGCAAGCCCGACCTCGGTATCGGTTCCGTGACCGATGGCTGGCTTCCTTTCGACAAAGGAAGCCTGACCAAGGGCGGCCATAATTTCGTCCAGTGGCCATGGAACATCCAGGCCAACCTGATACGACCCACCTATCCGTACGGCCATGAAGAAATCTTTGACCTGGGTCGCGATTTTTACGTCACGGGAATCGATTCTCTTTTCGCCAGCTCGGTCAAGCATGTCTCGCTTTATGTAAAACCGGAAAAGGCTGACGGATTTCTTCTGGTGAACAGGCTCAACGGCCCAGGAGTGCTCCACCCCAGGAGCGACACGATTTACGTGCGCTTCCGCGGCATTAATTCGGTGGGGCGCTACCTCAAGCTTCATTGGATCGAACGCACACTCGAAGGCGGGTCCCAATACTTCATGCAAATCTGGGGAACGAAGAAAGGCGACCACGGCGACCTGGAAGTCACGCGTTTTCGCTGGAAGGAAGGCATTACCGTCAAGAAACCGAAAGTGCCCTCGTTCTCGCGCATCCGTAAGCCCTTCATCGTTCCTCAGCCCCGGCAGATTACGTGGTCGGAAGGGCCGTACGTTGTTTCTTCCAAGACCCAAATAGTGTGCCAGCAACAGGGGCTGGCCATGGGTATCGGGAAAGACTTCGCAGACGATACCGCGAGAATTCACGCGGTGCGCTTACCGGTCGTGGCACTTGAAGAAGAACTGAAATCAAATCCGGCGCTTGCCGATTGCATTGTGATCGGCGATGTGGGCGCTTCTCCTCAGATCGCACGAATTGCCAACGAGGCTGGCTTGAAAATCACACCAACCGATCCGGGGCAACAGGGATATGCACTGGTTGTGGACGCAAGGCGCGTGCTGGTGATCGGCTCCGGTGAAGATCAGCACGGCGCCTACTATGGGATCTCGAGCGTCATGCAGCTCCTGCGGCGGGACGCGGATTCCAGGCTGATCGTTCCGGGCTGCCGCGTTCGCGACTGGCCGAACGTTCAGGTTCGCGGCGCTTATTTCCAGTATTTCGACCACCTGCGTCTTGGGGACGATCTGAGACAAATCATCAGTCTCTACGGTCTGATGCGAGTGAACAGGATCGAGCATGCCCGGCCGCGCATTCATTTGGAGTCGGGAAATGAAAAGCAGTTGGCCGCTTACAAAGACCTGCGGGGTTACCTCCGCCGTCACTACATGACCTGGGCACAGCCCGGCGACCACTGGGGCCGTGGCGCACGAAATCAGTACGCCGACAAGAACATGATCCATATCGAAATGATGGACGATGAAGATGACCACATGCTTCGAGAGAAGACCAACCTGGCCCGCCTTAACGTCTGCCCTTCATCGAGCCATGGCTACTACCTCAATCGCGATTTGGTGCATGCCATGTCCGATCAGCTCAACGAAACCGAAGCGGTCTCGCTCAACACCGACGAGATGAATTTCGTGAACGACGGCTCACGTTGGAACGCGTGCCGGCGCTGTCTTCGGCGTGGTCTCGATGGCCCGGATCTGTTCTACGAGTACTACGTTCGCTTCTACGATCTGGCCCGGCGGAACGGCGTGAAGATGGAGACCATCGACACCATGCTCACCCCCGACGGCGGCAACAGCAGATACAACAACATGGGCGATGCCTATCCCTACATTCCCCGTGACATGACCATGGTTTCCTGGAAGGGATCGATTGGAAAGCCCCACAGCAACCCGGAATATGCCATCGACCATTTCGATCGACTGCTCGGCATCAATGCCTGGGGATACAGGGAGAACTACGGCGATCCCTACGGCGGGCCGAGTCCTGATTTCAAACAGAAAACCAATCGGCGCATCGGTGGCTCGATCGATTCCTACTGGGGCGCCGGGTCGAACCAGGGAATGATCCTCGGCCCTCTGGCCAAAGCGCAGGGCGGCCAGGCCATGGCCATGTATTACTCCCATCCCGTTGGCGCGGAGTTCCTGTGGAGCCCGGCCAATCCGATGCCGAACACGTTCGAGTTTGCCAATCGCATGGTCAACCTAACGGTCCGGCTCAACGAACGATACTTCGCCCGGCCGTTCCCCAGTTGGCAGGAAGACCGCACGCCGAAATGGTTCAAAGTAGCTCTGAATGGGACCGCCAATTGGAGCCACATCGATGAACTCCCGGCCGACGGCAAAGGCTGGCTCGACTGGGGCAGCAATTACGATCTGCGGCAGTTGCCGACAGGTGACACCAAGATTGAAGAGGTGCCTTTCCGCATCATCGAACCCTCCACGAACAACGGGCGTTCGATCATCTTCCTGGCCAACTACCCGGAGGGATCGGAGCTCGCACCGGCCCTGCCGCGTTCGGTACGGGAGATTCAGATCGAACGCAGCGTCGCCAGTCTTTGCTTCTTAAAGATGCGAGTGGGCGCCGGCTATCCGGCATCTTTTGTCGCGGTCTACGAAGACGGGCGGGAGCTTACCTTCAACCTGGACGTCCGAGACCAGGATGTCGCATCCTCGTATCGTTGGGACCATCCGCACAACTATGAGCAGATGGAGCGCTGGGGGAAATCCATCACAAAAGCCAATCCCTTCCTGCGCCACATCGATTTCATGAGCCGGCCAGGCTGGTTCGGCTACACCACGTCCGGCGACGAATGCTCCGCACGCATTCATGAATGGGTGAACCCGTATCCGGAGCTCCCGGTGAAGTCGATTCGAATCTTCTATCCGCTCGTCCAAATCACCAGCGAACGAACAGCAGTCCTGGCCATCAGCGGCATCGAAGCCGAAGAGCAGGACGTCGAACGATGGTCGCGCAAAGCGCGTCCCCCGCTACGCCCATCAACCACCTCCTACGCTGCGTTGAGAAGACTGAAACCATTGCTCATTGGCGGAGAACCGGAATTCAAGACGAGTGAATCCGGTTACCGAAATGCCACTGGCCGTTACCTGGAGGAGAAGGGGGAAGCGCTCTACGCGATCGAGGCAGTGGACGGCAACAACACCTACCGCGCCCTTGAGAAATCCAACCGTCCATGTTTCCTCGGCGGGATTTCCCAGGGCAAACGAAAGTGGCAGGTCAATGTCAGAATTCTCAAACCGTCGCCCGTCAAAGCCGTTGCCTTCTGCGGCCGATTCTCAAGTGGGATGCCTCGCAACAAGAAGGGTGCAGGCACGTTCAAACTCGCCCGTGCGGATTACACGATCAAGGTCCGAACTCTCGACGGAAAATGGCAGCAGGTCGGCCAAGTGAGGTCCGCATGCGGGGAAGACGGACTGCACTACTTTGCAGTCCCGTCATTAACCATCGATCGAATTCAGGCTGAAGTGTCCGTCACCGATGCGCAAAGCAACGTCTACTACCAGGGCGTCTTTGCGCCAGGGATCAGCTATCTGCAGGCGTACGGGGAGTGATGACGAAGGCCCAGATGTGTTACGCGGTACGGGAAGAAAAACGCGTAGTTCTGTTCACGTTTCGGATCCGAATCTTTCTTACTTTTCATCTTGCTTTTCATCTCTTCTTTTTCTCTGTCTTCTTTTCATCTCTTCTTTTCATCTTCACTTTCTCCCGCTCTGGCTGCCTCGTTCTGCTTTCAGAAGATGCCCTGAAAAGAAAAGGGAAGACAAAAACCGAAGATCAAAAGACGGAAGAAGAAAAGTGAGGATTAGAAGCAAGATTAAAAGGAAGTGCCTAAAACCTCATTCTTGATCGTCCGAAGGGCGACCCGAACGCTGCCAGAGGGTCATTCGTCCGCATGCAACAGATTCACTTCATAGAGCAATCCTCGCTTTGGTCTCTGGCGCTGCTGCTGGTCGTCATTGGCTTCTATCTGCTGCGGATGCCTCGTAAGCGGGTACGGCTCTCCTCACTCGCATACCTTCGGGAGCTTGTGCAGGAGTCCCGCCAGTTGAAGCGGCGTTGGCGGACGATTTTGTCCTTTGTTCTGCAGTGCGCGCTTCTTCTGTTGCTTGCGTTCTCCGCGGCTCGCCCGCTTCTCACATCGGGGCAGTTGGAGAATCGGCGCATCGTGATTGTGCTCGATGTCTCGGCCAGCATGCAGGCCGATGAGCCGGATGAAAACGCGACCCGGTTCGATCTTGCCAGGGAACACGCACGGAGCATCGTCCGCCGCATGGAGCACGGGGACCAGATGCTCATCATCGCCGCGGATCAGGAGGCAAGAATTGTCCAGCAGTTCGAGAAAGACCGCCGTACGCTCTACCGCACGCTGGATGCATTGAAGCCCGGCGCCCGAGCTACGAATCTGACCCCAGCGCTCGATCTCATCCGGGAAGTCACTCGCCCATTCCCCGAAGCGTCCGTGTATCTGATCTCTGACGGGGCAACCGATGCCGAGCCCAGACGCCACGAAGACATCATCGCCAGGACGCAAACGATCATCGTGGGCCAAGCCAAAGGCAACGTCGGGATCATAGACTTCTCCTCGCGGCGCAATCTGGATTCCGAGCGCGACTTCTCGGCAATTATCGTACTGATGAACACTTTCGAGACGCCCCAAAAAATTTCTTTGCGGCTGAGCATCGAGAGCACCCTCGTCGATGCGCGGGACGTGACACTGCAGCCCGGCGAGGAACATCGTGAGAGATTTGAAGGCACATTGCTGACCGGTGGCGCCTTTACCGCAAAGGTCGATCTTCAGGACTCGAAATCCGTTGACGTGTTTCTTCTGGACAATGTGGTCTACGAATGGATACCAAAGCCGGTCCGTCAGAAGGTTCTGGTTGTCGCACCGGAGGATGAGCTCGGCGGGTATCTCGACGCGGCCATGAGCGCAAACATCGGAGTTCAAGGCTACCGGGTGAGCCCGGACGACTACAGCGCCAGATACGACGTCAGCGCGATGATTTTTTACAACTGGCTGCCGGACGAGCTCCCCGATCACCATGTGGTGATGGTCAACACGCGGGGGCAGACTCCTTACCTGAATATCGAATCCGGCTCGGTGCTTCGCCCGCTCATGGACACCTGGGACCGCACTCACCCGCTCATGAATTACATCCGCCTGGAGAACCTTCTCCTTGGCGAAGCACTCAACGTGAAGGGCACGGAATGGATGGAGCCCGTGGCGCACGCCGTGCAATCCCCCATCATCCTTGCCGGGCAAAGAGGACGGTGGAAGCAAATCTTCGTGGCCTTCGATCCGCAAAATTCAGACTTCCCATTTCGTCTGGCATTTCCCGTACTGCTGTCGAACGCGTTTCTTTGGTTCAGTGCGGAAGAAGACGCCACGGTCACTCAGATTCATCCCGGTCGGCCTTTTCCTATCCTCGTTCCAGACGATCTCCGGCAGGAGATCAAAGAAATCGCCGCACAGAATCCGGCCGGTGAAAGACGAGCTCTTCCGGTTTCAGAAGGCACTGCGCTTTACTCCGAAACCGAACAGCTCGGCACCTACCGATATCAGATCGGGGATCGAGAGCTGGGCTTCGGCGTCAACCTGGCCAGCCCATCCGAATCCAACATCGCCCGCCGTCCAGCATTCGAGGCCGGGCGAGCCAAACAATCTGAAGAAGAAACAGAAACACCAGCCGTCGAGCGAGAGCTCTGGTTCCTGCTCAACTGGATCGCACTGGCGGTCGTGTGTGTAGAAATGTTCCTTTATCACCGGAGAGTGATTTTTTAATGACGAAGTGCCCTCTGGCAAGAAGCCAATAAATCCATCAGCTCATGCTTTTGATCTTGCTTCTAAGGCTGCCTTCGGCCGCAACCGCAGCTACGATAGAAATACCACGGATGGCAAGGCCATCCCACGGATGAAGAAGTTTTTATTCTGTCTTCATCCGTGGTAATTATCTCCGCGCTGCGCGGAGAAGTCACACCCACAGACTCTAATCCTCACTTTTCTTCTTCCGTCTTTTAATCTCTGGTTTTTGTCTTCCTTGTCTTTTCACGGCCAACATCTGAGGCAGGAACGAAGCTGCCAGAGCGGAAGAAAGTGGAGATGAAAACCAGAGATCAGAAGGCGGCAGAGAAAAAGCAAAGATGAAAAGCAAGATGAAAAGTAAGAAAGAGTCGGTCATTCACATTCAGTTCCATGTTTGAAGTCCACAACACTTCAGCCTTCATCCTCCTGCTCCTGGTGCCAATCCTGATCTTTGTCGGCGCTCGGACCTACGATAACGTCCGGGCCGGCCGGAAGTGGCTCATGGTCCTACTGCGGAACGGCATCGCGCTGGCTCTGATTGTCGATTTTCTCACGCTGCATGTCTGGTGGACTGACGGCAGAAAACTGTGCGTCTACTACCTGGTGGACCTGTCTACCTCGATGGAGCCTTATCGAAGCGACCTGGCCCGCACGGTATCCGATGCATTGAAGACCAAGAGCTCAAAATCGTGGGCCGGGGTCATCGTCTTTGATTCGAAGCCAAGAGTAGTCGTGCCTGCAGGGCCGAATCCTGATGTCGAACTGGCCGTCAAAGCCATCGAGGGGGAGAGTGCGGGCATCGCGCGGTCGGCTTCTGCTGCGGAACAGGGGACCAACATCGAAGATGCCATTCGCCTGGCGATCAGTTCCTTTCCGGGAGACCACGCGAAGCGCATCTGTTTGATCTCGGACTGCAACGAGACTGCAGGTGACGCCCTGCAACAGGCCGCTTTCGCAAAGGCAGCCGGGGTGGACATCGTTTCGCTCATCCCTCAAATCAAACTTCGCAGCGATCTGGCAGTCGATCAGATTTCAATCCCCGGACGCGTGCATCTCAACCAGGCATTTGAGGTGCGGGTCTCGGTGACGAGTTCTTTCGACGCCACGGACGCGACTGAAAAGAAGACTTCCGTTCAGCTCTTCCGTAATAACTATCTGGCCGGTCATCATCCCCTGGAGGTGAAGCGGGGCTCTCAGATTTTGAAGTTTCGGCAGAATCTTCCGAGGGGCGGGCGCTTTGTTTACGAAGCGCGGGTGGTGACGGATTTGGATCAGTCTAAAGAAAACGATCGCGCCTACACCTACCTGGAGCTCAAAGACGTGCCGCGAGTGCTCGTACTCGCGAACGAACGAGCGGAACAAAAGGTCATGCGCAGAGCCTTGAAATCGACACGCATGGCCGTCGAGTTCCGGCCATCCTCCGGCGTGCCTCAATCCATGTTGGATTTGGAGGATTTTTCAACGGTCATCCTGGGCAACATCCCGGCAAAAGAGCTTTCGCTGAATCAGATGAAGCTTCTGCACGATTACGTGCAGGAATTCGGCGGCACGCTGATCGCCTGTGGCGGAGACAAGGCACTCTCCGCCGGCGGGTATGCGGGAACGCCTTTGGAGGCGGTTCTGCCTGCTCGCTTCTCGTTTACCGAATCCGAAAGCGCGACGTCGGCTCTGGTCCTGGTCGTGGATAACTCTGTTTCCATGCGGATTCACAAGGAAGATTTCAAAGGGGAGAAGACGCTCTTCGTGCAGAGATTCCTTGGCCGCGCGGTCGATGTCTTCTCCGACCGCGATTTTATGGGCGTGGTCGGCCTGGCCAGCGAATCCACCAGCCCGGCGTGGCTGCTCACCGTGCAGCACGTTGTGGGCAAAGAGCGGATGAAGAAGACGGAGGTCGAATACGAGCAGCACTCCCATCTCTATCGTTCGTTAAGCGCGGCCTACGCGCGGCTGAAGGACGTCAATGCCACCAACAAGGGCATCATCGTCATCACTGACGGCTATCTTCAGCCCGGCCCCGACTATCCCCGCATCGCCATGCAGCTCGCATCGGGCGAAGTCTCCATCAGTTGCGTGTCCGTGGGTCGAGCGGCCAATCACAAACTCCTGAGCCAGATCGCCCGCTATGGCAACGGCCGCTACTACGCCGCGGAAAAGCTGGAGCAGGCCGACCAGTTGCTGGAGCGGGAGGTCCAGGAATTCGCCCGGGCCGTCGTCATCGAAAGACCGGTGGACGTGCTGAATCTTAAGGATTCCGAAATCTTCCGAGGCATCGACATCGACCTCTGCCCGACGCTGTTCGGATACGTGCGCGTCAATCCAAAACTTGCCGCAGAGACTCTGTTGATGTTTCAACAGACCAGGGACCCGCTGCTGCTTTCCTGGAATTACGGTGCAGGCAGGGCGATGGTGTTTGCTACCGACGTATCAGGAAAGTGGAGCCAGTTGTGGGCCGGAGAGTGGGCAAACCAATCCGCCCGCCTGTGGCAGAATCTCGTCGGCGACCACACGAGAGACCCCCAGGGCGTTCATTACACCCCGCGAGTGCTGACCGACGGCTGGGGACTTCACTTTGAAGTAGACGGAGTCGATCCGGAGAACCGATTCGTGGACGACAAGCCACCGAAAGCCGGGCTTTACTTCCTCGGCGAGAAAGGCCAGATATTCAGCGAAGAAAGCAGAATCGACATTCCCATGCGCCTGGGCGGCCCGGGACTTTACAAAGCGCAGCACAGAGTAGATCGCAGCGGCGTCTATCTCTTCAAGGTCGCACGCGAAGACGGCACCGGAGTGCAGACCACCGGCGCAGTCGTTTCCGTGAGCAAAGAACTGGCCTCCCTGCTTCCGAACGCCTCCCTGCAGAAACAGATCAGCACAATCACCGGAGGAATCGTCACTGCTGACACGGATAAAGTGTTCACCCACATCGGCTCCGGAAGACGCCGCCCCTACGAGATGGGCCCCTACCTGCTCCTGGCCGCCTGCCTCTTCCTCGCCCTGAACATCGCCGCCCGCCGCTGGCCCGCCGCAGTGAAGTTTCTGAGACGCTGATCAGGAATTGGTGATCGAGAACGGTTTGCTTCCCGTGCCGCAGGGCGCCGGTCTCGGACAAGAAAGGAACCCTCCTTCTCAAAGTCAAGATGCGGCCTGGAGACGGACGCCTCTTTCAACTACAGTGAAACGCAGAGGATGCTGACAATGGTCAAAACAAAACATCTGAAAGTTCCCGAAACTGTCGAAAGGCTGATCATCGTCAGCGATCTGCACGGCCTGGTCGAGCCCCTGGAAGCCATGGATCGCATCCTCTCCGATATCCAGGAAGAGTTCCAGCTCGTGGCATCCGGAGACTATTTCGTCAATGGTGCTTATCCGGTTGAGGTTCTCGATTGGGTCCGGTCAAAGGCCGGCGAGTTCGCCATTCTTGGAAACCATGATGAAGGTGCCTTTGGGGCTCCCGAGGAAGATTTCCCACCATACACCGAAGAAGGCGCCTGGAATCGACTCGATGACGCCCGGCGGGAGTATCTGACGCAACTGCCCCACATCCTCGAGCTTGATTGGAAGGGCAAGCGCATCCGAATTACCCACGATCTGAATCCTGCCGGCGAACGCGTGTCCTGGAAGGCAAGAGTCAACGCAGTCTTTGAGATGTTTGCGGATCCGGAAAGGGATCTTGTCACCTGCTCTCACACCCATTTTCCATTTGTCCGGGAAAAGGATGGGGCCCTGGTGGCTAACACGGGCGGGATGAGCAATCTACTTATTGGCCACAAACGGGAGGACGGGGGCATCGATCCCAAAGGGGACGAAGGTGTTTTTCAGCCGGACCCCAATGTCTCCAGCACTTTCCTTTCTGTTTGCACCAAAGATGACAAGCTGGATGTCCGGATCGAACGACTTCATTACGACATCGACAAAGCCTTGAAGACACTTGAAGAACTTGGACATCCCAATCTGGAGAATCTGTCGGTCATGTACAGGACAGGTGTGTGCTGGTGTTAAGAACCATGATCCCTTTCAACCACCCGACCTGACACAATGCCTGTCCCCTTCAGCTTCGACCAATGGGATAAGATAAAAGAAGACTACAGCCGCTGGTGGGCCGGGGAATTGACGCGCCCGCTTATCCAGGTGGTGCTCCACGGGCGAGAGCCTGGGCGGAAGGCCCCGGCACTGCCGTTCCACTGGTTCACCGCGTTTTACGACCTGGACATCCCGGCCGAAGACGTTGTTGACCGATGGGATTACGAGCTGTCCTGCTGCAAGTACCTGGGGGACGGTTTCCCCCATGCCCTGCCGAACTTCGGCCCCGGCGTTGTCGCCGCTTTTCTGGGGGCACACGTCGAGAACGGAAAGGATACGGTCTGGTTCTTTCCGGAAAAGGATGAGGAGATTGAGGACATCCGCTTCCAGCTTGATCCGAACAGTTGCTGGCTGGCGCGGGTCAAGGATATCTGTCGCGCGGCCAACGAACGGTGGGAAGGTCTGGTTCAGATCGGCATGACAGACCTCGGCGGCAACCTCGACATTCTTTCCGCATTCCGGCCCGGAGAGAAGCTCCTGCTCGATCTCTATGACCACCCGGACGCGGTGAAGGACGTCACGTGGGACGCGCACGAAATGTGGTGGCGGGCCTTCGACGAAATCAATGAAGTGCTTCAGCCGGTCAATCCGGGATTCACGGCATGGACGCCTATCTATTCGGAAGAGCCCTATTACATACTCCAGTGCGATTTCTGTTACATGATCGGCCCGGACATGTTTGATGAGTTTGTAAAACCCGAGCTTGCTGCCTCCTGCCGGCGATTGAAGAACGCGTTTTACCACCTGGACGGTCCCGGCCAGTTGCCGCATCTCGATTCCCTGCTCGAGATCGATGAGTTGAGAGGCGTCCAGTGGGTGCCCGGCGCGGGGCAGCCT
>JASLXP010000461.1 GCA_030740295.1 Planctomycetota bacterium
GACGAGTTCGGCGATTTCACTCCCGATACGGAATACTGGTGGGGGGGACAGGGCAACTATTATGGCGGCCGAACGGGCACAAGAACGCAGAACGAGGAGGCCCACAAAGTAGGAATCTCCTGCGCTGTCTATTCGAATATCTGGGGCGGAGACGGCCCACCGGCTTTCGAGCTCATCCGCCGGCAGCCGGAATGGGGCTATGCATCGACCTTCAATGTCGCCTGGCTCGATCGGTGGAATCGCAATCCCATGGGAACTGGTCGCAAAGGTTGGCCGATGCATGTATGGCCAATCACCATTATGAATCACAGCCATGACGGCCCCATCGAACACCATGGACGAGAACTGATCGAGACCCATAAGACGCTCGGCTGGGACGCAGTTCGCTACGATTCGCACGGTATTTCGAACGGCAATGCCAGACTGGTCAGAAAGCTGAAGAAGATCGTGCATGCGGAAGTGCCAAACTTTCAGTTCGGATACAACTCCAGCGTGCCTGGCCGCGATCCGAGCAAGGCCGAAGCGTTCCGAGCTCACTGCGCCGATGAGGGCGGCATCATGGAAGAGGGCATCCGGCAGTATGGCGGCGGCGGTCTGTCTTTCCGCGGCGGCGCATCCTACGAAGCCTTCGCCAACCGTTTGCTTTCCTTTAAGGAAGAGGCCCGTGAATTCGGCGGGCACTTCCTTGCTATCGGCATGGATAAATGTTTCCCCAACGATCTGATTTACCAATACATCATCTGGCTCGCAGGCAACACGCATCCCTGCTACAGCTGGCGGCCCGTGAGCGTTGCCAACTACAACCAGTTCGCGACCCGCTTCGCCGGCCAGCTCTGGGATCTCAACGTGAAGCCGATGAAGTCACCCGAGCAGAAGATCGATATCGGCGATGCAAAGAGTTTTCTCTGGCGATGGAAGGATTTCGTGCACGAGCGTGAAATGCCCGGGGGACGCAATCAGTGGATTCTGCACCTCGTCAACACCCCAAAGGAGCGCGTCCTTTTCACCCATGATGACGCCAAAGTGCCCGAGCCGCGGTCTGATTTTCCGCTCGACGTGATGCTACCGCCCGAAGCGAAGGTGGATGCCGTATGGTTTCTGACCGCCGAATACGAGCTCACTCAGAAGAAACTGAAATACGATCACACAGGCAAAGGGATCCGGTTCACCGTTCCTAAGCTTCGTTTTTGGAGCTCTATTGTCATCGATTGGAAACTGACGGAATGAACGCAACGACTCTGGCCTCCAAAATCCTACTGTTTTCGATGCTTTCCGGGCTTGCTTCGTCTCAAGGCGTCAAACTCGTCCATCATCCCAGGCAAACAAATCCTGACCTGCAAGGCCGGCCGCGAATCGTTGTCGAAGATGCCGACGCCAAGCACGGCACCGCGCAGGCTGCCGTGCCCGGTAAGAGCAAGCCCGGTGGGACGATTTGTTCCTTTTACTCTTATGCCCGGCCAGCGGGCATTTACCGCGTCACCTGGCGCGTGAAGGTGGACGACAACACGATTGCCGGCAATGTGTTTTCTGCGGGCACCGGCCGGGGCAAGATTGTGCTAAAGGGCACAGACTTCAAGAAACCGAATACCTTTCAGGAGTTTTCATACACCGCGCAGAAGGGCGAAGGGGGATTCTTTGCGGTCCGGTCAAACTGGCCGGGCAAAGGACGGATTCATGTTGACAGCATCACGGTCTCATCAGAGAGACTTTTCACAGAGCTGGAAGTACTCCAAAAGAAGGGTGGCCTGCCGCTGCCCGAAATATGGAATCTGCCGAAACCGAATCCTCCCCGGCTGCATATCGGAAAGGGGCTCTGGTGGGATTACTTTCACCTCGGCGAAGTCATGGCCGAGATGGGCGGAGCGTTCCCGACCTCGTCGTATTACTCCAGAGGGCAGTACGGTGCTTCTCTGGGTGGCTTTCCAAATACCTGGCAGAAAATCGGCAGCCACAATCTGGTCATCCTGGCAAACATTGATGCAGCGTCACTCAGAGCTCGTGGCCGCGCATTGCTCGAGGAATACGTAAAGAACGGCGGAGGATTGCTCATCCTTGGAGGCCCTTTCGCCTTTCAGCGCGGCGGCTATCGCTACACATCCCTCGACAGAATGCTGCCGTGCGATCTGGTGGGCAAGAATCGACTGAAGGCGGATGACCTCGTTTGGAAACCGACCGCAGAGGCATCCAAATGGCTGCCGAAGAACCTGAGGTGGGAGCTTTCGCCACGAGCCTTCTACTATCACCCAATGAAACCGAGGCCGGCATCAACGGTCCTGGTTGAGGCTGGTGGTCATCCAATCGTTGCCGTCAGGCCATATGGTAAAGGGCGCGTTGGTGTGATCGCGGCAACCGTGGAAGGCGATCCCAGAGACCAGCTCGCATTCTGGGAATGGGGCGACCTGCCCCGCCTCATCGCCGCAGTCAGCAACTGGGTGATGGCAAACCCCAAAGCGGTCAAGGCCCAGCCAATGAATGAAAAGGATCGCCAGCAGCTTGAAGCACTGGCCATGCCTGCTCCCGACGATAGGAAGGCAGACCGCGAACGCCAGCTCAGACAGTTGCTGCGGAAATGCCGGGACAAATCTTTCGCTATGGAGCTCCTTTCAACAGTCTCGAATTCGGAAAGCGATCCCAATCACAAATTCGTGAAAAACGTTGCTGCGACAGTGCTGCCCTTTGTAGATGAGAATTTCGAAGAGGAGATTGAGTCACTGCTGGAATCCAACGCCACGGGCAAATCCGAGCTCGGCCTGCGCGTTTTAGGACGCTGCGCCAGCGACGATGCCGAAGACATCCTGACCAACTATCTGGAGAAAGGCGCGTCTGCCCTCTCTTCCGGCGAGCCGGACGAAATCCTTGGCGCCGCTGCCGGGCCGGGGCTTTCAGCAGAGCTCGATATGGCCGCGAACGGCCGGTTGAAACTGGCTGCCGTCCTCGCGCTCGGCGATTTGGGTGAACAGAGTACGATCAAAGCATTGCGCCGCGCGACAAAAGAGTTTTCAAAAAAACGGCAGCAAAATACCGAGGTCGATCTTGTTCCCGATCTGAATGAAAACGTCTACCAGCAGTCACTCGCCTCACGATGCCGTCTCGGTGATTCGAAAGCGGTCGGGCCTTTCCTTGATGCCCTCCTTAGAAATGCTCTGGAGATCGAGGAATTTGAAAACGCGCTTCAGGTGATGCTTGTCAACAAAGACGACAAACGCCTCCTCAGCATGCGAGAGATCGGCCGAATCAGAATACCTGTGTTGCGCCGCAGGCTTGCACTATGTGCGGATCTGATGCGCAGAATGCCCGGTAAGTTGAGCCCGGAATTTGCCAGAGAATTTGCCAGGAGGAATCATCCCCTTCTCACGGAATTCGCCTTTGCGGCTCTCACCCCCAATGAACACCGAAAGCTGACCAATCTGATGGCCGCCGGCATGATGCCGCTCATAAAACAGGGCACCCTCGACGAACTCCGCATGCTTGGCTTGAAATACGTCCTGGCTTCAGGGGATGCCACTCTTAAACAGGAGCTATTCAAGGCCCTGGCCGAATCGGCCGGCAGCAGTCCTGACTCCGCGATGTTCGCCATACGCGCCACCACACAACTGGAGCGAGCGATCTGCTCAAAGATCCTGAAGGTCGCCGCCGAACACCAGTCAGAAAAGGTGCGAAGATTGGCCGGGCTTTACGCTCCGTTAGTTCAGTAAGCAGCAGCACATCACCAACGGACTGCTTCTACACATGAATAAGATTCTTACTCCGCTCGCATCTGTATTCCTTATGTCCACACTCAGCGGGTATTCAGAATCGCCATGGATTGCGAAAACCTCAAGCTCGGGGGAATTGCGGCTTGCACACAAGGGCATCGAAGTCGCTGCCGTGCGTCCCGCCCTCTTCGAGCAGGGATGGAAATTCGGGAGCTTCAAACCAGGTAAGGCATCGAAGAATGCAGCCAACGCGCTAAAGGGCCGGATCAAAGCGCCGAGTGGAGCAGTTGTTGATTCCACATTAGTCACGAAGGCCACTGAAAACGGAATTCATCTTGAATACACGCTCGTCCCGCTCAATGACATACAGGCCAACAGTCTGTTCGTTGGGATGGATCTGCCTGTCGGAAAAGTCGCGGGAGAACCGTTTTCTGTAGACGGCGAGAAGAAGTCTGTGCCCGTTGAATTTAGTGAAGTCGGCCTCTGGGCTGGAAAGGCGCGGGAGCTTTCGCTCGGAATAAAGGGAGGCGGCGCATTAAGAATCCGCCAGGACACTCCCGGCGCGATACTCGTGCAGGACAATCGGAAGTGGGGGCCGTCGCTGACCATTCGGATAGGCGAACTGAGTGAAAAGCTCTGGAAGAAAGGGCAGACGCTGAAGGTGTCATTCAGCGTTGCCACTGACCAGGGCATGTCCTTGAGGCACGACGGGCCGGTCACGATCACCGCGGGCAAGGACTGGATACCGCTTGATGTGGTCCTCGATATCGAGCCAGGCTCTGCCCTTGATTTCTCGAACATGGGATTACACGATGCTCCTGCGGGCAAACATGGGCGCGTCATCGCGCGGCCCGACGGCACTTTCGCCTTTGAAAAGAAGCCTGAAACTTCTGTACGCTTCTACGGAGTCAACCTCTGCTTCTCCGCGCATTACATCACTCACGAGCAGTCCGACAGACTGGCCGATCGTCTGGCAAGGCTTGGATACAACGCGGTTAGAGTCCACCACCATGAAGCCGAGCTGATTGGTAGAGGCCGCGGCACGATGGCCATCCCCGACCGCAAGTCCGATAGAACTAAATCGCTCACACTTTTCGAAGCCCCTTCCAACCAGGGCGAGCATTACACCGCCAGGATTCGCGGTTACGTTCACCCTCCGAAGACCGGCGACTACGTCTTGTGGCTGGCCAGCGATGACAACGGCAAGCTCTTCCTCAGCCCCGATGACAAACCGGGCAATAAGAAAATGATTGCATCCGTTTCCGGCTGGACCGGAGCACGCCAGTGGGACAAATACTCGTCTCAGAAATCGAAGCCGGTCCATCTGGAAGCGGGCAAGAAATACTTCATCGAGGTAAATCATCGAGAGGGCGAGCTGGGCGATCACCTGGCTGTGGCCTGGCAGGCTCCCCAATCCAAGAGAGGAATCATCCCAGGTCAAAATCTCTCCAGATTCGGAGCGAAGGATGATGAGAAGGGAACCATCGAGTGGGAGAGTTGGCCGGACCAGACTACGAAAAACAGCACGAAGCCTAATGCAGAGAAATTGGAACAGATCCAGTATCTGCTCGCGGCCATGAAGAAGCGCGGCATTTACATCACAACAGACCTCTATGTTTCGCGTCCCGTACTTGCAGCGGAGATTTGGGAAGGTGCGACAGGCAAGGTAGAGATGGACGAATTCAAAATGCTCGTGCCTGTAAACGAACGGGCATTCGAGAACTGGAAAGAATTCGTACGGCAATTCATGGGGGCGCCGAACCCGCACTCCGGCATGCCGCTGGCGCGGGATCCGGCATTCTCATGGCTCAGCATGATCAACGAAGGTAACCAGGGCAATTTTATCGGGCGACTCAGCGAACGTGCGAAGAAAGACTGGATTCGCGCATGGAATGAATTCTTGACCGAGCGCTACGGTACCGCAGCGGAACTGGCAAAGGCGTGGGGCAAGGAATCAGGTGATCCCAAAATGCAGACAGTGAAACTCTTCCCAAGTATCTATGACGATTCCCCTCCGGCCCGTGACCTCAGCGCTTTCCTCGCGGCGACCGAAGCAAACATGTTTGCCCGCATGAAAGAATTCCTGCGTGAAGAGCTCAAATGCCAGGCCTTACTCACCAACATGAACGCATGGACGAATCGAGTCGCCACGCAATCTGCGCGAGCTGAATACGATTATGTGGACGATCACTTCTACGTAGACCATCCTCGATTCATCGAACGGCGATGGAGCCTGCCCTCGAGATGTCCAAACAGCAGCCCCATCGCTGCAGGCGCACCAGGCGGACGCAAATGCTCGTTCACCCGGCTTCTGGATAAACCGTTCACCGTGAGCGAATACAATTATTCAGGACCGGGCCGCTTCCGAGGTGTTGGCGGAATTCTCACTGGATGTATGGGAGCATTGCAGGGCTGGGACGTTATCTGGCGATTCACATACAGCCACAACCGAGAGAATCTCTTCACTCCCGCTCCAATAAATTATTTCGACCTGAGCACAGACCCACTCAACCAGGCCGCCGATCGAGCTGCTGTCTGCCTCTACCTGCGTGGTGACATGAAGGGGGCCCCGCATACCATTGCCCTCGCACTGGATTCCGATTCGCTCAATTCTCAAAAGACGCCTAATAAAAACCTCGCCCCTGGCTGGCATGCTCTGGCCTGGGTAACAAAGGTCGGAACATTTCTTTCAAAAGCAGGTAAGAAGATTGAGGCCGACCTGGTCCTGCCGTTTGGCAGCCAGCAAGTTCTGACGGATGGCAAAGTCCTTCAAATAGATCCCTACACTGGTAGCGCCGGCCAGAAACTGGTAGCAGAGATCCGCAGAGAGGGATGGCTCAAAGACAATAAAACAGATCTGGCCGAAAATTACCTGAAGAGCGAGACCGGGCAGATAACCATAAATGCACCGGAAGACATCCTGGTAATTGATACACCACGCACAGCCGGAGGTTACGCGCCCGAGGGGAAAACGATCCGGACCGATGCGGCCAGCATCACGATGAACAGAACCTATGGCACAGTGTGGATTTCCAGCGTGGACGACGAGCCTATAAAAACCAGTAAACGGCTAATTGTTACTCACCTGACCGACCTGCAGAATACCGGCGCATATTTTGGCGAACAGGCCAGGCAGACTCTG
>JASLXP010000462.1 GCA_030740295.1 Planctomycetota bacterium
AAGGCGATCTCACGGGCACATCCAGAACGATGCCTTTGCGCGTGGGACAGACCCCGCTGGTAGTGCTCGAGCCAGACATCAAGGTGACGACCGGGCATGCCCTGGCGATGGCGAATCAATCGCCTGTGCTGGTCGTGAATGCCGTCGGAAAAGGTAGGGCCGTGACGCTGAACTTTCTCGTCCAGGAACTGTTCCCCCTTCGTGCCGGCGAAGGCCCAAAACCTTATCACGAGATTCTTTCGGCCATTTTGAGAAGCGCCGGGCTCTCGCCGTTCTGCGAATTGAATCGCCTGAAAGGCCGACGCCCTCTATGCATCGAGCAGGTGCTGTTCAAGGATGGCGGCCTTCAGTACCTCGCGCTGCAACAGGATTTGAGCATCCGTTCCTTGCCGGAACAGAAAGTCCGAGTCGAAATTCCCCGCCCGGCGGCCATCTATAATCTGCGGACGGGAGCGAGAGTGGGCAAAGGAAAGATGCGCTCCTGGGACGCGGCTCTCTCCCGCGGCCGCCCGCAAGTGTTTTCGTTGCTGCCCTATGAAGTCACAGCCGTTTCGATCGAGGCCGACACTTCGGCCCGGCCGGGAGACACGCTCCCGGTGAATGTGAACATCGGAACCGAACCGGGCAAAGCGGAGTTTCATGTCGTTCGCCTGAACGTGTTCGCTCCTGGCTCGGACCGCGCCCACCGCCAATACTCCGTCAACATCCCCTGCCCCGCAGGCAAGGGCGCCGCCAAGGTTCCCTTCGCCCTCAACGACCCTCAAGGCAGGTGGCGCTTTGAGGCGCGGGACGTGGCCTCAGGAAGGCAGGCAGAATTGGTGGTGATGCTGGAAAGAGAGTGAATGAAGAGAGAAAGATCATGGGCGCTAAGGGCGCTCAAACCTAAAGGAACTTTTTCGATTTGGTTGGCCGCGACGTGTGGCCACAGGCTGCCAGCCTGTGAGCCGAAATGAATCAAATGAGCCTACAGGCTGGCAGCCTGTGGCTACGCTGGTCTGTTGCCCGAAGGGCCCATTCTGATATCCGCGGTCCTTTCTGGGGTTGCGACCGAAAGGCCGCCTTAAGACATAGATGCCTGGCAATCTCAGACCTTCCTCAAGACCTGGCCGCCCCTCTCACCTGTCATCACGCCGTCTTCGAGAGTTACGACGCCGTTGACGATGACGTGGGTCATGCCTGTCGCGGTCTGGTTTGGCTCGAAGGTGGTGCCTCTTTCCTCGAAGACGGCCGGGTCGAAGACAGCCAGGTCGGCGCAGGCTCCCGGACGGATTACACCGCGGTCGGTGAGGCCTGCTCGCTCGGCCGGAAGGGAAGTCAACCTACGGACCGCTTCCTCAAGAGTCAGGGTCTTCGTGTCTCGCACGAAATGGCGAAAGTACCATGAGGCCCAGGTGAAGGCGCCGTGAAAGGACTGGTGGCAGAGGGGGCCGTCGGTTGCCAGCGCGGTCGCGTCGGAGCCGACCATGCAGCAGGGATGTTCGAACGCGATCCGATTGTCTTCCTGGTTGTAGGCATAGGCGATGACCATGAGCGAGTGAAGGTCATCGATCTCGGAAAGCAGGGCATCGTAAATCGCGTCCAGCGGATCGCGTCCGGTGGATTCACTGACCTCAGCAATGCTTTTGCGAGACAGCTCCGGCAGAGCCTTGCTTTCAAAGATGACGATTCGGCTCCAATCATCGCGTGCCAGGGCGGTAATGATGCTCTGATAGTCCTTCATTCTCTCGCGTTCTTCAGAGGACTTGAGCCGCGCTGCGATTTCAGCTTTATCACCCTCTAGTGCCCATGGGGGCAGAGCTGCGCTGAGGTGCGTCGTCCCGAAAAGGCGAGTATGCATGTCGAAGGCAACGTCCAGACCTTCCTTCCTGGCGCGGTCAACCTGGTCGATGGCCTGCTCCACGGCCCAGCGACCTGACTCCGCCAGGCGGGCGACCACCGAGATGTGCGAAATCTGCAAAGGGATATCGGCAGATCGGCCGGCTCGAATGGCTTCTTCAATCGTCTCTCTGGCCTCGCCTGAGCGGTTGCGAGTGTGCGTGGCATAGAAACCACCGGCCTCGGCCGCAACTCGACACAGCTCGATGACCTCCTCTTCGGAGCAAGCCCTTTCCGGGCCGTATTCCAGGCCGGTGGAGAATCCGAACGCACCTTCCTCCAATGATTGTGCCAGCAGCTTCTTCATCTCCTTCAGCTCATCGGTGGTGGAAGGACGATCCACCATTCCCGCGACAGCCAGACGCAAGTTGCCGTTAGGCACCAGCGAAACCACATTGACTGCCGGGCTTCCTTCCTCAATTCGATCCAGGTACTCTGCCATCGTTCGCCACCCGATATCATGCTCTGTCGAGCAGCCGTAGATATTTGTCCTCGCAAGCTCCGCGTCACTAATGGGGGCGCAGCCGTGTCCGCAGTTGCCGACGATTTCGAGGGTTACTCCCTGAGTCACTGAGCTGACGGCACGAGGATCAACCACCAGCGTGAAATCGGAGTGACTGTGAACGTCAATGAACCCGGGAGTTACCACCAGCCCCTCAACATCAAGAGTTGACGTGTTTTCTGATGCCTCAACGGTTCCTACATCAGCAATGCGGCCGTCCCTGATGGCTATGTCTGCGGGGAACGGCTCGCCTCCGGTACCGTCCACAAGTGTTCCATTCCGAAGAATGAGGTCCATTTGATAATTCTCGCTTTTAGACACAAGCAGGGAATGCCAAGGCCGCCAGAGGATCACCACAACCATACTCAACGACGGCGTCCCCGACGACCGCATCGCGATGCACGACAGCCGTCGGGCATCCTTAAAGGGGCAAGCGAATTAAAGTTCAAGGCTATTACTATCTTCGCGTGGCGGATAGCTCATTGTGGCACGGGCGTCCCGCCCGTGATTCACGGCCGAGACGGCCGTGCCACGATTTGGTTGCGGCCGAGGGCCGGCGCCGGTTGAGGGATATTGCGAACAGAGAGAAGTCTTTCCAAAGATCACATCCACGCGAAGATCGCGGTTCCTCACCTCTGCGACCAGGAGCCGTTTGCGTCATCCCTGCTCCCGGCGTAGTCATGGCAAGCCGTTTCTGTCCGGGTTAACATCCGGCACTCGCTTCAGCAGAATATGAATCTCAAGTTGTCTCAGCTTCGGTTGGCCGGTTTCCTGATTCTCGTCGGTATTCATGCCGGCAGAGCTGAAGGGCCTTTCAAGTCAGAGAACCTCGCCACCAGCGCGAGCATCACTGCGGAGTCCGAGTACAGCGGCGGATACAAGGCTCAGTTTGTTGCCGACGGACACATACCTGCCGCACAGAGAAAGCGGGACGTGGGGCGCGCCTGGTGCGTGAAAGGCAACACACATCGGAAGGGAGCGTGGCTGAATTTCGAGTGGGAAGAGCCGGTAGTTGTCCGGGAGATTATCTATTACGGCCGGACCGCATGGTTCTTTAATGAGTGCTGGAAAGATTACGAGGTCTACCTTGATGGGGCAGATACTGCGGCCGTGAAGGGGCGGTTGAAGGCAGGGCACGGGCCGCAGAGGATTTCTCTTCCCAAGGCCGCGACTGTCCTTGCGCTTCGTCTGAAGTTCACCAGCTCTTATGGCGGATACAATCCCGGCGCGTCGGAAGTCATGGTCTTTTCCGCCAGCCCGCCCGAGAAAGCGTTGGGGAAATTCAGTGCGCCTAAGGCCCATGCCGGTCCGGTCGTTTATGCGGAGAGGGATGCAAAGTTCGAGGAGTCGCCAAAATCCCAACAGCTTCGGGCAGACCTGCTCGCAGGGCGTCTCGGCTTCAAGTCCCTGGTCCTCATCCAACGGCGGGAGCTCAATCCGTCCCACGTCTATTCCTATCATAACGAGGGCTTCAGAACCGGCGGGGGGCTTTACCATTTCACCCCGGACGAGAAGGATGGTGAGCTGAAGGAGCTTGTTGCATCGCCCGATGGCCAATTGCTCGATTGCGACGTTTCCTATGACGGCAGCCAGATTCTTTTCAGTTGGCGAAAGAACCGAAAAGACACGTATCAACTCTATCGAATCAACGTCGATGGTTCCGGCCTCGAACAGATCACGGAAGACGCCTGCCACAACTACAATGCCTGCTGGCTTCCCGACGGCGGCATCGCCTTCCTCTCCGATCGCAAGCCGGCCTACGCCTACTGCCACACATCGACGGTGGGAGTGCTCTACCGGATGGACCGCGGTGGTAAAAACATCCGCCGGCTCTCGGCAAACTACCTCAACGACTTCACCCCCTGCGTGATGAATGACGGCTCCCTCATTTACGGACGATGGGAATATGTGGATCGCCCGGCCATCCCCATCCAGAGTCTCTGGACGATCAATCCTGACGGATCGGAGCTGTCGGTCTTTTACGGCAACCGGGTCCTGAGCCCGGCCACGTTTATCGAGCCGCGGCCGATCCCCGGGACGACGAAAGTCCTCTGCACCATGACCGCTCACAACGGCCCCTGCCGCGGCGCCATCGGCATCATCGATCCTTCGCACGGCGTCAATGCCCAGGCATCCATCCGCAATCTGACACCGGAAGTGAACATCGGCCAGGTCGGCCGTGGCAGCGGCAACCATATTCGGGGCCCTTTCGAGAGCCCCTATCCCCTCGATGCGCAGCATTTCCTTGCCTCACGCAGAGGCACCATTCTCCTGCGCGACTACGATGGCACAAAGCAATGCGTGCTGATTCGTCCGGCAGGCGGGATGGGCTTCTACAACGTCCAGCCGATCCGCAAACGGCAGAGGCCCCCGCAGCAACCGAGCCGCCTGCCCGAAAGCAAAGAGGACCGGGCCACCGTATTCGTACAGGACGTCTACAACGGATTGGAGCCCTACGTAAAGCGAGGGGAGGTCAAGCAGCTCTGCGTGGTTCAGGAGATCGAGAAGAGCAAGTTTGCCAGCAATCGATACCGGGCATTCGGATTTCAGTTCCCGGTCGTCTCCTGCGGGGCCACTTATGCGCCCAAGAAGGTCTGGGGCTATGCAGACGTCGAAGATGACGGCTCCGCCAACTTCAAAGTTCCTGCGGGTATCCCGATTTATTTCATGGCTCTCGATGCGGAAGGCCGGGCAGTTCAGAGGATGCGAAGCTTTACCCATTTCATGCCCGGCGAAGTGCGCGGGTGCGTTGGCTGCCATGAGTCGCGCAGCAAGACGGCCCGCATGGCCGGACGGCCCCTGGCCACCATGCGCTCACCGCAAGATCTCGAGCCGCCCGAATGGGGCCTGACCGGTTTCAGCTACTCCCGCATCGTCCAGCCGGTCCTCGACCGTTATTGCGTTGAATGCCACAACGCCACAAACGCGCCCAAAGGCATCGACCTGGCCGGAGACAGGACAGACTTCTTCAACGTGTCCTACGAGAAACTCGCCCGCGAAGGCCGGCCCGGCGCCAATCCATACACAAAGTGGATTCCCACCTTCAACGGCCACGAAGCCAACATCCTTCAGGTCACCCCCAAAGCCTGGGGCTCTCCCGCCAGCAAACTCGCTGACATTATTCTCACCGGCCATCCGGACGAAGATGGCAAGGCCCGATTCAAGATGGACGACCTCGGCCGGCGGCGCATCATGGCGTGGATCGACTTGAACGTTCCATACTACGGAACGTCCCATTCCAATCACTACAATCGCAAAGGCTGCCGCCAGATGACCCCCCCGGCCCTCGAAGCAACGCTCCGAAAGGTCGCCGGCAAGCGGTGTGTTTCCTGTCATAAGCCCGGCGGAAAAGGCAGCGCCCGAATCCCCCGCCAGGCCTGGCTGCGCATCACTAATCCGCATCTGAACAATTTCCTGCTTGCCCCGCTCGCCAAAGCCGGAGGCGGAACGGAAGCCTGCGGCCAGCCTGTCTTCAAATCCAAAGCCGATCCGGATTACCTGGCTATCCTCAAAACCTTCGAGCCTTTACACAAGTTGCTGAAGGAGACGCCCCGGAAGGATATGCCCGGCGGTTGATTCGAACTGGATGTACCTTCGCAAATGCCATGTGCGGCATCAGACAACTCCAGCCCAGCGTTGACAGGCGCGCTCTCATTCCTACGGCAGCCTTCGGCCGCAACCGAGGATGAAGTCCAGGGCTCTTGATCTTTATTGTAATTGTTCACTTAATCTCCCTGCTGCCAGAGGATTAAGTGAACGATTACGATGGAAGTCACTCCTGTTGGTCCGCCCGGTGATCTTGGTCGTTCTGTTTCATGAGAGGATGGAGATGATTCGAGCATACGTAGATACTGACTGGGAACAGGTTAGAGAGATCTACGATTTGTCGAAACCTGATGAATTGAAGAATATCGTTGATGCTGACACCATTACCCCTCTTTCCAAAGATGATCAGATGCTTCCCTATTTCAATGAATCAGAAATAATGGTTTATGAGGAGGAAGTAAATATCCTTGGCTTTATTGGACGGAAAGGAAACGTAGTCTCTTGGCTTTTTGTTCATCCTGACCATAGAAGAAAAGGAATTGGAAGAAGATTGCTTAAAGATCTAATACGCACCTGGAAAGGTCCGCTAAGGCTGAATTTGGCCAAGAGCAATCAAGTTGCGATGACTTTGTATACGAGTCTTGGATTTGAAGTGTTTGAGGAGTTTGAGGGGAATATGTATGGAAAACGGATACCCTCAGTGAGAATGAGACTGTAGGGAGAAATGGAAGCAGAACAAATGGATGCACTGGATTTTCAACGAGCTACGCTCGTTGAAAACAAGTGATCCTTATCGTTACCGATCAGAAAATGATCAACCGAATGACGACTCATTGGGGCGGTGTCATAGCGGTCATCTATGTATCAAATTGCTGCTCAGAACACATTGGTGATATTGACCGTGCCTTTGGCCTCCTTGCTGAAAGTGATAAATTCAGACTTTTTTCTATGGTCGACAGCAGGCCAGAGCTCGTCAATGGGCTATTGCCGTCAATATACTCCAGTGAGTACATCCAGACTTTAAGACAGAATAAGACAGTTGCGAAAGAGATCACCGTTCAATTAGTCGATGCACGAGCGGTTGGACAGTCGATCATTGATTCCGCATTGAGCGTGAGGACTCAGTGCTTGTCATTGCCGGACGATCAGTGCCGTGCCGTTGTCTCCGGGATGATTAGTTTTAAGAAAGAGGTCGCAAATACTAAGGGTTATTCCGCCTTTGTTGTGGCGTTTATTCTTGACCAAATCATTGTTGAAATCTTGACCAATAAGGCGCTCAATGCGCTTGACTCCCCGAAAGAAACGCACGCGTGGCTATCTAAGCTCGAAGCCGCGAATGAGTGGCAAGGAGCTGGATACCCTGTCCTTCTCAAGAGTCTTGCTGAAGAGGGATGCGTGGCCGAGAAACAAGTCAGGCCTTTCTATGATAAGCCCCCCCTGGAGAGCCATTTTCCCGTTTTAAAGCTCTTGCCTTCAATGGCCCCGCTCCCTGCTCGGACAGCCCAGAGATTTCAGAATCATTTTGTTGAGAACTACAGAACAAGGGAGCCAGGGATCTGTGCCTCGGTGGTCGTATTGCTGGCGATTTACAATGTGTGCCTGAAAGTTCTGATTGCTGAGGCCTTGGCCCCTGAAAACATTCCGGCGTGGAATTTTAGTATGGAAGAGTCCGAGCTGATTAAGCGAAATACTAAGAGCAGTTCAGCGACCCTCAGGTATCTGTGGGCATACAATAAAGCGAAAGAAACAATGCCCAAGGTTTTTGAAAAGCCACCATACAACAAAATGATGCGAACCAGATGCCATAGGATTATAGCTGTAATTAAGCGAATGAAGAGATATAGGGCGCCATCCCTTTTATTCTCGGCAGAATAGGTGGATTAGCACTTAAGAAACTCAAGATATTGCTTGTCAGATCCTACACTTTAGTACCGAGTCGCTAACAAATCGCTCTTGTGCCGAGATAAATCCGAAGTCTCGGAAACGGGCTTGTAGCCCGTGAAATTGACTGACGTCACCCAGTGGGTGCGAACTTCTTCAATGAAAGGAGCCACAAATCCCATCTGACCAAAGCTCAGCCAGCAGGTCAGTAGTGAACCCGCATATTCAGTCCCGCACGGGATGGCTTCCATTTGCCACGCAGCTCGAAAGGGCGGACACACCGGAAGGAGCTTCCCTAAACGGATTATTGGGTATGAAGCCGGGCTAGCGAGAACGCAGGCCGCGTGATTGAGCCCCGAAATTTGTATAGTCGTGGACCGTAAGGATAACCCGGGCACGAAGCGTCCGGGCCAAAGCCGACAGTTTGAGCGAACTGGAAGGCAGTAGGTCCTGAAGGCGATATCGCTGTGAGTAAGACGTGTGGCGCATCACAGCACCGGCTAGCCAACAGGACACCACCGTGGTCCGAGAGCGGGGCATGCGTTCGAAGGGGTGACTCGGGAACTCGGGAGAGCCGGTTGTCTCCGAGCTGAATTAGTATTTGCGGTTTCAGGACACCAACCTGGGAAAACCAGAAAAGTCCCGGCGCAGCCAG
>JASLXP010000463.1 GCA_030740295.1 Planctomycetota bacterium
ACGCATTCGCGCAGGAACGACGCCCGCTCCCATTCGTCTCCCAGGAGGTAACCGGGCACCGCCATTTCGGGAAAGACGAGTAGCTCGATACCGTCCGCACGCGCCGCAGCAATCCGATCCAGCATGAGCGCCGTGTTTTCACGCGGCCGCCCCGGCAGCACATCGACCTGTTCCAGTCGCGTCCGGATGCTCTCACGCTGCGCGGTCATGATTAACCGCTCTCCCTGTCATCCGTGTCCGCCGGCTTCGCCCTGCCCTTCCCCGTCAGAAAGCGTGCCCAGCGCGGCGTGACATGACCCGCCGCCTGCTTCCAGTGCTCTTCCTCGATACGCGTCAGCTTGCGGAAGTACCAGCCCAGGATAAACGCCATAGCCGCGATCGTGCCAATCGACAACACCAGCAGTAAAACGTTCTTAACCATGTATGATACCTTGTCAGATCCCTCCCCTCCGATCAAGCGTACAGCAATTCTCATTTTGACCGTAGTCAGTCTCTGCTGAGGGGTACGGGGGGCGGCATTTGAGGTCGAGTCGCGAGCCCGCGAAACTTTTTTTGATTTTTTTCTGGACTCAGAGTCCCGTCTGTCGTATTCCTGTCCTCAATGGAGACGGAAAGAATCATTCAGGGACGGTGCATTACACCGGAAACCGTGGCGCAGATCCGAGGTCTGCTGGCCGATAATCCATCGTGGCACCGCACTCGGCTATCGCGTGAACTGTGCGCGAGATGGGATTGGCGCAACGATAAGGGCCGGCTGAAGGACATGGCGGCGCGCACGTTGCTTCTGAAGCTGGAACGGCTCGGCGAGATACGCCTGCCTGAGCGCCAGCGGCCCAGCCCGAACGGATATCGCAACTGCTCTATCACTGATGTGCCCCATGACAACAGCCCGATTGAAAGCAATCTGAGAGCGTTACAGCCATTGGAGATTGCTCCTCTGGAGGCCGCCGACAAAGACGCGCCCTTGTTCAAGTCCCTGCTCCATCGTTATCATTACCTCGGACATCGCCATTGCGTGGGAGAGAACCTCAAGGTCATGATCCGAGATCAGTCTGGACGACTACTGGCCTGTATGCTGTTTGGCTCGGCGGCATGGAAAACGAAGAGCCGCGATGCGTTTATCGGATGGGAGAGGCAGACACGGGAGCGTAACCTGCCGTTTCTGACCAACAACACGCGATTTCTGATTCTGCCCTGGGTGCGTGTAAAAAATCTTGCCAGTCACCTGTTGGCCCAAGTCTGCAGGGAGCTGCCGAGGCACTGGATAGAAAAATACGGCCACCCGATACACTTGCTGGAAACCTTTGTGGAACGGGATCGCTTCCGTGGAACGTGCTACCGCGCCGCGGGCTGGACGCATGTGGGCACCACCGCCGGGCGCAGCCGTAATGATGTGTATGCGACTATGAACGTACCTGTTAAAGACGTTTTTCTTTATCCGCTTACCCCCGACTTTCGCAGGAGGCTTATCGTATGAGCCTCGAACGATTCGATCACCTTGTCAGTGAACTTCGCCGCACCTTGGCCGGTCTTCATGACAAACGCGAAGGAAGCAACACTACGTACAGCATGGAGACGATCGGGCTGAGTGCCTTCTCCGTGTTTTTCACTCAATCACCCTCATTCCTGGCGCATCAGAAAACCATGGAACAGAACAAGGGGCAAAGTAATGCGCAAACACTCTTCCAGATCGAAAAAACGCCCAGCGACAACCATATTCGCGATATGCTTGATCCGATTGAACCCCAAGCGATCTATCCCATGTATGACCGTGTATACGAAGCCTTCGAGGAGCAAGGTATTCTCGACACCTTCCGCGGTGTTCACGACACCCGCCTGATTGCCCTCGACGGCACCTGGTACTTCTCCTCGAAGACCGAAAACGTGAACTGTGAAACTGCTTGAAGATCGAGCACACCAACGGAGAACTCACCCACTACCACAGCGCGATCACCCCGGTCATTGTCGGGACCGGCAAGCCCTACGCCATCCCGTTGCGCCCCGAGTTCATCGTTCCGCAAGATGGCGACACCAAGCAGGACTGTGAGATCAAGGCAGGGAAGCGCTGGCTGGACAAGAACGGGGCCTTCTACAACACAGGAAACGATACCATACTGGGCGACGATCTCTATGCTCATCAGCCCTTCTGCCACCGCACGCTGCTCAACAACTATCACTTCATCTTCGTGTGCAAAACCGACTCTCACAAGCACCTCTATAAATGGATCAACTTGCTGGAGCCGGGAGAAGAGCTTCATACGCACAAGGTGCGCGTGAAGAACAAGGGAAAGTGGGAGTATTACACCTACCGCTACGCCAATGCCGTTCCTCTGATAGAGGCGGAGGGGTCAATGAAGGTCAACTGGTGCGAGGTGACCGTGAGATCAAAGGGGAAACAGATCCATCATAATGCCTTCATCACAGACTTTACGATTACCGATGAGAATGTTGCCGGCATCGTTGCCGCCGGGCGCGCACGCTGGAAAATCGAGAACGAGAACAACAACACGCTCAAGAAAAGGGGCTACCACCTGAAGCACAACTTTGGTCACGGAAAGCAGCATCTTTCCTCGCTGTTGGCCTCCCTCAACATCCTGGCCTTCCTCTTTCACAGCTTCCTTTCATTCTGCGATGATGCCTATAAGCTGATCCGGGCTACTTTGCCTACACGCGAAACCTTCTTCCAGGACATCCGCGCTCTGATGCGTTACCACTGCTTCTCTTCATGGGCGGCCATGATGGATTTCATGATGCGCGGACTCGAGATCGGCCCCTACGAAGCGAAGTGATGCGACATAAATACCAAGGGGTTACTGTGCCCTGTCGACTTCATCGTCCGATTTCAGAGAGCCGAACACTTCAAACCGCCCATCGAGCATGAACAACGCGGCATTCTGACTGCCGAACCGACGCCCCGGCATGATTCCGGGGAGGAACATGCGGATTTCCCCCCCCCGTGTGTATCTGCTATGTTCGCATCTGAAATGGATCGAAAACCGTCAAAATGAGAATCGCTGAAAGAACATGCTCGATGTCGGTTTGGCTGTCGTGTAGCATTTGAAAATTCCGCCGGTGTGCGTTGAAAGTTCC
>JASLXP010000464.1 GCA_030740295.1 Planctomycetota bacterium
GGCAGACACGGCACCGAATGTGGAAACGACGGCCTGAATACATTTGCGAAATGATACACTTTGAGCGAACCCTTATTTGTGCAGCACAGTCAGTCTGATTTCCGCATTGGCAAAGAGGAGACAACATGCGATTGAGCAAGACCCGGCGCTGGTTCCTGTGTGGCTTACTGTTCGGACTGTCGATCCATATGGCCGGAGCGAAGGGGGCCTTCGCTGAGGCCCTTAAACTTATCCTCAAGGAAACTCCGAAACCGAATTATCGTACTCCGGTTCCTGCACAGATTTCAGGGCGCGTTTTCGTGCGTGCCAAGGGAAAGTCCTGGGGTGCCAAAGGCGTCTCGGTCACGGACGGTTACTCCGTAGTCAAGACCGATGGGGAGGGAGCTTACGCGCTGACGCCTGACGCCAGTGCAGTGTTTGTTTACATCACTCGTCCTTCGGGATACGACATCGAGGGCGATTGGTACAAGCCTCTGTCAGCAAAGGTTGACTTCGCGCTCAAGCCCGCGGCCAGTGACGAAGATGATTATTTCTTCGTGCATGTCACTGACACACACGTCTCCGAAAATCGCAGGTCAGTAGAGGGTCTGAGCCGGTTCGTGCTGGAAGTCAACGCCCTGACCCCGAGGCCCCGTTTCGTTGTGAACAGTGGTGACCTGCTGAATCTTCACAAAGCGCTGGTGAATACCCCTGCCAGTGGGCACGCCTCTTTTCGCAACTACGTGGGCATCATGAATCATCTGACCATGCCCTGTTACAACGTCGCCGGAGACCACACGGACTCCTCCTACCGGCTCGAGGAGTTTCCCCGTGGAGACCACCGCTGCGCAAAGCCGATGTTCTGGGAGTACCTCGGCCCTCATTTCTTCTCGTTTGAGTATGGAAAGATCCACTTCGTGTCAGTGGATTTTGGATATCACCTTGGCAAACGGCAGATCAACGTCAACGGCAAGAACCTGGAGTACCCCTCGAACGAAGTCCAGCCGATGCATACCAAGTGGATGAGGCAGGACATGGCTCACCGGACGCCCGGCTCGTTCGTCGTTACAACCGCGGAGTCCGATCTGACAAAACACTGCCCTGGCTTTCTTGATATGGCCAAACAGTATGACGTGCGACTTCAACTGACCGGAGACATCCACGTCGTTTCTCATAAAACACGGCCTGTCCCGTATCGCACGGGCGGGGCCCTGTCCGGCTGCTGGTGGAATCCCAAAGCGAAACAGCTATGCCCCGATCTTTCGCCGCAGGGGTACATGATCTACCGCGCCACGGGTGAGAAGCTCGACTACTTCTACAAAGGATTGGGACAGCGCGTATCGGTGGTATCGCACCGCGTGGGCGCGGTGTTGAATGGCCGCGTCGAGGTCCGGGCTCACCTGGTGCAGCCCAGACGCGATGAAGAGCTGGAGTACTCACTGGACGGCAAAAGCTGGCTGGCAATGCGAGAGTCGGGACGGCCATTCTATCGGTCCCTCTATTCGGCAACGGTGGACTCGACCTCTCTGCCAGACGGGCTTGTGAGCTTCAGCGTGAGGAGCACGGCCAGCGGCGAAGTGCGATCGCGGGTCTTCGTCGCTGTCAACGGCCGCGCATCCGCTGCATTCAAGACTGATGCTGTTCTGACCTTTACCGTGAGCCCGGCCAACGGCTGGACCACTCCCAGAGCCCCCTCCGGCAAGGTGGACGTTCTCTTCAACCACAAAGTCCACGGGGTTCTTCAGCCCAACTCGCAAAAGAAGTATTCGTTTCAGATTCCCGCCTCCAGCCTCAGGAAAGCCAACACGCTTTCTTTCCGCTTTGCCGAGCCCGGGGATGGCATGTCCCTCAGCAGCCCGGTTCTCTCGTTTCAGGGACAGGCCATCCGGGATCCGAGGGACGAGGCTGTCAGACAGGTGAAGATTGGACATTGGGGGGCCAAGGCAGCCGACTGGGGAGGCTTCATCGCAGGAGATGCCGAACCGCCTGACGAAACCCCCTTTCATCGCAGACAGAGTGTTTTCTGTTTTGTTCTGAACGATGCGAAGAAGCAGTAAGACAATTGGTGGGCCGTCTCGGTCAGAGTTTGCGAGTTCCTCTCGCTGAGTGTAAGAGCTAATCCCCACGAAATCGTTAACCAGAAAATCGGCATGCGGGTTTTGAAACCAGTCACTCTTCTGTTCCTCTTCACGGACCTCTGCACGCCCACAAACGCTGAAGAACTCAGAAAAGGAAAAGTTTCATTCGAACTTCTTCAAACAGTCTCAGCCCGGGAATACTCGGTAGAAATTACAGCCAGCCATAAGCGAAATAAGAAGTTCAGAGAGCTCATTTTCCTGTTCGGCCTTCATGGCAACTCCGACTACTACCGCCTGAAACTGACAAAGACCAAAGCGATTCTTGAGAGATGCCGGGACGACGAAGTTGAAAAGACCTGGCAAGGCAGAGGGCGCTTCCTGCATGGTGATTCAAAACAGCCACACCAGTTAATCGAAATCCGGCGGCACACGACGTGGATTACCGTCGTTGTTAACCATGCCATCGCGTTGCGCATCCTCGAACAACAACGTGGTCTTGGCGCTCCGCGACAAGATTTCGTGCCGGCCTCTGCCGGCGGCAAGGTCTACGTGAGGGCGCAGGACGATCTGGACATCACACGACTTCGCGTGCAGCCGCTCGAGCCAATCATCCTCAGCGATGATTTCATGAAGACGGCCGAGACCGCGGAAGATCTCGGCCTCTGGAAACCGGATTCCGGCCTCTGGAAGATTCAGTCCATTGATGCAAAGGTGCGATCAACCGGTCTGAAAATCAGCAGCGGGAAGGCCCCGGACTCTCAGCGCAGCCCGAATCCGTTTTCTCTATCTTCGGCAGGAGAGGAGCCCTCCATCATTACGGCGGGTTACAGGTTCTGGAGTGATTACTCGACGGAAGTTTCATCCAAAACTGAAGGCGGCTGGTTTGGAGTTGTTGTTGGATGGCGCTGTGCAAAGGACTACTTCCTTTTCAGGGCTCACCTTCAATACCCCAAGAAGCACGCCGGAACTCTTCAGTTGTTGCGAGTCCAGAACGGTGAAACGGACATCCTCGATGAAAGACACTTTCTCGGCCGCACAGGCGACTGGTATCGGCTTCGCGTCAGCGCGGTCGGTGGGCGGATTCGCGCCAGCATGGATGACACCCTTGTTTTTGACTTCTACGACCGCGGCTGTTCTGGCGGGAAGATCGGCCTGTATTCAGAAGGCGCTGGCACTGTCTTTGATGACGCGGTGGTCCGTTCCGATACCGCGATCTATCTGAATCGGAAAGAGGACGTCAGAAAACTCGGGACGGCAGCGTTGGGCCAGTGGAAGGTCGTCGAAGGCAAGAAGGGCCTGACTCTCGAGTGCCGTCGTGGACACGTGCGAAAGAACGCAAAAGAGCAGGCCAGCAAACCGGGCCTGTTCGACCTGTGGAATTCTGATCTGACAGGTTTGAGATTCGAAGCGGATCTCGACATTTCGAATGGCAGGGCGGCAGGGCTTGGGATCTTTTTGCGCGACGGCCGCGACCATTTAAAAGGGATCAATCTTCCCGGGCCTGACAGGTTCATTCGAAGCGTACACCGATTCGCATCTTCAGGTGACGATTCCGTTGGCCGTACCAGCTACTGCGTGACCTCGGAAGGAAGATTTGAGCTCCAGACATTTTCAAATTGGATGCCTCATCCTGATGTGAGTTTTCCGATTCAGGCAGGCAAACGTCTGCACTTGGCCCTGGACTTCAATCCAGGTCAATCGGGTTTCTTTGTGAACGGAGTCAAAGTCAGCCACCTTTACGATGTGAAAGGCCCCACCATGGGCCGCCTCTTTCTTTACGCCGATGAGGGTGCGGTTTTCAGCAACATAGTGATCAACGGCAAGGCTCGTCGCGACTGGTCGCAGAATGTCTCTCGCGACATTTTTGTGGACGACCCATACATGCAGGGGTGGGCCTCGCCTAAGTGGGCATGGCGTCCAGCAAAGATCCCCGACGACAGTAACCAGCCCGCCACCTGGCTTTACAGAGGTGATTGTTACGGGGCGGTACACCTGTCGATACCCATTCAGGAAAGCACCTGGTTCTGGGGCTCTAAATCGGCAGACGACCAGTCTGGCCGCGGGGTTCGCATTGCGCGAAAAGACAAGGAGTCATTTGAGGTCAGCATCCTCGATAAAGGGAAGGTCGGGAAGAGCTTTGTCATTCCCGGCAGTGATGCAGCACATGTCGAAGTTTTTTCCAGCGGCTATTGCACCTGGATACGGCACAACGAGGAGAGAGCGGATTTCCGTCACGACACACTGCCATCGGGAATTCTGTTGGGCATCCTGGCACCCATGTCGTTCGATTTTTCTTCGGTGGAAGTGCGCAGAGATCACGTGCAGGATTATCTCTTCGAGAATGCTGCGATTGACTGGTCTCGCATCGGCACATGGGAGGTCACCAATCGGTTCGCATGCGACCCGCGCTGGTCACACATGAACGGCCGCAGCACGGGCCTGGCCTCCTTCTGGAACAAGCACCGCTTTACGGGGGATTTCACCATCGAGGCATACGCGGGCATGCGCATGCGGCACGGCGAGCTCCTCCAGGGCTTTCATCAGTGGTACAACTACCCGCGGGTGGGCGACATCAATTTTTCGTTCTGCGCGGATGGTCGCGATGTCTTCAGCGGTTACACCATGGTCGTTACGGAATGGGATCCGGATTGGTCAGAAAAGTACTCACGGCTGTATCGCCAGCGCCAGAAGGTCGCCGAGACGGACCAGCAGCTCATCCCGAGCGTCCGCATTAAACAGACCGATGAAAGGGCCATTCCCATCGTCTGGGATCCGGGCGGCCGCGCCATTCACGGGGCGTGGTATCACCTTAAGCTGCGCCGGCGCGGCAAGCTTATCGAATACTTTTTCGATAACAGGAAGGTTCTTGAATTCGAGGACGATTCACCGATCGATGCCGGCCGCATCGCGGTCTGGACGCAGAACAACAGCATCGTCGTCGCACGCACACAGATCGCGTACGAGCGATGCGTCCATGAGAAGCTGGAGCTGGTTCACAAGCCACGAAAGAAGAAGTCTGCGCCACTGAAGACGTCTGAGCCAGAGTTTCTCATCCACTCTCTGACGCATCCTTATCACCGCAGTAATTTCGAAAAGGGGCTGCAGGGCTGGCAGCCGATTCACAAGGATCAGAGCGCATTACTCACTGTAGATGCCACAAACCGCGCCGAGGGTAAACACAGCCTGCGTTTCGAAAACATGCACGGGGGAGGCGATTTCGGGGCAGTGATTCCAGTTTTGCGCGGTGACCTCTCACGAGTGCAGGAGCTCAGTTTTCATTATCGGATTCCTGAATCAGCCAAAGTGAATCTCTATTTCGATCTGGAGGGTCATCCCTATCGCACTTTCTTCATCCGTCTGACCGGCCACGACGAATCCAGCATTGCCATGACCAGACTTGGCGACTTTAAAGCGGTCGCTGACGGCGAATGGCATCGGGCTGTTTTCCCTCTCGGACGCTCGATCAGGGCAGCGATGCCAAGCGAGGTCCATCACATCGTGCACAGCATGAAGATTGGAAACTTCCACGAGGGCTATCTCAATGCCGGGCTGGGCGGCAACCAGGCCGGACTGGTCTATCACATCGATGATTTCCGCATGACCTCTGCCGGGCCGGAAGCAGCGAGTTTCGAGTTCGAGCCGGAGGATCCAAATGCGATTAAGGAATTCGTCTGGACCATTGATAAGAATCCAGTGACAAAATCGCTCAAGCCCGGCGCGAAAGTAAAGACTTCCAAGGTCCAGACCGAGACCACCAAAATTAAGGTGGATGTCAAGAAGACCGGGAAAACGCCACGCTCAACTAAGCCCGTGCTCGAAAACGCCAGACCGCCCCGGCACATTGCTCGTGCCACCGAAAAGCTTGGGCACGGCAACTGGTATCTGCACGTTCAGGGCATCCGATGTGATGGCTCCAAGACGGGGATCATCCATCGGCAAGTAGGTGTCGAGATGCAGACCAGGGTCGTGCAACTCTCACCCAAACCTGACGCGGCATGGGGAGGCGAGCCGATTCGGTTGCAGTTTCGAGAGGAGACCACGGCTGCTCCTATCCTTGAAACGATGCAGCTTTTCATGAAAGGTGAACAGATCCCGCTGGGCGATCCGGTCTCAAACTATGATGCCTATACGCGCGCCCTGACGCTGACCCTCAATCACCTGGAACAAACGTGCGAGCCCGACCAGCCTGTCCCCTTCGAATTGAAATTTGAAGGGAGCCTGAAACACGCTCCCGAGATTCCACTTGACCCTAACCCAAATAAGAGACAACTCACATTTTGGTTTCGGCGCCCAAAACCAATTAAGAAGAAGCCGCGGCAGGCAGACGATGCGTCGAAGCTGATCTCCTACAAGTGGACCTACACTTTCGCGACCAGTGCCGACAAAACTCCTCCCTCGAGGGTCCGCCTGGCCGGCCGGCTTCTCGATCTCGATTTTGAAGAGAACCTTGGCGGTATCACGGCCAGCGACAGCGTACAGGGCGCCATCCTGAAACGTGATTCGTCTACGGCAGCAGATGGGACGCGAAGCCTCAAGTTCACCAACCCGGCCTTTGGCAGCTCAGTCAGCAGCGTCTTTTTCAACAAAAGCTACAACCTCGGCGCCTACCCGATATTCAGCTTTGATTATCGCACGGAAGGCAAGCTCCGGATGAATTTCTACACCCAGGCCAGTGGGTCGGGACGCTACATCAGGTTTACCGATCCGGAAGGGGGATCGTCCGTTTATGGCCTGGATTTCGGCCTGAAAATGGACGGTGAATGGCATCATGCCGAGATGAATCTTCGCGAGGCATTTAACCAACGCCTCGGATCGTCTTTCAACCACAGGCACTTCGAAGCCCAGGTTCTGTCACTTGCGGATTACGGACACCGCGCCAACCTGGCCGGCGAGTCACTTCACATAGATAACGTCACTATGACGCCGGCGATCAGTACGAAGAATGAAGTGGCGCTGACGTGGAACGCGCTTGATCTGGGCGGCGTCAAGGGCTTCGCATACAAATGGAGCCAGACACCATCGGACGAGCCTTCCGCCAGGATCACCACCGTCGAAAACACCGCGACATTCAGAGATCTGCCGGAAGGCGACAACTGGTTTCACATCCGCGCGGTGGACGCCGCGGGCAACTGGGGGCCTGCCCGGCATTACAGATACATCATAGATAACACGCCGCCGAACATCGCATCGGCGCTCCCCGCAAACGGCGCGAAATCGACGTCTTCGTACGTCGCCGTGCGGCTCAGAGATAAAGGCGTCGGCGTGAATCCGATGAATCTTGGTCTCTCTCTGAACGGCCAGCCGATCACACTGCAATCCAGCCATGCGCGCATGCTGGCGTCGGGGGATCTGCGTTACAACTGGGCCCAGGCAAAGGCTCCAATGGTCGCGCCCATTCCGAATGGCACTGCGATGAATTATGAAATCAAGCCCTTCTCCGATTTTGTGGGCAACCAATCCGCCGGACGGACGTGGATCTGGAATATCGATTATTCCAGAGACAAGAACGGGCCATCTACACTGACGGTCAGCAGCCCCAGCGCGCAGATGCTCAGTTACTCTGATTTCTCAGCATCGTACGGTTCATGGTCAGGCTCGAACCCCAGCCTTTATCTTGACCCGGAGCGGAATGACAGATGCCTCAAGGTGACTATCAACGCGCCACTCTACAAATCTGCGCTCTCACACTCGAAATCCTTCTATTCGCACCGGCACCACATCCTCACTTTTGATTACAGATTCCCACCGGGGCTGACCCTCATGCTAAAGCTTTACGCCTCGGACAAGCATAACTACATCATCGGCCTGACAGGCGAATCAGATATCCACGAAAACATCGCCGTGGCCGAAGGAATCATAGCGGACGGCAAATGGCGCCGGGCAATCATCGACCTGCAAGCGATCATCAAGGCCGCGTATCCGGATGTGAGTTACTGGAGCGTTCGCTCGCTCTCCTTTGGAAACTGGAGCCGCGGCAGCCCGAACCCAAAGGGCACGACCTACTATCTCGACAACATCGCCATCCAGGGCTCAGGCAGCCCGGCACCGATCTTTTCGTGGAGCACCTGGGACGTCACCGGCATCTCCGGATTCAGCTACACTCTGGACAGACAACCTGCGACCGAGCCGGACGATTCAATCGACGGCAGTGAAATCCAAAAGACATTCGCGGTACTCGAAAAGCCCGGCTTCTCGTACTTCCATGTGAAGGCTCGCGACGGTGCAGGCAACTGGAGCCGGACCTCGCATTACCCGTACTACTCCACTTCCATCCCGCCCGAGGTCCCATCCGACGGCTATGAAAAGAGCAGGGAATGGCAGGCCGTCGTGGAAACCCAGGGCGCGGCAGTAACCGCGCAGCCCGTAAAAACAATCAATGGCAAGAACTCTCTCCTTTCCGTCGACTGGCAGCCATCCAAGAAGTCCAGATACAGCTACACCCGTTTCATGCATCCGGTGAAGGGCCTGTCCGGCAAGACGCAGATAACCTTCCGTGCTTTTCATCAGGGCAAACACGCCGTCAGTCTTTATCCATTGCTCGAAACTTCTGAAGGAGACATCTTCTACGGACGAGCCTTCGCCGTCACCAAAGGCACCTGGGAGACCGTCCACACCGTTTCACTGGGAACAAGCTCCTACAGGACTTCGACAAAGAAACGCCCAATACCAGCCCTGGACCTCAGCAAGGTGACCCACTTCGGTTTCAGAATCTACAATTACAGGTCTGCCGGCTCGATGCTGCTGGAGAGCGTGGAGGTCAATTGAACTGAGTTCGCGGGTCTCCAAAAAACTGCTAACATCTCAGTTCTACCGAATTTATGGAGGTCAGTAATGCCTACAACGCTCGACGCTATTCTGGTCAGTACACCAGATACTTGTGGCGGACGAATACGCATCGATGGTTCACGTATCACTGTTCATCGAATTGCCACACTTTATAAGCAAGGCCAAACCGCGGAAGATATTCCGCAAACCTATCCGCACCTGACTCTCGGCCAGGTTTACACGGCCCTGGCCTACTTCCATGAGAATCGTAAGGAAATCGAAGGCGTACTTGCTGAGGACGATGTGGAGTTTGACAGGCTGAAGACTCAAAACGGCGCGTAATGAGTGTAATCCAGCTCTACGTCGATGAAGATGCAGGCGAGAGGGCTGTAATCCAGGGCCTCCTGGCTCGTGGCTATGACGTTCATACTACTTCAGAGGCAGGAAACCTGGGAGCATCGGATGTTGAACAATTACAGTTGGCAATTGAACTGGAGAGAGTGATTTACTCTTTCAACATTGGGGATTTTGCGAGACTTCATTCGCAATTACTTGTTGCTGGCGTGCAACATTTTGGAATCGTGGTCATTCCAGACCAACGCTACTCAATTGGTGAGAAGATCCGCCGACTGGCCGATTTCATGAGCAAAACCAGTGCAGAAGCGATGATTAACAGAATGGTGTATTTGTGAATTATTCACCACCTGCCGAACACCAGATACGTGTTCCAAAACTTCACCGTCATAGATTTTGAGACGACCGGTCTCAATCCTG
Organism: Planctomycetota bacterium; assembly: GCA_030740295.1. The sequence continues at coordinate 9,597 of JASLXP010000464.1, forward strand.
AAGAGGACGAGATCATCGAGGTGGCCGCGGTCCGTTTTCGCGAAGGCGAGTCACCGGAATCCTTCAGCCGGTTTGCCGATCCGGGCCGCGCGATCCCGCGGGACATCTCCAGACTTACGGGCATTTCAAACAAGGACGTCGCAGGGCAGCCGACACCGAAGGAAGCTCTGAAAGAGATGGAGGAGTTCATCGGTGACGAGGAGATCGTCGTGGCCCACAACGTTGAATTCGAGGCCGCTTTCCTCAAGGCGAAAGGGATGAGCAGTCTGGGCCGGCGGCTGTACGACACTCTCGCGCTTTCCCGCATTGTCTGGCCTGAACGGTCCCGGCACGACCTCCGAGCTCTGTGTGAATTCATCGGCCTGGACGCGAACTTTCATCGGGCAACGGACGACGCACGGGTGGCCGGACTGGTCTGGCTCGCGTTGATGGATGGTATCGATGCGCTGCATCCCGCGGTGGTGCACACGGTGGCGGAATTCCTCGGTCCGGTCGATACGCCTCTCGCAGAAGTTTTTCTCAGGTTTGATGAAAGGATGTTCAAGGAATCTATGCTTCGCGAGACCGGCAAATATCAGGAGCTTTTCGAAAACTTTAACGAGTACGCGGAGGAACTGCGCAACAAGAAGGAAGAACTGGTCCCGCCAGAGTTGTCGCTGCTTGAAGCGCAGCGGATGGGACGGATGTTTTCACCCAGTGGCGTCTTTGCCAAACGCAAGGAAGGCTTTGAATACCGGCAGCAGCAGGTAGAGATGGTTCATGGGATCTGCCAGGCATTTAACGAAGGCCGCCACGCGCTGATTGAGGCCGGTACCGGGACGGGCAAGTCGCTCGCATATTCTGCTTGCGCGATTGGCTGGTCGATTCTGAACGGTCTGCGGGTGGTCATTTCCACGAACACAAAATCGCTGCAGGATCAGCTTTGCGATAAGGACCTGCCGGAGCTCAGGAAAGTCTTGCAGAAGAACTACAAGACAGTGCGGGTGAAAGGGGCAGACAACTATCTTTGCGTCAGCCGCCTGATGAGCATTCTGAACAGAGGAGAGAGCGACCTGCTGGTGCGAGACCGTCTGCCAATCGCTGCGCTCGCGGTCTGGGCGGCGCGCACGAAGTCCGGGGACGTGACCGAGTGTCCTGGATTCATCAATCAGAAGGGGCGCGAGATTTGGAGCCGGCTCAATCTCGGCGGAAGCGAATGCATGCGTACGTGCCGCAACCAATGCCGCTGCTTTCTCTACAAGGCCCGCGGCGAAGCAATGCGGGCAAACATCGTAGTGGCCAATCACGCTCTCGTCTTTACCGACATGGCTATGGAGAACGGCATCCTTCCCAGTTACTCCTACCTCGTTCTGGACGAAGCGCACAACGTGGAACGAGTGGCGACCGATCACCTGTCCCGGGAGGTCACCTCGTTTCGCGTCTTTTCTCTTCTCGACAATCTTTACATTAAGGAAAAGAAACAGGGCCGCGGCGGGCGCGGGGCCCTCGGCTATCTGCATTACGTGGTGCAGCGTGACCTCACCCAAAAAGATTCCGCCCCGCTCAAATCCAAATTTGAATCCGCGTGCAAACAGGTTGACGTGGCGCGCGATGCGTCCGGCGAGTTCTTTGACGCGCTGTCCCTGCTCTTTGAAAGTGGAAAAGGCTCGGCCCGTGAGCCGTCCAAGAAACGTTTCACGAGCGAGACGCAGGAAGGCGCTTACTGGCAGACCATCCGCCGTACAGGGAATGAGCTCTGCTCCGCGCTCAACGCGATCCTGGACGCGGCCGAGAGTGTCTCGGAGCAGGTCGCACAGCAGCAGAAACTCTCGGTACTGCGTGCGCCGATCGAGGAGCTGAAGCGGCACGTGGAGGATGTCTCCCAACTCTCACAGGATGTCGAGTTCATTCTCGAGGCCCGCAGCGACAACGACGTCTTCTGGACTGAAAAGCAACGCTGGCGCGGACGATGGAATTATTCCGCGCACGCGGCCCCGATCGATGTTGGCCCTTTGTTGCGCCAGCACCTTTTCGAGAGGAAGTCGACAGTGCTCATGGTGTCAGCCACGCTCTCCACGGGCGGCAGTTTCGATTTTCTGAAACAGCGGATTGGGATGGACCAGCTCGAGGAACAGAATTTCTGTGAGCTGCTCCTCGGCAGTTGTTTCGATCTTCAGAATCAGGCCATGCTTGCCATCCCAGCCTTCCTCCCCGAGCCGGGCTATCAGGCCAGTGATTTCGGTGAACAGCTCGGCCGCCTGCTGGTGGATGCTCTCCGGGCAACCAAAGGCAGGGCCCTCGTCCTCTGCACTTCTTACAGCCTGATCGAGGAATTGTATGAGCCGCTGAAACGTGACCTCGCGCTTTCCGATATCCGAGTGCTCGCCCAAGGCATTGATGGCGAAGCCTCCAGCCTCACGGATGATTTCAAGTCGGATAGCAGTTCAGTGCTCCTGGGCACGCAGAGCTTCTGGGAAGGCTTTGACGCACCCGGCAACACCCTCTGCTGCGTCGTCGTTTCGAAGCTGCCGTTTCCCGTTTTCAAAGATCCTATTGTCGAGGCCCGGTGCGAACTGCTCGAATCACGGAACATCAATTCGTTTTTCAATTTTATGGTGCCGAGCGCGGCCATCCGATTGAAACAGGGATTTGGCCGGCTCGTCCGTACCAAAGATGATTACGGAGTTGTCTTGCTCACTGACAAACGCATGCTCACCAAACGGTACGGCAGCACACTGCTGCAGTCGCTGCCGATCCCTCACATTGCATTCAGTGACGCGCCGGCCCTCATCCAGCAATTTCAGAACTTTTTTGAGGTGAAAGATGCCCAACGCCAATGAGGTGGACCTGGCCCGGCAGGTTTTGAAAACCGAGTCCGATGCCATTCTGAAACAACTGGACTGCCTCGATGACAACTTCGTGAATATAGTGAACGCTATCTCGAATCTTCCGGGAAAGGTCGTCATTACCGGCATCGGCAAATCCGGCATTATCGGCTCGAAGATAGCCGGTACGCTTGCGAGCACAGGGACCCCCGCTCTGTTCCTTCATCCTGTCGAAGGTGTGCATGGGGACATGGGACTCATCGAAAAAGATGATCTGCTTATCGCCATCTCCAACAGCGGCGCGACTGAGGAGGTGCTCAACCTTGTCTTCGCTGTCGAACAGATTGGGCTTACGACGCTCGGCATCTGCTCCAACCCGGAGTCCACCCTCGCCGAGCTCTGCGATTACAACCTGATCGTTGCCGTCGATCAGGAAGCCTGCCCTCTTGGCCTCGCTCCAACAGCCAGCACGACCGCAGTACTTGCCGTCGGTGATGCGCTGGCCATGGCGCTCGCGTCCAAGAGAGAATTCACCAGCGAAGACTACTCCCGCTTCCATCCCGGCGGCTCCCTCGGCCGGCGGCTCAAGCTTCGCGTTCGTGACATCATGCTCACTGGAGACGCCTTGCCTCTGATCTCTGCCAATGAAAACCTGGGCGCCGCAATGCAAGTGATGTCCTCCAATCAGAATCTCGGCGTGGCCCTCGCTGTCGACAACGATGGATGCCTGGCAGGCATCGTGACGGACGGTGACCTTCGCCGGATCTTTCTGAAGGGACATACTCAGGATTCTCCAATCACTGAGGTCATGACGCAGAATCCCAAGCTCGCGGAATCCGAAGCTCTGGCCTCCGAGGCCCTGATGATCATGGAGCAGATGGCCATTACCTCGCTGGCGATAGTCGATGGCCAATCCCGCCCGATCGGGTTGGTTCATCTGCACGATATTCTGGGCAGGGGGAAAGTAATCTTATGAAGGAATGGTGCTGGCTTAACTGAACGTGGCACGGGCGTCTCGCCCGTGGAGGGTAAGTCCTTTGCTCACGGGCGAGACGCCCGTGCCACGATGCAGGGGCAGATCGGCATCGGCGCTACAAGAAGAGACAAAGCTGTCGCGTCGTCAGTATTGGATCGCGGGGCTCTGCCGAACGATAAGATCGCGTTACTGTAACCCGTCAGTAATGATTATTATGGCACCCTCACATAAGTGGCCTTTGAACAGATAGAGTGACCAATGGAAGCAAAATCAATCCGGGCAAGACATCGAGTATTGAGCGACCAGCATCGAGCATCGTGCGTTGGTTTTCTAAAGGCACTGGCATTCCTGCTTTTGCTCCCACACCTCTCGGCAGAAAAGCCTGCGCGCAAAGAATCGTTCCACTGGCCGGCCTGGAAGATCCCGGCAACTAAACTGGAAGCGGGAAGCGCGCTCTCCATTGTTGAAGACGAAGAAGCGGAGTCCATTCGTGAGTTCGAGGAGGATGGTGAGAAGAAGAAGAGCCCGTCCGCTTTGCAGATTCGTGTGTCCCGAAGGTCCATCGCTAAGGGCTCTCTTGGGATTGCACTGACGCCGGAAGTGAAATGGAAGAGCATCGTGCCGGGGGTCTACCGGCTTCAGGCACGTGTCAAGTTTTCAGGCGAGACAAACGTGATCGGCACACCGATCCGGCTGACCGCCTCTGTGCCTCGTGCTCGCCTTCCGAACGCCTCGGAGGATTTCCACAACTTCGATATCGGTGAAGAGGATACCTGGCAGACCATTTCGCTGATCTACGAGATCGATCAGTCGCTCAGGAAGCGGCTGGCCGCCAGAAAGCCGCGGCACAGTTGGCATTACTCGCATTACCTGAAAGAGATTTACCCCGAATACGAACCCAAGGTGGGAAGCAAGCGGAAGCCGCCAGGGCTGAAGTTCGGAATCGTTTTACCGCGGACGAAGTACTCCTCGTTTTCGGGCGATCCGCCGAATTCCGTACGAACCGTCAGTGTCGATTGGGTCAAGCTCGAGCGCATCCAGCCCTCCAAAGGTTTGACCGTCCGATACCTTCGTGCTGAAAAAAGATGGATCAGGCCGGGCGCCGAACAGAACCTCCACATCCTCGTCGAGAATTTCACCGGCCAGAGCCAGACCCGCGCGCTCGTGGTCGCCCTTGAAAATGAGTTCAACACGCGCAAAGAGCTGTATCGCCAGAATCTCACACTGGATGCGGGCACGCAAAAAGCCGTGAGTGTCCCTTGGAAAACCAGCGCAAAGACGAAGCTTTGGGGCTACAAGGCGGTCGCTGAAACCCTCGCTGCCGATGGCGCAATCGAAAGCTCGGCCTTCGATGTTTTCAGTCTGCATCCCGAGGTCTATGTGGTGCACCTGATGGGCGCGAGGTCGCGCCATTACGATCCATTTAAAGAACACGAGAATCTGGCGAATCTGGTCGAGGTCTTCGCCGCCACAGCCGGCGACTGTGCACGCATTCTGCCGAAAGAGGATCAGTGGCTGTGCGGCATGTCCATCGTTCCGCAGTCCTACAAAATTGTACGGGGCGCCACGGACTACAACCGCAGCATCGGTGTTTCCACGCACATGTATCTGTTCGCCGGCGGCACGGGGAACGCGCTCATGGATCTATATATCCGCAAGCCGGAATACCTCGGATCACGGCTGGTGGCCACGGACCAGGTCTACCGCATCCGGAAGGCAAGCATGGACGCAGTGCGCAAGCACGACTTCAGCACGGGGCCGTTCGATATGCCAAAAACGCCGCATATCGAAGAGCACTTGAACCACTGGTTTCCGGAGCTTATGGACCAAATTACCAATGAGGCGGTCGAGTTCGTGAAGCGTACCGGGTACGAGGGCATCCGCTTCGACGTTGGCATTTTCGGCCCACAGCGTGTGCACTCGCCACTCGGCATTCCGCTGCCATTCAAGAATGAGGAGAAGATGAAGCACGCGGCAAAGAACTTTGATCAGTTCAAAGATGCACTCCGAAAGGCCTATCCCGATTTCGAATTCGGCGCGAACATGGATACGTGGGCCTACCTGGAACGGGTCGGGCGCCGCGACGAAGAGGCCCCGCCGCCGGAGGACTTCCCGGAATTCATCGCCTTTGCGAAGGCCGGCGGCATGTTCATGGACGAAGGCACGATGAGTGCCCCCCTCTTCAATCATTACATGAACCGCTACGAAGACGCGATCTGGGGCATCTGCGAGAAACGAAAAGTGGCCCGAAAATACAACGGCGTCTATCAGCTCTTCTCTCCACACCGCAACGGCCGCGGCCACTTCGCACACGATGACATTTACTGGGCCATCTTCACCATCGCGAGCGGTTCATATTACGTGGGCAACTTTTCGGCCGCGCCTTTCTGCGAAGATTCCCCGGGCGTTTTTATTACACGATTTAGTGAGTTCTTCCGCAGCAAAGACCTGGTGCCCATACCGGAGGCTGAGGATGCCATCTACGTCGATTCACCGGAAATACTCTGGTATGCGGATACCGCGGTTCAGGCGAAGGTGGGCGATAAACTCCGCTACGTAATCCCACTCATCAATCCGCCCATTACCGAACGCTTCCGCCGCAACAAAACGAACGAATTGCCGCCACCGGTTGACGAGCCTTTCCCCATCGAAGTCAACATGCCCGAGGGCTATACCAGGGCCAGGGCAACAATGCTGACCTGGGAGCCGCGCACTATGGCCAAAGAACTGAAAGCGGAAATCGCAGAGGACGTGGTAAAGGTGGAGTTTCCCGGGATCAGACTTTTCAGGACGCTGGTGGTGGAGTTTGAAAAGTAGAAAGCGCACGGCCTGGTGTGTCGACTACACCTTCGCCTTCAGGCCGCCAAGGCCGAACCGGGCCAGCCACCAGTCGGCGTCACTGGCATTTCCTTTACCCGCAAATAGCCGCGTCATCAGACTGATTTCTTCCCATGCGGCCGCGTAGTCTTTCAGGAGGTAATGGACCTGGGCGATCTCGCGCTTCGGCCTTTCCCTCATGAACCACCGGTGATCTGCAAAAGCTGCGATGCCATCCATGCCGTCCAGTTCGTGAGTTAACTCGCCAAGGGTGGATATCAGCAGTCCAGCCAGTTCATCCATATTGGAATCAGGGCCGATCTCCCAGGCCCGGGGTGCCCTTTCCAGGAGGAATTCCAGGCGGTCACGCGTTCCTCTGACCGAGCACTGGTGTTCTTTCGGCCGCTCCAGAATCGGAAGGGCACACAGGCGGCAGATGGAATCGAAAGCCAATCCGACGTTGATGTAAAACTCGATCTGCTCATTCGTTGCGCCGTAAGCGGTATGAAAACTGACCGCCTGGACGCATTCACCAAGCCGTCGATGAAAGCTCTGCCCGATTCGCCGAAATCCGGATTCGGACAACGTGTGTGCCAGCGTCTGGCTCACCAGTTCATTGAATCGGTGTTGCGCAAGAGGAAGAGGAGCTGCAGTACTCAATTATCAGAACCGGGGAATATCTCAGGAGGACAATGTCTTAATAAATCAGAAATGTTCGGCTTGTTCAAAATGCGAAATTGACAAAGAATCACTGGTCGTGCCTCCATCCGAAACAACAACCACAGAAGGACTTGACCTCTTTCGAGCTGCAATCAATCGGCAACAAACCGAGACCAGCCGGGTGCCGCACCTCGCGCTTGGAGAAATCTCAGTTGAGGATTGGCTGCGTGCGCACCTTCGACACGCCGAGCTCCACATGAGCTTTGCGGTCCTGAAAACCTGAACATGCCCCCAGGAGATAGAACCGTGCCTTCAGATTCGCCGACCGCAGTGACAGCACTCACCAACGAACAGATTCAATTCTTCAAGAACAACGGCTTCCTGATCCTCCACGGTCTCATTGAACCGGCTGTGGTCGAGGTCTGGCAAGAGGCCATCTGGTCGCATTTGGGAACCGATCCCCATGATCCGTCGACATGGAAGCGAGACTATGTGGTCGAAGGGCTTCAACTGCCGGATGGCACAAACCTGAATCAACAGGCAGGCGTGAAACGGATCGTCGAGCAACTCGGGGACGGAGCATTCGCCGGGGGCGGTGGCGCGCCTCTAATCAAGTGGCCCGAACCGGAGAAGGCGGAAGAATGGTCCCTTCCCAACGATGGTCACGTCGATGGTTACGGACCAGGCGGCTGGTCACCTTTTATGCTGGGTGCAACAGCCTATGTTTTCGATGTCGAGCATCAGGGAGGCGGCTTTACTTATTGGCCAAAGAGTCACTTCTCCGCGTGGAGGTATCTGCTCGATAATCCGGAAACAGTCGATGGGAGTTTCAGGGATCGCGAGGGATTCACCTGGCTATGGTTTCTCGATGATGAGGCCGAAGGCCCTTGCGAGTTTGCAGGGAAAGCCGGCGACGTGGTACTGTGGCACAGTTACCTGTTTCACACGGGTTCGATGAATGTAAGGGAGCGGCCGAGGATCGCGTTCTTTGGCCGGTGGAGTCATCGCGACAGAGAGAGCTTCAAATACGAAATTCCCGAGGACCTCTGGAAGCGTTGGGCGATCTGAGTGGAGCGAATACCTTTCTGCCAAGTGAGAAAACCCATGCAACAGATCCTTAACGTCAGCAACCGAAAGCAGCTCTTCATCGACGAGCGGTGGTTCGCCTCGCAGCAGGGAATGACGCTCACGGTCAATCCACCGATTAAGACCGAGCAGGTTCTTCTGCCCGAAACGCCCTGGGAGAATCACGGCATCCACGGCTACTCCAACGTCATGGACGACGACGGCGTTTACAAAATGTGGTACGACGCAATAGCCGAGGGGTTCGACGTGAAGCCAGAACGGCGTGCCCTCTGTTATGCGACCAGCAGCGACGGCATTCACTGGGAGCGGCCCAACGTAAACGTCTTCGATTGGGAAGGGAACCCCAACACGAACATCGTCATGCCCGGCGCCAATGGCAGTGTTATGAAAGATCCAAACGGTCCGGACGAACACCGCTACAAAGGGCTTGTCATCATCAAGGAGAATGATGCCTGGGAAGAGAGCAGGGGCTGCATCTGCGGAAGCTACGACAATGGCTATTACCTCGAGCTCTACCTGGTGACCAGCCCTGACGGCATCCACTGGAAGCGGCAGAGCCCCTGCGCCCTTCCTTTCTTTCATGACACACAGAATCTGCTTCTCTTTGATGAAAAATTGGGGAGGTACGCCGCATACGTCCGATGGTCGAGTCCTGGCCGTGGGAGATGCGTGGCAAGAGTCGAACTTGACAACCCGCTCGATCTGCCCTGGCCGTTCATAACGCATCCTGACTCCCAGAGAGGGCCGGGGTTGTCCCGTGCGAGGAAAGGCGATGAATTACCCGTTGTGCTTCTATCGGATGAATCCGACCCTTCTGATACGGACCTGTATACGCCGAGCGTTGTGAATTATCCGTGGGCTGAAGACGCGTATTTCAGCTTCACCACCCCATACCGGCATTACCCATACGGTGACACGGCGGATACCACTCTCCATGGCAAAGACTCGCGCGGCCGATTCAGGAATGACGGCCCGGTAGAGGTGCAGCTCGCGGTGAGCCGGGACGGGATTTCCTGGAACAGGCCGGATCGGCAACCTTACATACCCCTCGGGCTCGCAGGGGAATGGGACGGCGGCCAGGTCTACATCGCGAATGGAATGATCCGCAAGGGAAATGAGATATGGCAGTACTACTGCGGCACGCATTACACTCACGGCGCCTATGATGCCGCCGAAGGAGACCGCAGCGGAGGCGTCGGCCGGCTGGTGCAGAGGCTTGATGGCTTTGTTTCAGCCGATGCCGCTTACACCGGTGGAGAATTCACCTCCCCACTTCTGCAGTTTTCCGGAGAGCAATTGACTCTGAACGTGAACTGCTCAGCAATGGGCGAGGTCTGGGTCGAGATTCAGGACGAAACAGGCCAGGCCATCCCGGGCTACACGATGTCCGAATCCATAAGCGTCGACCGCAATCACATCGCCGCGCCCGTCAGGTGGCAGGAGAATGACCATGTGGCCGAGCTCATCAATCGCCCCATTCATCTGCATTTCAAGCTTCGGGCCTGCAAGCTCTATGCATTTCAGTTTTCAGATTAGTAGGTCAAGACGGGGGTGTCTTTTACGGATTTCAGGGGCAAAGCCCCGCACGTTTGCCTGGCCCAGCCCGGCGGGCCGGGAAGTAATGAAGGACTGCCATTCAGGGGCAACGCCCCGACCATTTGCAGCACTCACCTGCGGCAAATGGCCGGGGCGTTGCCCCTGAATGGCAATCCTTCTCTAAACCCAGCCCGTTGGGCTGGGCCAGGCAAACGACCGGGGCTTCGCCCCTGAACAAGAGGACTCCCATTTCTAAGATCCGCAAAAACTCTCCCGTCTTGACCTACTAGATCTGATTCGCCGGAGTACCTCGTCTTTCTGCCGCGAACACGCTACGAACATTCTGTTTCAGATAGTCGTTGCAGCGTGCGAGTCCTTGAGCCATTCACTGGCGGCCAACAGGTTTCTTTGGCAGCGACTGCAGTTCACGCAGCGCGATTTTCAGGTTGTCATTCTCTGCCCCCGCCGCGTCGACCAATTCCTCTTTCAGACGGACATGGGCGCCGTCCTTGCCGAGAAATGCGACAATGACCTTAACGGTCAATCTGTGGAACAATCCAGGGACTGGCTCAGCCCTGCGCAGCCTGTTAAGAAGGGCGGGAATGGCTGGATGTCCGATCTCTACCAAAGCATCAACCGCGGGATATCTGTCAGGTACCCCAAAGCTGGTCCCCAAATCTATTCGGGCGAGGACAGGACCGAGAGGGTAACCGATATCATCGATTAACGTTTCGATGGCTTCGGTCGCACGATAGTGGCCGAGGATGTCCATGCATCTGCTGGAAGCGCGATACTCTCGCCTCAGGTTCTCCTTGTCACTTATGAATCTGATTAATTCAGCAATCACGATTTGTCGTGCCTTCAGCAAGTCCTTTTGCGCTCGCTGAACTGAGCGTGAATCAGCAGCGGACAGATCGGCAATGCTCTGCTGCAGGCCTCGGAATGCCTCGCCGCTTACAGTAGCCGCCCACACAAGGTGAATCACGAATAGTGCTTTGCTCATATACACGGCGACGCCGAGTGCTGTGATGAGATTCTGCATGAGAACAGACCGGACGGAGCCTAGTCAATGTTCAGAACGTAGTCCCCATAATCCTAAAAAGGAATGCCGCGATCGGTTAAGACCTTCTCTCCAAAAGATGAAACAGTGACGCGAACAGATCTGAGACTCTTACCTGTGCGGATTCCCGTCCATTTGGGCCATGCATTCATCCTGCACTCGACGCCACGGAACCCGACAGAGAAGATGGGATCCGCGGTAACAACATTGCCATATTGCCCCCAGCGAGAAATCTCAGAAGACATGAGCGTTGCCGCGCGTGAACTGAGGCGAGAGCATTCACTTTCGTAAATGAACCAGAGGGACAGAACGAGAAGTGCCAGCAGGCTGATAACGAGCAGAGCTTTCTTCATAGAGTGCATCCGATGACTCGACGCCAGAACACTCTGTTCGACGCAGCGATTAAGTGATAGGTTCCCACTTGTGTGGTGCCGCTGACTCTTGTGGTTTCACGCGAATTGAGCCGATTCCGTTCGCCAAAGTCTGAGCCCGATCAGTATCTTTCCGCCCCTCCCTTACTGACACACGAACATGCCTCTCTTCAGGTTATTACCAGCTCTACTTCTTCTTGTTGCGTCAGGCTGTCAGCCCGGGTTCAAGAATTCACCGCGTGCCATCGCCAGACTGATGCCTCACAGGATTGGGCCCGTCTCACCACGGCCGGCAGCCGCTCTGTACCTGGTTGTGGACGAACCAACTCTTGCACACCTGGTGATTAGACGGACCGCTTCGAAGAGAGAGCTGCACTGTCTTGTCCGGGTGTTCGACCCGGATGAGAAGATCGTTTTCTGGCGCTACCTGGAGGAGGCCGGCAATTCCGGAAAGCTCAAGGAACTCCAGCCGGACATTTCTTTGATTCCCACTTCGAAGAGAAAAACGAAGGCGGGAGACCCCGTGCTCCATCACCGTCTTTTATTAGAGAGTGCCGGCATCTACCAGGTGCGCCTGTCCTGCACGCATGATGAGGTGTCGCTGGAACTTCACGCTTCCCGTGATTTTCCCTATGGCGTGTGTTTTCAGAATGGAGAGGGGCTTCCGTGGGCCGGGCAGCCTGAGCGGTTTTATGTTTACGTTCCACCACACGCGGAGACGCTCACCTTGCATGGCGGGCCGGCTGTTCTGGAAAAGGAGGATGGCACTGAGTTGGCGCGTCTGGATGAAAAAGGGGCTGTTGACATCCCCGTCAAAGAGACTCGGAGTGTGTGGCGTCTGAATCTTCCCAAGCCAGCAGATTGGAAACTCCGCGGAACCGGGATGCCTCTCATCCTCTGTTCGAGTGCTGAGGCCGCGAGACAGATTCGCGGGTCCGTCGAGGAACTCCCTGACGGCACCGTGGTCTGTCATAAGTTTCAGAAGAGGATCGCCGAGGTTCTGCCTGCCCTTCTCGATCCATCCAGAGTTGGCAAAACTGAGGAGCTGGTTATCCCATTGAAAACTCGCAAAGAAGCATGGCTGAAGAACCCGCTCAGAAATCAGATTCTGATTGGCAGCTTTCTGCCTGCGATCGAGAAGTGGCTCAGGTCACAGAATCTCGATCCGGAAAGCCATTGGGCCGGCTCTCTTGATGGCTGGCAGGAGAAAGCAAAGGCAAAGCATCCCGACAACCGATGGGATCGTCTGCGAGCTGTCAAGGGCCTCTATGCGGGCGCGTCTTCTCACTACGGCGCTGCGGCCGAACACCTGGCGCTTGCGGCTCTGCATGACGAGCCGGTCAATCCTTATTTTGGCCGGAAGGAGCTCCTTTATCGCGCCGCGGCCGCAGCTCTTCGGGATCTGATGGTACTCCAGGAGGATGAGACATTTCCCGGCACTGCGGACCTGAATCCATATCCCGGAAACATGGGATTCGCACTTGGGCAGAAGACGTTTCCCGTGTACGGCCTCGCCGCGCCACATCTGCCGGAGGAGATTCAGAAGGTCTGGACCGAAGGTCTGCGGCACATCATCGATCGCAGTTTTCCAGACTATCTCGTTTCCGCGCGCAACCAGTCCAGCCATTACCTCGTCGCGTTCCAGGCTTTCGCCGAGGGCTCGGGCAATCCTCTGTATTCGGATATGATGCGTCTCTATTCGCGGCGCTGGGCAAACGGACAGCACCCGGCAGGCTATCACATGGAAGCCCTGGGCTCCGACGCCAGCTACATCGGGATGACTCACTGGCACGAGGCCGTCTATTACCGCATGAGCCAAGACCCACTCATCCTTGACTCTTTGCGCAAGTCTTACCGGCTCTTCAACCACACGGTCGGCCCCGAGCCGGATGGCAAGATGCTGGGCGGATTCAATTTTAATCACCGGGTGGGCGAGGGATTTTATTTCGAGCAGTGGGGCGGCGCGAAAGGCATCCTGGATGACGTGCTGCCCGAGATTGGTGTATGGGTGAAGGTGATGTCTGCAGAAGAAAAAGCTGAAGCGGAAGAGAAAGCGAGGGAGCAGATCACGAACTTCCTTGAGTCCCCGAGGCATCCACGTTACCCGGGCATCACGACCTGGCGATACCGCCACTATTCCGAGCCGGATCGCAGCGGCATTTTTCCCTGCAATGAAAGAGAGTCCTTTATCCGGATTTTTGAAGACGAACTGGTCGCCATCAAACGTCCCGGTTACTACACCTACTGCTACATCGGCAAGCCCGCCGGTCTCTGGTACATCCGCCTTCGTGAGAATTTCCGGCTGCCCTATCCAGGCGACCTCGAGAACACCGGCGGCCCTATTCCAGACATGCGGAAGTGCACCCCCTTCCTTGGCGGCGGGCTCTCCGGATTCTGGACGCCGGCCTACGGACACTTCCTCCTCGCGGCCAACTGGTCACCGACCACCCACCACGGCCTCATTGCCACCCAGAAGGACGGCAAGCGCTACTGGGAGGAATATCACGCACAGACGCACACTCTGGACATCAAGAACGGCAAGCTCAGTTTTCAGGGCAACGTCGAAGGCCAACCTCTGAAGTATCAACGCACCTATACCTTCAACGATCACGAGCTGGCAGTAACCTTGACTCTGGAAGCCGAAGCCGATGTCGATCTTGCAGGCCTCGTGGAGAACATCCCCATCGCCCGGGGAGGCTGGAAAGCCAGAGGCGCCACGCTTGACGCCGGAGGCAAAGCCAAAGGAACGGTTTCCGCTGATCGATTCAAAGCGACGGACAACAAAGGTGCCGGGGTCGAGGTCGTACTTTCCACGAGCCACGAGCTTCGGCTCGTACCAGATGGACTCCGAACCGGCAATTGGCGCAAATTACAGGTAGGCCGTGTGGAAATTGTGTTGCCCGGTAATCTACGAGAGGGTGACAGAGTCGAGCTGGCCTATCGCATGAAACCCGTTCAGTAATTGGAGGAGTCATGACTCGCTACACCATCCTGGTTGCCATTGCCTCTCTGCCTCTGCTGCAGGCAGAGGTGCGGACATCAAGCCAGCAGATTCGGGTTTTGTCCCCAACCCAGGCGATGCTTGATGAACTGAATCACGTCGACCGAATTTTCTCCCGCGAGCCCACCAACGCATTACCCAATGCAAAGCAGCTACGAAATGCTGGGGCATCTCTGCGTCCCAGGCTTGTTCAGATGATGCAGCGAGCCGCGGCCTTTAAAGACAAGCTCAAAGGCGGGGGGCAGATCCAGGTAATCGCGGATCACAATGAGCGCGTGACGAAACTGAAAAAGGAATGGCAGGCGATACGCATCAAGGCAGTGGTCGGCTTACGCAAATTCAGGCTGCAACTGCCCACACTGGCGATGGAAAAGGCGGTCAGCATGCTGGATTCGGGGAAGTTTGAAAAGACCAAAGTCGATGGGGTGATCGTGA
>JASLXP010000465.1 GCA_030740295.1 Planctomycetota bacterium
CTGACATTGTGCTTTATCTCTTTCTTCTCACTTCTGGGCTGGGTACGCCTCTGAGTGCAACAGAACTGCATCCGAGACACAAACCAACCGTGGGCGTCACCCACGCCCAAGTAATGACGGAGCTCTCCTTCAGAGGACTGCTGGAGGCTATCACATGCTCCGAAGAACGCTCTGGTGGGGGTGCTACAGGCGGAGACCGTCGCGCCCGAGACTTCGATTCTCCCTGGCAGATTCTCATTTCCAGGGGTGGGCGCGTGGCCGCAGGGGCTATTTCAGGCTGAGGTCAGCGAGGTAGATGGAGGTCGGAGAACCTTCGCTTTCGCGCACTTCGTGGCTCGAATAGTAGGACAGAAGCCCCTTTGAGTCGCTGAAAGGGACGAAGCCCGGATACGAGTTGTCTCCGCCGCTGGGAAGTTCGGCGATTTCTTCGAGTTCATCGTCCGCGAGCCAGTAGAGCGTGGTCTTGGGGTTCTGGGGGTCGATCGTCTTCCGGCCACCGACCAGGTACCGATCCCCCCACTTGGCAAGCAATGGACCTCCTACGTTCCGGTCGAGAGTCACGCGCCCCCACTGACTGAATGGAGGCCGAGACCGGCACACTTTGGCCGGCCGCGACCCTCCTCCGCGGGCCAAGGCGAGGAGGGAGCCATCGTCCTCAAAGAGAAAGGCCGTCTCGTTGCCGTAGGCCTCGGTGAAAAGCCCGGCCGTCTTCCAGACCAGACCGTCATT
This sequence comes from Planctomycetota bacterium, assembly GCA_030740295.1. The sequence goes on from JASLXP010000465.1 coordinate 730, forward strand.
ACTTTCCAGCAGGGCACCCTGTCTGACCTCAATGGCGTCTCCGTCTCCCGGGTCATGAGCGAACTCCCGCTTCCTCCGGCCGCACAGAAAGGCTTGGTCGCGGCACACGGCGGCGCGCCACACGTAGTGCCCGTAGGTCCCCTCCAGGAGCCGCGGCCCTTCCCAGTTCTCCCCGTCCGTGCTCCACGCACCATAGCCCAGATGGTCGTTCATGTCGCGCTTGCCTGGCGCGGAAGGATCACACAACCACGTCCCCGTGTAAACGAACAGCGTGTCGTTGAATTCCAGGAAGTGCGGGTCCCGGACATCGCGGTCGCTGACGCTAAAGGTAAACATCTGTTGCCACTCGCCGCCGTCGTCACTCCTCAGAACCACGATCCACGATGAAGAGAAGACACCGTGTCCGTCAGGACAGCTCCGGAACGTCAGATAGATCCGGTCCTGGAACCAACACAGATCCGTAAACGCGTTGTGGTTGTCGTCGTCAAAGACTTTGCGTATCGCGTCGATGCTTAGCTGGCATTCTGGGCTCATAGTATTTCCTCCATTGTTGCTCGTTCTCCGTGCTTATCTGTCTTCTGGCTTGCCACCTCTACTCCTCCACCAGCGGTTTGAGGATACCTTCCTTCATTTCAGTGAAGCCCGCGGATTTCGGTGGATTCGGTCTGTTTGGCTGAACTGGTCGCTGACAATCCCAAGAATCCGAGGCAATACGCGCCGCAACTCAGTTCTGCTCGGCCTTCGTTGGCTGATAAATCCGATTCGTCTTCGTATCGAGATAACGCTCCACCGCCTTCTGGCTCGTGGCATCCAGGAACGAGAAATCTTCGTTGGGGCGGGTGACATCCACGATGAACTTCTTGCCGCTTTTTAAGATGAGCTCGTTCCAGGCGTGGCCGCCAAAGCCGCGGTTGTATCGATGCTTGTACTTGCCGCGCACCAGAGCGACGTCGAGGCCGGCGGCGTCGCCCATCACTTTAAAGAGCAGGGAGCGATGGCGGCAGACTCCGGCGCCGTAGCGTGTTGATATCTCACCCAGCAAGACCTGCCGATTTGCATACTCCGATTCCATGACACCAACCGGCCCGCCCGAAAAGCTCCGGCCCCTGGGAGGGGACATGTCCTGATCGATGTACCTGGCGATGCGTTTAGCCCGTTCTTCGGGTGGCAGCTTTTCGATCTCCTTTGAGGTGGCAAACTCGATGTGTTTTCTAAGAGCTGCGTCTTTCGAGCGATCCAGCACAATGACCTCACGGTAGGTCCGGATCGCCCCATCCGGATAGAGCTTCATGCCGCGGCCACCATCCGAATACCCGTCGGGGATAGTCATCCCTGCACCAACGTAATGTTTCCGATGGTATGCTTCTGTAACAGTCCTCGCCGATTGAGGCACTTTGCCAGGAAGAAAGACATCCTTTTCACCGTAACCCCGCAAGACCAAATCGAAGATCAGGTCGGAGCTTCCAGGGTTGGATTGGTGGACCTCTGCGGCGACGACATTCTTGCCAGGCTTCAGAGAGGTGACCGGCACTGAAATGCGACGGTATCGATCCTCTCGATGGCCATCGAGAGTTTTGTTCGCTCGCGTATCAAATTGAACTTCGCCCGCCGGCAAGTTGTATCGATAAATCTCTTTGCCGTTCAGGTAAACGACTGCTCCGTCATCTTGCCGGATGAGGAACGCAAATTCGCGGACATCATCCGTCTTCTTGAAATCAAAACTGTGACGAAAGTACGCGGTGATCCGTTTGGCTTTTGAGTCGCCGCCGAAACTGATTGTCGTGTTCAGTTCCCGTTCGCCATAGCCCAGAGGAGCTTTGCCGGATTTCCATTTCGAATCATCGAAAGAAATCTCTCGCCACTCCGGAGCGGCTGCCTCTGCACCGTCGTAGTATTTCCACTGGCTCTCAGCACCCGGCGCGATCAACGTTGTAAGCGCACATGCATCGAAGAAGAATGACTGAAAAATGAGCAGGACTGTGGACGTTTGCATGACTCGCGATCAGAAATGGAAGGTTCTTTTGGTAAAGCGGATCTTAATCATTCCTCTTCGAATTGTCTTTGTTCAATCATCCGAAGATCGATGCAATCTCCCTTTCCGAACATCCTCGACTTTACGCGCGAACTCGATGCCTTCGAGCAACATTTTGTCGGCATCCTGAAAGAGCGGCTCGATTGGTTTACGCCTAGCCATGGCGCCGCACGCTTTGGGGTCAACGCCAAAACGAGGGGGACCGATTCCAGATTCGATAGCTCCCATGTCCGGCGCTTTCCCGATGAAGTAACCGGCAGGGCAGCCCGGCAGCGGCGGCCCGAAATGCGTTGAAAGTTCTGCGCCGCCGTCGATCGCCCTGCTATCGAGAGGCAGCGAAAAGTCTGGCCTCACTTTCAGGCCGGGCGCCAGGATTCCATGAGCCTCGTATTTCAGTACTTTCAATTGGCCGTCTTTATCAGCATTGAAGATGTTATAGTCGACGTGGTCTGGCGCCATGGGCGGTGCGCCTGATTTCGGATTGTGGTAGCGATTGTAATGGGCAAGGAACAGGTTATTTCGGTAATAGACATTCGGCCCGCCCCATTCTTTGCCGGCGACCAGCGCGACCTTACCACCGGCGCAGGTGTTGTGATAAAAATAGGTCAAGGCATTGCTCTTCCGGAACAGAACAAAGTCCTGGTCGTTCTCGCCCCCGAACAGGTTGTGGTGAACGAACAGAGGGCCGTCCCCCTTCGGCCACTTCCACCGGATACCCCAGCCGGCGTTCGTGATCGTGTTGTTGAAAACGTGACAGTGATTCCCGTCTCCACCGATCTCGAAACCACCGTCCATAAAATCGTCGCATCTGTTGTGGTGAAACATGATCCGGTGGCACGTTCCCGGCATGTCTCTCGACTGATCCTGCGGGCCCTGCCAATGGTTGTGAACATAGTTGTATCCGATATCCACGCGAGGCCCGGTCTGATAGCAGAAAATGGAATAAGGGTCTGAATAGCCGAGTGATTTATGAAGCTCGAAGAGATCTTCCAACGCCTTTCCTTCGAGCGCACTTCTCTTTGCCTTGTATTTCGCGCCGAAGGCTGAAGGAAGATTCCATCGGTTGAAGGCCGGAAGGCTGACGTCGTTCTTATAAATTCTGCAGTTTCTGACACTTGGCCCGCTGGCAAAAATCCCCTTCTGTGTGGCGGTGATCGTGTTGTATTCGATGCGGATGCCTTCACAGAATTTCGCGCTTTTGCTGGTTTCCTTATCCATTCCCCCTTCCATGAGAATGGCATACCAGCCGTTCCGAATGATAAAGCCGCGAACCGCTACATGCCTGGCCCCTGATACGTTGACGACGGCCTTCCCAACCGGGTGACGCCCCCCGGACAGATTTTCGCACGCGGCAAATGAGAGAGCGTCTGGCGGAGTGTCGCCATAAAAATGGACAAGCAACTCGAAACGCCTGTCTTTCATCCGTCGGCACGTATAGACGCTTCCGAAGAAGAGCAGGCCCTTGTTGCCAAAGTAACGACGCGTACGGGGCAGCCCGTTCTTAAGGACCTCCCTGTAATTCCACGAGCCCGGCTTGCTGGTAAGAGTCGGATTCAAAGGATTGAGATACTTGCCATCAGCGGACAGCAGAAGGATGTTCTTGCTGATAATGGCACGATAGACTCCCCTCCCGATGTCTGGAGCCGGCTGCCATTCAAATGAAATGTCCTTTGCACGACCATCGATGATCGCTCCCGGTTCCCCTTCGATCACGATGGGAGAATCCTCGGTGCCCTGCGCTTTGATGACGACATTCTCGTAGTAGATTCCCCTTCTTACGCGCACCGTGTCGCCGGCCTTCGCCGCGGCAACGGCGTCCGTAATCGATTCGCCGGGCTTGACCATAATCTCTGTCGCACACGGAGGCCGGCCAGTTCCCAGCGATGCGATCCACAGGAGTGCCGCCGAGAATCGCCGCGCCGGGCTGGAGGGTTGTCTGCCCCGCTTTACTGAAGGCGCGCGTTCAGCACACACCAGCGCATTCTTTGAACTCATCGATTCCTGCCTGCAATTCGTGTATCTCAACGCTGTGGTGTACGAAGAAGTTTCGGCGGCCTTTCACAGACTCCTCAGCACAAGGACAAATGCCGGGGGCATACTGAACATAATCGGGCAAGGGTATGCCGAGCGAAGTCCGACGGTTCTCCTGCATCCGCTGGAACTCGACTTCCAGGTAGTTGATTTCCCCAACGCAGCCGACCTTTTCTGGTCCCCGAACCGGATAGAACCAGTAGTTCGGTTCGGTCTCCGGGTAGACATGAGCCAATTGGATTCCCGGCAGGCCGCGGAGCTCGTCTTCAAGTATTTCGACCAGTCTCCGACGGCGGGCATGGAACTGTTCGATCTTCTCCAGTTGCGCCAGGGCCACGGCCCCCTGCAATTCGCTGAAGCGGAAGTCGTGCCCAAAAGAGAAGTGCCCACGCGTGGGAACACCGTTGACCGGCTCTGCTTCCGGGCGCTCGAGGTCATACATGTACCAGGGCATACCTGAATTCGCGTATTCCGTGGCGCGCTTATAGAGATCCGGGTCGTCGGTCGCGATCATCCCACCTTCGCCGCTGGTAATGTGCTTTGACTGCTGCATCGAAAAGCAGGCCACGTCCCCGATCGTGCCGACCTTGCGTCCCCTGTAACAGGCATCGTATGCCTGTGCGCAATCCTCGATGACTCGCAGGCCGTTCCTGCGCGCCGTCGCCATCAGGTCGTCCATGGGGGCCGGCTGCCCGTACATATGGATTACCACCATGGCGCGCGTCCGGTCAGTAAGGCAGGCATCGATGGCCTCCGGGTCGATGATCTGCGTCCGCGGGTCCACATCGGCAAAAACAGGTACGCACCCGATGGCCACGATCGGGAACGATACAAAGACGGGCGCCACAGCCGGAATGATGACCTCGTCCCCCGGCTCAAGGCCGAGACTCGCACAGGCCGTCTCGTTAGCGCTGGTTCCCGAGTTCACCGCATGGACGTACTTGCGCCCAAGATGCCGGCCAAAAGATTCCTCAAATCGCGGGACAAAGTTGCTCTTACCCCAACGCCAGGCTTCCTGTCCTTCGATGACTTCACGCAAGTAGGCGAGCTCTTCGTCCCCGAAACAGTTGATTGGCATGTGACAGTCTCCCTTTTATTTGTGGACGATTACCGAAGGAGGCGTGATCCCGCTACGACTCGCAATGCAGTCTTAAGCGCCGCCATTCGATCCTGCAAATCCGGCCTTCGATAACGATGGGAGAATCCTCGTTGTCCGCAAACTTCTCATTTCAGGATGAAGACCTTCCCCCCACCGGGCGGGATTGTCACATCGAATGAACCGTCTTCAGTGGGTAGTGGGTTATCTGCCCCGAATTCAAAAAGACGACCCGGCCCGGTGAGCTTCAGCTTCACAGTTAATGGACCGACGGGCCGGAGGCCTTCCAGGCCCTTCTCTGTGAACTTCAGTTCGGTTTTGCCGCGCGGCATCCTTGGTGAAACCTTGTCCCATTCCGCAATGCGGGAGTTTACGGCCACGACATATCGCTCGGACTCGAAATTGAAAATGAAGGACCGGACAAAGACTTCAGGATGGTTAGCCTGAACGGGGCAGACCGCCTCTTTGTGCCACCGGAGTATCGTCGGGACGAACGGCTTGATCTCGGCGACGGTGTCGGCGAATTCTCTCCAGCGCGGTGTCTCCTCGCCGAGCTGGCCGACCACGCCGAACTGCCTCTTTCCCAGTTCGTCGCCGCGCCCCAGGTAATGATAGATGTGCAATCCCTTGGCGCCTTCGAGCACGGACAGCCAGCATTGAAGCTTCATGCCGTATTTCGGCACGAGATAGCGGGGCCAGCCAAACCAGATGCCGGGCTCTATTTCCTGCCAACCGGAGTTCTCTCCGGGCCTGACGCCGGAGGTGAGTTCTTTGAGGAGCTTCTCCTCGCTTCCTTTCCAGTCCCAGCCGCCGCCCTGAAGGACGTAGATCATGGGCCGGCCACGCTTCGCCGCTTCGATGTAGAAATCGGCAATATCCTCTCGCAGCCTGATGGCCGCGTCTTTGGGAGTTGAGATCAGGATTCCATAGCTGCCGAACAGGCTTCGGAATCTGTAGCGGTCGAAGCCGAACCACTCGGGCAGTTCCTTGTCGTCCGCACGAAAAGTCCCGATGTTGTTGTGGAGGGTATAAATGGCATGGGTCGGGTCGAGCTGTCTGACCAGTTTCCGGTATTCCTGGAGCTGAGGCACTTCCTTGGGTGCCGCTTCCTCCTTGGGCATCCAGGTCAGCAGACCTTTCAGTCCGCGATAGCCTGGCAGGATTCTCTTGGCCGTTGGCACGGTGACCTCGTCGTAATGCTTCCGCCCTTTACCAGGCCTCAGGTAAAGGTCGCGGGTCAGTTGTCCGAAAACGCCCAGGCCGTGTTTCTGCGCAATGCCGGTGACCAGACGAAAGTCGTCGGGCTTATTCGCGATGTTGGCAACATAAACCGTGTTGCAGCCATGAGCGGCCATGTCCTTCATGCAGAAGTCGAACCAATCGGCCAGTTTCATGCCGCGCCTCTCAGCGAGTTGAGCGTGATGGTCCGCGGCACCGTAGAAATACACTCCTACAGGAAACAGCGAAGGCTTGATGTCGTTACGGACCCAGGTCGTACCGGCGTAGACCGATTGATCGAATTTTAACCGGCTCAGCTTCCGTCCCGCAAAGGTGTGGTAATAAGCGCGTTCGTCCGGCTTCGAGCCGACGAGATAGCCTGGTTCATATGCGGTTGAGTATCCTTGTTTCTTCAGTCTCTTTTCGATCTCAGCAACCAGGTCGGCCGCATCGAATTGGGGCACGCGCTCCACCATGACGCTGCCCAACCGCAGTGTGCCCTGTTTGTTGGAACGATAAACAAATACCCGGAAAGAATCCGTCGCTTCATGTTCAAGAGTGAATTCGAGCTCGAATCTGCTGAAAGAATCTTTGAGCGCTGCATTCCAGAGCCCGACGGAATGCGCGCCCAGCTTCTTTCCGTGAGCATCCAGGCACTGAACCCTAGCCCCCAGCTTCGCATTCCCTGTCCCCGCCCCTGAAACGCGTAGCCTCAACGCCGCCCTTCCCAGCCCTTTGCCGATCTTAGGTGACGCATAAATCGCATACCCATCACTTGCAACGAGGGCTTTTCCCTGCTTTTCGAAATCCAGCGCGAACAGCGAAGGTCCGGATTCCTCCAGGTACCCAGCTTTGGGAGCGACGAGCGCGAACAAAAGCAGGCAGGCCGTGTGTGCTGTTGGCATATCAAGTAGTTCCTGTCACGAATACCGAAAGACATCAGCAGCAAGGGGCAACAGCGCCGCTGACTCAGAGATCAAAAGGTTACCTTTCTGTCGAGTGTTTTTCTGTTACAGATGACAGATTTCCATGCATGGAACAATCCCCAGAACGATTGTGTCAAGTTTCCCGGGACAGATCCTGGGCACGCCGCCGTTGACGGATTTCAGGGGCGAAGCCCCGGGCTGTTTGCCTAGCCCAGCCCAACGGGCTGGGTGAATGGGACAAAGATCTGAAAAGGGGCAACGCCCCGGCCGTTTGCAGGGAGGCCATTCATTGGGGCAAATGACCGGGGCGTTGCCCCTAAGGATGATCTGCCCGATAACCCAGCCCGTTGGGCTGGGCTAGGCAAATGACCGGGGCTTTGCCCCTGAAAACTGTCAGGCCCCGGACGTGATCCAGAGTCATATCCGTAACAGAAACTACTTAGATCTTTCCGAGCGTTTCAAGAACCACACGCGGCGACATCGGCAGTTGCTTCAGTCTCACACCGATTGCGTGATAAATCGCATTCGCGATCGCACCGGGCGGCGGAATGATCGGCACTTCGCCGACGCCTCGCACTCCGTACGGATGGCCGGGGTTGGCTACCTCGACCAGCACTGGATCGATCATGGGCAGATCGAGTGAGGTAGGCATTCGGTAATCGAGGAAGCTGCTGTTCTGCAGGTGTCCGTTGTCGTCGTAAACGAATTCCTCGTTCAGGGCCCAGCCGATGCCTTGAGCCACACCGCCCTGGATCTGGCCTTCGACGTAGCTCGGATGGATGGCCTTGCCGACGTCCTGGACTGCGGTGTAGCGAAGGATCTCCACCTTGCCGGTTTCGATGTCTACCTCGACATCCACGACATGCGTACCGAACCCATGGCCCACGCCTCCGGGCTGAACTGTGGCTCTACCGATGACCGGACCGCCCGTCTGCCCTGTCTTTTCGGCGACCTCTTTGAACGTGAGACTATTGGATGTGTCTTTCTTGTTGGTGAAGACCGCCTCCGCGTAATCGACATCCTCCGGTTCGACCTCCAGCATCTTCGCAGCTCGCTCGGTCATCTGACGAATCACGTCTTCAGCGGCCTCGATGGATGCAAGGCCGGTGGCGAAGGTTGTTCGGCTTCCGCCGCTACCGTCCGTGTATCCGATTGTGTCCGTGTCCGCGACGTATGGTTTTATGTCTTCCGCACGGAGACCGAGGGTTTCCGCGGCCTGCATGGCGCAGGTAGTTCTTGTGCCGCCGAGGTCGATCGAGCCCTCGATGAGTGTGAGCGTACCGTCAGAGATCACATTGAGTATGACCGACGATTGCCCACCACCGTTCATCCAGAAGCCGGAAGCTACGCCTCTGCCGCGGCATTTGCCCTCAAGCGGGGTCGTGTAGTGCCCGTGCGTCTTTGCAGTCTCTACCGTTTCAAGATATCCGACCTTTGGAAGTGTCGGCCCGTCGGAACGCGTGTCTCCCTCCTTCACGCCGTTCTTCAGGCGGAAATCGAGCGGGTCCATTCCAATCTTTTCGGAGATTTCGTCGATGACCGTTTCTGTTGCGACGGCAGCATTGGTGCCGCCCGGCGCACGGTAGGCCTGTGATTTGGGCTTGTTCACGACCACGTCGTAACCGTCGACAACAACATTTGGAATGTTATAGGGAGCAAGACAGACGATGGCTCCGGCACCCACCGCCGAGCCCGGGAAAGCGCCGGCCTCGAACGCGAGCATCACTTGCGCGGCCACAAGCTTCCCGTCGTTCGTCGCGCCCAACTTTACTCGTGTGTATCCGCCGGGCGCTGGGCCGGTTGCGAGGAATTCTTCGGTCCGGCTCATCGTAAATTTGACCGGGCGCCCCGTTTTCTGAGACAGAACCGCCGCCAACGGATGCAGGTAGGTCGCAAACTTGGCACCGAACCCGCCACCGATTTCCTGGGCCATGACTCGCACCTTTGATTCGGGCAGATTCAGGATCTGTGCCGTCTGACTGCGAATGGCAAAGTGGCCCTGGGCGCTGGTCCAGACCGTCAGCCCGCCGTTCTCATCCCAACGTGCGGTAGCGTTGTGAGGCTCGATGTAGCCCTGGTGGATTGTGGCCGTGGTGAAAGCATGCTCGACAACGACGTCGGCTTCCTCGAACCCCTTCTCGATGTCACCCTTCTTGTTCTGAAAATGTCTTGAAATATTGCTTGGCTCGTCCGCAATCTCACCAAGCGAATTTGTCTTCAGGTCCTCGTGGAGGACAGGCGCGTCTTCCTGCATGGCATCCAGCGCGTTCAGTACTGCGGGCAGCTCCTCATACTCGACCTTGATGAGCTTGAGCGCTTGTTCCGCAATGTGCGGGCTGGTCGCGCAAAGCGCGGCAACCGGATGGCCATGATACATTGCCTTCGCAGGTGCAAGGACATTCGTGCTGGCATCACGCAGATTGACCACGCTTTCGCCTACCTCTTCGAGCTTGTCTTTCAGGACCGGCAGATCTCGGGCGGTCATGGTGGCCATCACACCTGGCAGCTTTTCGGCTTCGCTTGTATCGATGGATTTGATCAGAGCGTGCGCGTGAGGGCTGCGGAGCACTTTACCGTGAAGCATTCCAGGCAGGTGGATGTCTGCGCCGTAATTGGCGCGGCCCGTTACCTTATCGAGGGCGTCGTGACGAATGGGACGAGTGCCGACAACTTTGTAGCTGGTCGTTTCAGTGGACATGGTGAACGTGATATGGAGTCGAGGGTGGAAATGTTCGATGCATCTTCTAGCGGAGATGTCACATTGTTCAACCTGTCAGACGGAAAGCGGAAGACGAAAGACCATAGACTACAGACCACACCATCACTCCATTACGCCATCACTCCACCATTCCATCATTCCATCATTCCATGCTTCGCGTCCGTTGACGGCGCTGTGGCCCAGGATTACCATCCCGCCGCTTGCATACAGGAAGATATCTGGAGTCGATACGTGAATGCCTGGGAGAGACTTTGCCAGATTGTCCGGGCGAACTTTCCCTGGCACCGGGCAGACGAATTGATAGATGAACTCGAGGCGCATTTTGCTGCCGATCCGGAGATCGATGTCGAGCCGAGGGGCACAGCCGGCAGGAGCTCCTATTCCAGGCCCAGCACGAAACCGGGTGTCGAGCCGGTGCTCGCAGGTTACTACGCCAACCTTGAAATCCCTTATGGGGCAGGCGCAGAAAAGGCCAGGCAGGCCTGGAAGAACCTATTGAAAATGTACCATCCTGATCTTCACCATGACGATCCTGAAAAGCGGCGTATCGCTAATGAGCTCACTTCACAACTGACCCGGGCCTATCGGGAAATCGATAAAGCCCACAACCGATGAGGAGGCCAACATGTCCGACCAAATGGACAAGGTAAGAGAATTACTTCTGGACCTCGGGCACGAGATTGTCCAGGAGGTACAGGAGGAAGAATTGTTTGTCATCAAGGATGAAGACAAGGGCATCTGCAATATGATCGTCGACTGCGAATCTCCGATGGTCGAGATCGAGCAGTTGATCCTGGAAATCGAAGGCTCGGCATCGAATTACAAACGCCTGCTGCAAATGAATCGAGACCTGATTCATGGCTCATTCGTGCTCGACGAAGAGGGCAGCAAAGTTCTGTTCCGCGATACGCTCGAGTTGGAAAACCTCGATGCGAACGAGCTCGAAGCAACGATAAACGCCCTCAGCCTTGCGCTGGCGGAATTCGGTGAAGAACTTCTTTCATTTGCAAAGTAGGGGGACAAAGACAATGGCCAGTATCTTTTCAAGATTTTTCAAGATTGGACAGGCAAAAGTCCACAGCACCATCGACAAGATGGAAGACCCGATCACCATGTCCGAACAGGGCATCCGCGACCTTAAAAAAGATCTTCAGGATGCCATGAGAAGCCTCGGCAGCGTCAAAGCGCTCTCCATCAAGCTGGAGAAAGAATCCAACGACCAGAAACGCCTTGTAGAAGACTACGAGCGCAAAGCCATGGCGCTTCTCCAGAAATCCGAATCCGGCGATCTCGATCCGGAGGAGGCTGATCGTCTTGCCCGCGAGTGTCTGTTGAAACGTGAGGAAGTCATGAAGCGCGCGACTGAGGTCACTGCGCAGGCTGCTCAACAGAAGGAGATGGCCGAAAAGCTCCAGTCGAGAGTGCAGGATATGAAGAGCAAAATCAGTGCGTACGAAAACGAACTGATCACCCTCAAAGCCCGCGCCAAGACGGCCAACGCCACCCGCAAGATCAATCAGCAGCTCGCCAGCCTCGACAGCAACAGCACGGTCGCCATGCTCGAACGGATGAAAGAGAAGGTCTCCGAGCAGGAAGCC
>JASLXP010000466.1 GCA_030740295.1 Planctomycetota bacterium
GACGTAGAAGGCAGGCCAGGCCCGCCACGGGACCGGTGTTGCTTCGAGGAACGCAAAGCACTCATGGTCGTTGCATTCCTTCAGGTGCGGAATCGCCTCGTTCATGAGGAGGGAGCGCCGTTCAGGAGATATCGGCTTCTCTTCATTGACCAATTCATCCCTTTCCCAATCGTAACAATCGCTGTAAAGATGCTCGTGCATCATCACCCGGCCAAGAGCCGAAGGCTCCACGGGGCCTCGCGCCGTCAGGACTTTACCTCTGAAAGGCAGCATGTCTGGATTCATCTGTTTCTACTCCTCGAAAAAACGATTGCTTTGCCATCGGCCATAAAACTCGGATTCTCCTCAGGCTGTCAGCGTAGCACAGGCTGCCAGCCTGTAGGCTCATCTGATTTATTTCGGCTCACAGGCCCAAGCACTTACACTATGATGAACACGTAATCGAAACAACAGTGAAGGAGAGATGAAAAGATGGAGCAAGCACAGCAACAACACCATAGACCCAATGTGATTCTTGTCATGACGGATGACCAGGGGTATGGCGACCTCGGTTGCACCGGCAACACGCTGATCCATACGCCCAACATTGACGCGTTCCACAGGGAGTGCACTCGCCTGACTGACTTTCATGTTTCCCCGCTCTGCACGCCTACCCGCGGTGCCCTGATGACGGGCCACAATCCGCTGCGCAACGGTGCCTGGGCCACGACGTGGGGCAGGTCCATGCTCCGTAAAGATGAAGTGACCATGGCCAACGTGTTCTCGGACAGCGGATACAAGACCGGCATGTTCGGCAAATGGCACCTGGGCGACAACTACCCCTATCGGCCACAAGACCGCGGGTTTCAGACCGTCGTCGCACATCGTGGCGGGGGAGTCGGGCAGACTCCGGACTTCTGGGGCAACGACTACTTTGATGATACTTACCGGCGAAACGGTAACCCTGAGGAATTCGAGGGTTATTGCACCGACATCTGGTTTGACGAAGCCTTACGCTTCATTGAAGAGAGCGGAGATGAGCCCTTCTTCTGCTACCTGGCAACGAACGCTCCCCACTCCCCATACCTTGTCGCGGACAGATACAAAGAGCCCTATCTCGATAACGACCGCGTGCCCAACGCAGCGTTTTACGGAATGATCACGAACATTGATGAGAACATGGGCCGCCTGATTCAGAGGCTCGAAAAGTTGGGCATAGCGGAGAACACGATTCTCATCTTCATGACCGATAACGGCACCTCCGCCGGATGGTCGCAAGGGAAAGGCTACAACGCAGGCATGCGCGGGACTAAAGGGTCGTACTACGATGGGGGACACCGGGTCCCATTTTTCATGCGCTGGCCCGCAGGAGGTATCGCGGCCGGAGAGGATATCTGCGAACTGGTGACGCACATGGACCTGCTGCCGACGTTCATCGACCTCTGCGGTCTGGAGTCTCCGGCAGGAGTTGAATTCGACGGCCAAAGCATCGCGCCGCTGCTGACCGGAGAATCGTCTGAACTGCCTGACCGCACGCACTTCGTGCAATACCGGCAGTCCACTCATCCTCCGGAGAAATGGGATTGCGCGGTCATGACAAGGCAGTGGCGGCTCGTGGCAGGGAACGAGCTCTACGATGTCAAGGCCGACCCCGGACAGGAGCGTAACGTCGCTTCCGACCATCCGGAAGTGGTCGAAGATCTGCGCGCGGCTCACGAGGCATGGTGGGACGAAGTGTCGCCGGGCCTGGACGAATACTGCCCGATTACTATCGGCAGCGACGACGAGAACCCGCTCCGCCTGGATGCCTTTGATCTCATGGGTGACGTTGCGTGGAACCAGAGCCATGTCCGCCAGGCGCTGAAGGTCTGCGGCGCGTGGGCTGTTGATGTTGAGCGAGGAGGGACCTATGAGATGTCCGTGCAGAGGTGGTCGGAAGAAGTCGATCTGCCCATCACCGAGGCCCTGGTAGACAGCGTCACCATCGATCCAGCGAAGGTCCGGTTGAGAGTCGGTGAATTCGAAGAAGAGAGGGATGTCCCCCGTGACGCAAAAGCAGTAATCTTCCGCGTTCCCCTCGATGCGGGTATCACGCGCGTGGAAGCCAACTTTATCGATGCGGAAGGGGAATCTTATGCCGCGTACTATGTTTACGTGAAGCGACTGACAACATGAGGCCTCGAACAACTCTCCTTCTTACCGGTGCGTTCATTACCGTCACTGCCTTTCGATTCACCGCGGCGGAAGAACTGATCGCAAACGGCGATTTCACCGCGCTGAACGAAGACAAACTTCCTTCGTCCTGGCAAATTGTGCCGACGGGTCAGAAAGTCGTCATCGATGACGGACAGACGCCTGCGGACGGGGGGCAGAGCTTGCGGGTGGACATCCAGACCGAGACGAGGAATTACGGCCAGATTCTGCAGGGCACAAAGCGTCACAAGCCTGACACAGCTTATATCCTGCGCGGGATGGTCAGAGGCACGGCTGGGCGCATCGGAATGTTGCAGATCAAGCTGTTCAAGAATCGGAAGGAGATAAAGCGCATCGCTTCGGGGCGCAGTGGAACAGACTGGACGGAGCTGAAGGTGGAATTTGATTCTGCAGATGCTGACGAAATCCACGTTCTCTGCCGTTTCCCTCAGGACAAGAAAGTGGTGGGTCAAACCGTCTGGTTTGCGCAGCTCTCGTTGGTTCCCGCGGGGCCGCCCAAACTGCGGGGCGTCGAGGCCGTGGCAACGTTCCATTCGCTGGGCCTGACGTTGAAGTATGAAGGCGACGTGAAACGGAGCAGCGTCTGCTCGGTACGATATCGCAAGAAAGGACAGGACCCGTGGCGAGCGGGCATGGACCTGATTCGCGACAGTGAGAGCAAAGAATTCCGCGGAAGCTTGCTCAGCCTTTCCCCCGACACAGAGTATGAAGCCGAATGCCGCGTGATTCTCGCGAAGCCGACGCGACAGGAGATGGGGCCGCTCCGCGTCCAGGCTCGTACCTGGCCGGAGGATGTTGTCAACGGCGAGTTGAGGCCATTGCCCCCTGGTCTGTCGAAAGAGCCGCTCGTTATCCGTGAGCAGGGGAAGCCCGACGCGTGGCTGGTGTATCGTCCGTCCCAGGGCAACGCCGCGGTCATCGATGCGGGATGGAAGTCCGAGCAGGCGATTCTCATCGAGAATGCGGCCTACGTGGTGGTCGAGAACCTTGCTGTCCGCGGCGGGAGCAGGCACGGCATTAACGTGGTGAACTCGCACCACGTTCGCGTGCGCCGATGTGACATCTCTGGCTGGGGAGATCCGGGAGTTCGCCGCGAGGGATTGCCGAAAGGGCTCTACGTGGCCAAGAACGGCCGTCCTATCAATAACCACGCGGGCGTGCGCGTGGGCGGAGGCAGTTCTCAGGTGGTCGTGGAAGACAACTTCATTCACGGGCCTCGCGGCACCGCGAACTCCTGGAAATATGGCCATCCCATGGGGCCGCAGGGCATCCTTCTCGACCGGACAGGCGGGAACAACGTGGTCCGCAACAACGACATCATCGGCTCTGAACTGCACTGGTGGAACGATGCCATCGAAAGCATCAGCAATCGCGAAGTCAACGGCGGTCCCTATCGCGATACGGACATCTACGGCAACGTAATGGCCTTTGCCAACGACGACGGCATCGAGCTTGACGGCGGGCAGATCAACGTCCGTTTCTGGAACAACTGGATCGACCAGGTGCTCTGTGGAGTGAGCTGCGCGCCCAATCGAAAAGGCCCGTCTTATGTGTTCCGAAATCTCATCGCCGGCCTCGGAGAGGAACGGGGTGCGGCAGGCTCGGCCTTCAAAATGGGCGGTGGAGCGCGGTGGTCTACCGGAGTTAGCCTCATCCTCCACAACACGATCTTCGGCATCGGCGGAGGACTACGGAGCGTGGGTTTTGGCTATGACAAAGATCGTGGCGGATACGTGGCCTTCTCGCGCAACAATCTCTTCGCCGGCCCCGGCAGGGCAGACGTTACTAACATCTCGAAGGACCCACGCAACGATTTCGATTACGACCTGACAAGCCGAGGCGGTGTTGGCCTGGCGACCGGTGGCGAGAAACACGCCGTCGTTGAAGTTCCGAAATTCGCCGATGCGAGTGGCAAAGATTTTCGCCTCGCCGAAGGCTCATCAGGAATCGACCAGGGATGCATCCTGCCCGGCGTGAACGACGACTTCACAGGCAAAGCTCCCGACATGGGAGCTCTTGAGAGCGGCCAGGCAACGCCGGCAGATTTCCCCCTTCGGCCGCACGGGATCAGCACGCTGCCGAAACATCTCCTCCTGGAGCGCCGCCCTGGAGCCAACGAAGCGAACGGGAAGTTGATCCTGAGCATTCCACTCACTGCGGGAAAGCAATGGATGGCCATCCCAAACGGGTCGTGGCTGCAGTGCGATCCGCCTGCGGGAAAAAACACCGGTGAGCCTCAGACCGTAAACCTGACGATTGGGGGGAAGGACCTCGAAACTCGGCGGCACAGAGGTGCGGTCACCTTTCGAACGGATGCGGGCTACAACCGGACAGTCATGGTGGACGCCAAGGTCTATCACCCCAGAAGTTTCACCACGGCCATGGAAGCAGAAGCCGGCAAGGCTCAGGGAGGCATGGTGAAAGTGGAAGATGCAGCCGCATCAGGCGGAGCCTGTTTGCACTCCCTGGAAGGATCGCCAGCGGGCAGTGTGGAATTCAACTTTGATGTTCCGGAAGAGGGCATCTACTTCGTCTCCGCCCGATGTCTGGTTCCAGCGGAAGACTCCGGCAGACACGACTCTTTCATCTTTTCCATGGATGGCGAAGAGAAGCGAATCTGGGACATCATGGGCGGAGGTGCCGGCCGTTGGCACTGGTCCCTGGTCAATTCACGGGACGGCGAATCACCACACCGTTTCCAACTCACGAAGGGTCGACACAAGCTCACGATCACCTCACGGGAGAAGCTCGCCCGCCTCGACCGGCTGGTCATCACCAACAGCCCCTACGCGGAGGACGCCAGGTGAAAACCTCTGATATGACCATTCCTGCCCGCCACTACCGTCTCTACGACGAGAACAAGCCTTACGGATGCGACGAAGCCGAATTCGGTTATGTCGAGACGACGCTCACTGTTCCTTTGGAACAAGCGGTTCTGGTGCTTGTCGATTGCTGGAATACCCATTACTGCCCGAGTTGGCTGGCGCGAGCATCGGACGTGATGCAGGAGAAGATCGTGCCGGCCGTGGCGGCGGCGCGCGAAGTGGGCATGCCCGTGGTGCATGCACCGTGCCCGACCGTGGCGGAGAAGCATCAGCAGTCAAAAGCCTATGCCGACCCCGAAGACAAGCCGCAAGGGCCACGGTATGCGGAACTGGACGAAGAGTGGCCGCCGGAGGACTTCGTGAAACGAGAGGGACAACATTCTCAGTACAGACGCTCCCACTCCCCGCCGGCTGAGACATGGCGCGACCGCTATGAGACGCAGGACATCGCCGATATCGTCAAACCCCAGGCGGATGACTATGTTGTCGCAACCGGGGTTCAGATGCACCGGATGCTCAAGGACAGAAAGATCCTGCATCTGTTCTATGCGGGCTTCGCCACCAACATGTGCGTCCAATATCGGGACTACGGCATCCGCGCTATGAACCAGCGTGGCTACAACATTATCCTGCTGAGAGACTGCACAACCGGCGTCGAGGACCACGATACGGTTGATGAATTACTATTGACCCGTGCGGCCGTTCGGGAAATCGAAACACAGTACGCTTTTTCCGCCGCATCAGAGGACTTCCGTGCCGCGTGCCATCCATAGGAGGAGGCCTGTCGAACGATGAGTTTCAGAACTACTGTCATAGTTTGCCTGCTTGTCTTGACTGCATGCCGGGCAAATGCCGAAAACCTTCTGACAAACGGCGGTTTTGAAGAAGGGAAGAAAGGACCCGAAGGCTGGATGTTTGTCGTATGGTCGAGCAGGCCATCCAGGGGGGCCTTTGAATGGACTTCGGACTCAAAAACTGGCAATCGAGCGGCGGTGCTCAAAGGACTGGAGAACGCCGGAAAGGAAGCTGTCCGCGGGCTCATCTATCATCGGCCGGTGAAAGTCAAAGAAGGGCTCCATCAGCTCAGCGGCTGGTACCGCAGCAGCGGGTACTGCCGGCCCCACCTGCAAGTTCATCTCTACAAACAGGACTTCGCTCTCAAGCAGTTCGGAACACCGGCCGAAAAAATCTATCGGCATCTTGCACCTTCGGCAGATTGGTCGCCTTTCAAGGTTGATATCAACGTCAAGCCGGGAGTCCGACAGGCTCACGTTTTCTTGCGGGCATCGGATATTGGAACAGTCTCTTGGGATGACGTGTCTCTCGTGCGCGTGGATAACCCGCTCAGCGTTCGCATCTTCCCAGCCGATTACGGAAGGCAAAATGCCGTGTCGCTGATTCCGGGTGTGCCGAACTTCATCCGCTTCATGCTTATGGGTGACCGGAGCCGAATTCGTGATTCCGTGCAACTGCTCCTCGATCTGCCTGAAGGCGCCGGAGACTTTGGCCTGCTCGGCAAAGCCGTTCCCGTTACGCGAGAGAAGCCCTATCGCCGCTTCCGAATTGCGGTACCGGATGAAGTCCTCGCACGGCTGCGCAAGACCGTTTCGGGCTGTTCCGTGACCGTCTGGCTCGATGCGACAGGACTGGATGGGGCAAGCAGCCTCTATTGCACGCCGGTAGTCGATGGCAAGCAGTTGCCCGAAAGGCGTGTCGCGCTGAAAGTCCTGCCGCGGTTACCAGAAATCTCGCCGCCGAAACGTTTCCATTCGTTCTTTTGCTGGGGCCTGTTTAACGACGTGCCCGAAAAGCTCTGGCCGGCTGCTTACAGCATGGTGCGAGGCATGGGCGTCGATCACCTTCTCGCCCGGAAAGAGCCAAAAGGCTGGCCCGCTTACCTGGAGAATGGAATACGCCGGGACGGGGGCACCCTCTGGGCAAATATCCCGTGGAGCTTCGTCAAGATGCAGAGGAAGAAGGCATGGGAGACCGGCATTACAGGCACGAAGACGGCTCTCTCCGAGCTGTCCGGTGACCATTACCAGCAGATGGCGGCGAAGGTGGACGGCGTATTCTGGGACTATGAGCCGGCCAACGGGATGCGCAATCCGCTCTGGGATGACCCGGCGACCGTCGCAGCTTTTGCCAGCCGAGCGGGCCTCAAACCGGACGAAGTCACAGAAGATCGGCTGAAGGGAGAATTGCGGGAGAAGTTCATGAAGTTTCGCACCTGGCAGCTCGCGCAGGTGTTGCGGCTGTGGGCTGAACACGTCAGGAGCATTGGCCCGGAGCTCGACATCGCTGTCTGCCAGGGCTCAGGGATGCCGCCGGACCGCGCGGTTGATTACCAGGCATACAACAACATCCCGGACCTGATCCATCTGCCGATGATTTACACGGCCAGTGCGATGGCCTTTGCCAACAACGTCGAAGGAATGAGGAGCTACCTGCCCAAGGCGAAGATTTTCCCCATGACGAGCACCAGCATGGTGGCTGACAGCGGATGGATGGCCGCGAAGATGCCGAGAAGGATTTACTTTGACTGGGTGTCGGCCGCGCTCCTGGGCTGTATGGGTTGCTCCCACTGGCCGGGCCCGCATCGGGGGTTCGATATGGAGTACATTTGGGAGGTCTCGCAGGCGACGCATCACATCAGCCTGGTTGAAGACTTTCTATTCGACGGCGTTCGGAATCCCGCAGGAGTTGAGGTGCGACCTCTGCCCGAATCCGAAGCGCGCATCCGGACCGCCAAAGGAGAACTCGTCATCCAGTCCCCGCAGTGGGACCGTCATGCGCGAAGTTACACCCACCGGCTGGAAGACAGGAGCCTGGTTTCCGTCTGCAACATGCACGGCGAGAAGCCGGCGTTCGTGGAAGTAAGCGTCCGGGATGCAACTGGAGATAGCTGGCGCGTTCGCGACCCGGTAAGTGATGCCGTTCTCGTACCCGATAAGACCCACACCGTGTGGCCGGCAGCGCGCCTCAAGCGGGGATTCCTTTTTGAGGTTCCCTCTCAAACTCTCGGCATGTTCGTCATCGAGCCGGGCACGGGAAAGAAGGCACCGGCAAAGCTGATTCACGAAAGTGAAATCAGGCGCCGATTCAAGGTCATCCGAGACCGAGCCCAGGCGGCTGGAACGGCAGCCATGCTGCGAGAGGGGAATCTTGAAATTAACTGGGCAGATCTTGACGGTGACGGATCGGCCGAGATACGTATGGCTTCGAGCCATCACGAAATCGCTCTGGGATCCTCAGGCAATCTCTGGAGCTGGAAGCCTCGTGGTCTCGGCGCGGATCTGGTCAGCCGATTCGACGTAGGCGGCGCATGCCAGGACCAATTCTGGTGGCCTGAGGCTGCCCGCTCTTCAGACGACAAGCGTTCGGAGTACCAATTGGTCACCCGCGAGATCAAAGGTGGCCGTGCCACCGTTGTCTTCCGGCGCCAGCTTTCCCACTGGGCTCTCGGAGGACTGGTCGTTGAGAAAGCCTATTCTCTCAGAGACGCATCCCCTGCCATCGAAGTGCGAGTCACCTTCCGCAACGAGTCGCCGAAGCCGCAGGAGGTCAGCTACTGGTCGCACAACTGTTTCTCCATTGGACCCACCCCGGCGCTCGGACTGACCACCGAAAAAGGACTGCACCTCTGGTCCGGCGACCAGCAGCCACGGGAAATCTGGTCCCCTCGGCACAACCTGCCTGCTGAACAGCGAAATCTTGTTCGGGTATCAAAAATGCCGGCCCTGCGCGGACCGACATTTCTCCTGGGCGACCGGGCTGGCCCGCACATCAAAATCACCACCGAATTCAACAGCCTCTTGCAGGTTTATCGCTGGTGGGACGGAACCCGCCGCGGTCGATACACCATGGAATGGATGTACCAGAAACAGAAGCTCGCAAGCAACCACACCTGGACTACTCGCTTCCTTCTCGAAGCAAGAAACGTGGAGAAGGCCACGGGCAATTAGCATTGCTGCGTCAGAACCCAGAACAAGCGCGATTCATCACACACTGTCCGTGGTCAAGAGCTTCGACGTAAGTCGAGAGGCAGTTCAAGTGAAAGAGCTCTTTACGCCTTCGGCGTAGAAGATTCGGAAGCAGCATTACCCGCCCGCCCAATTGGGCTCAGGCACGTCCTCTGGAATAGAGATGGGGTAAGTGCCGCTTTCGTTGATGGTTTCGAGCATGGCACGATAGTTCTCGATCGGCGTCTTGACGATGATGCTGTGGCTCGTGCCCATGAGCAAGCCGCCGCCGGGCGCGCAGTGCTTCAGGGTAAAACGGGCCTCGTGCCGAACATCTTCGGGCGTGCCGCGGCAGAGCGTGTCGGTCGAGACACCACCCCATAGTGACAATCGACCCCGAAACTCCTCCTTGATCTCGTGGATGCGCTCGATGGGCTGGATGGACTGGTACGCATCGATACCCGCATCCACCATCTGGTCGAGGATGACCCGATTGTTGCCACAGGAGTGGAACAGGCAGGGCAGGCCGAATTCGTGGATGATTTCGCAGCGGCGCTTCAGGCCGGGATAGTAAACTCTGGCGAAAGTTTTTGGTGAGACAAATGGGCCGCTGTTGTAGCCGTAGTCCGAGCCGATGGCGACGCCGTCCACACCGGCCTTCACGAATGGCTCGAGCACCCTCGTCAGGCCCTCGGCAGCCCTTAGTTCCTGCTCACGAACCCCATCCGGGTCTTCGGCGACTTTTATGAAACGTTCTTCCGACCAGCCGCTAATGTAGCCCAGTCCGCGAAATCGGCCGGGCCGGCAGAAGATAAAATGAGTGTCGCCGAGCTTTTCCACGACGTAATTCACGAGCTCCATTTCAGATTCGTCCGGCTCGGCGGGCAATTCAAACTCGGACGGTGGAGCCGGCTTGTTGCCGGGCTTGTGCAGGCCGATGTCTTCAGTCTGATGCGAATACTTGAGGATGTTGCCGCGCTCGTCTTCCCAGGTGTCATCGTCGAGCTGTTTTGGTTTGCGAAAGATATAGTCCTTGTGCGGTACCGCGTTCACCGGGACCATGTCGATGCCGAGCGCCAGCGTCACGTCAACGATGTCCCGTTTCATGCTTTCGACCGCTTCGTCGCGGCGCCCGTCCCACAGGGCCTCGTGATAGCGCCTCTTAGCCCGCCAATAGCTCTGCCGGCCCAACGCCTGATCGATCACGGAATGGTCCGTTGCGAATTCACCGGTCGGCACCCGATCCGGCTCCTCGAATCGCAATGATGATTTCACACGCTCTTTGGGTGTCATGAGGTAATTCTCTCTGTTCCAGGTATGTAGATGGACGGCGAAAAGTGCCTCTGAGGGCCTACGGAAAACCGTGAAGGAAATCGAATATGCACGAAGGAATTCAGATTTGCACGCGGGAAATGACTACTACTCCACAAGTGACCGGATGAGGGCCAGATCGAGCTTTCCTTTCGCTCCCCAGCCTGCCTTGCCCTTTGGGATCACCGGGCGGAACTGCTCGTAGAGCTCGTATGCATTTTCCTGGAATTCTTCGACCGTGAACGATTCAGCCAGCTCGGTCATTGCCTTGCGTGCTGCATCCAGGTGGTCGCCGAACTTGCTGGCGATGTAGCGATCAACGCTCGCGGGATCGATGGGCTTGTCCTTGATGACGGCACGGATACCGTCCTCGGTGTTCTTTGCGGGTAGCGGGCGCCCGCAGATTTCGACCCAGAATTCCTCGCCCAGTCCGACCTTCTTCGGCGGGCCGCCGTCCGGGCCTTTCGGCTGACCGTAGATGCCGAGCATGCGGCCTTTGGTCTGCGCATTCAGGCCGGCAAGACATTTTCCTAATGTCAGCGACGCGTCTTCGTCGTAGCCCAGCCTTTCTGCTGCGACGGCGCCCCAGAGAGTCAGAACCGGCGCGCGGTTGATGAGGATGTCTTCCATGGGAATGCTCCTTTCCTGTGATGCTGCTCGCTGTCCCTCTGAAAAACTGTCCTGCAAAGCGTAGTAATGATCGGTCAGTTCCTCGACCGTGTTCATCCATTCAAGCAGTGTCGACAGAAGGTCTTCGCTAATGCCCTCCTTCGCCTTGATGCTCAACCAGCGATGATAGCCGCGATTCCTTCCCTCCTCTCTGAAACGGGGAACGCTCAAAGTCACGTTAATGACCTTCTGTCTCACGTGCACGGTGTATCTGCCGAACTCTCGATAGCGGCCGTGGGGGCCGTGGAGATTCCATTCGAGCTCCCAGCCGGTCCGCTCCAACTGTTCGGTCATGATGGAAACGAACTGCGCCAGAACAGGTCGAACCACGTCAGACGCCCGGCTGAGTGTCCAGTCGGGGCCAACCTGGATTGGAGAAGGTTCTTCGTAGTAGGGGAGGAACGTGGTCTGCTTTGTTTTGGCGAGGGGGACATCCAGTGGCCGTCCGGGCGCCGGGCAGGTCATCCGATCCGGTTTATCGAAACGGAAGCCCAGTTTGTGGCGCTCGATGACCGACTTCCGAGCTTCATCCAC
The DNA here is from genome assembly GCA_030740295.1 of Planctomycetota bacterium. The sequence goes on from JASLXP010000466.1 coordinate 11,495, forward strand.
TGGAACTTTTCGCCGCCAACGTGCAGGGATGTGCTTATCGGCGGGAGCGGCATCAAAGCCGGCGAATTCGCCATTCTCGAGACGGGGCAGGATCACCTGGAGTTTCTGCCCTCTGCGAGTTGGCGTAAAGGCCTCGTGATATTCCCGCCACAAATCGGCGGAGACGAGCCTGACCGGATTCATCTCAACATCGGGAACTTCGCAGGCTG
>JASLXP010000467.1 GCA_030740295.1 Planctomycetota bacterium
TAGGCATCCAAGCCAAATCCAGCCAGCACACTCAACGCGAACGCGGCGTTCAGAAGGTATTTCGCATGCCCCCGGAAAAGTGAGAAACCCGGCACAGCACGATAAGCCACGTGATACAGAGGAGTGAATCTGGAAAGAGCCAGAAGAACGCTCAGAACGAAAACGCCGGCAAAGATCTTAGTCTCGAGCCTTCCACTCAGGCTTGGAGCGCCTTCCATTTGTCGCTTCCAGACCCCAGTCCGGATTACGGCGACCAGCGCCAGGAACAGCGGCACGATCCCCACATAGGCGCAGGTCTCCCAGATGTATGGCTCTCGCCCCCAGTAGGCAAAGAACTCGGGCACCACATACGAGAACAGATTTTCAGGCGGTAGAGAATGTGTGCCTGACCATTCGTAACTTGTCTGGCTCCGAACCGAGTACGGTACAAACTCGGCCGCCGGGAAAAGCTGAATCGCAGCCAGTCCAAATCCAATCGAGAAGATCACCGCCTGGATGCCGAAACGGGCCGCCAGGTCTTTGCGGTTCCTTTCCTTCAGGAACAACGAAACCGTTCGGCACAGCCCGAGAAAACTGACCGTATGAATGGCATACAACGCGCATTGCGGATACCCGGCCAACAGTTGCATGGAAAGCACGACACCGGCGAGCCCAGCGCTCGTCAGGCACAACTTCGTCACGGCTCTGTCATAGAACAGAACCAGCAACGGCGCCCAAGCCACCACGCAGAGCACAGTCAAATGTCCCGCCCACATATGAGTCACCTGCGGCCCGCACAGCATGTAGGTCAGACCGGAGAGCAATCCCGCCTGGGGCGAAAGGCCGTAAAAGACAATCAGCAGGTAACAGGTAGCCCCGGCCAGGAAAAGATGCAGGGCTACGCACGCACTGTAAGCCTCGGCTGTGTTTAGAACGGCGAACAACAGATTCGGTGGATAGAAGATCGCGCTCTGGATTTCTGCGACGTTTGGTGTGCCGCACAGGGTCATCGGATTCCACAAAGGCAGCGTGCCGGCAGCCACCTGCTTGAAGGACCAGTGACGCAGCGGAAAAAACATCTTCGGCGCATCGAGCTGCGCGCTGCCCGGATAAGCGGGCACCTCCCAGGATCTGTGCCCGTAGGTAAAGAGCACAGCCACCGCGAGCAGAAGAATTATGGGCGGCGCGTGTTTTCGAATCATGCGATCATTCTGAAAACGCCTTTACGACACACTTTTAACGATGTCTGAAGAATACATCTGCATCTATGACCCGGATTGCGGCATCTGCCAGAAGTGCATGATCCTGGGCGTCCGACTTGATCGGCACAACCGGCTGCGCCCAGTCGGGAATTCGGAGGCGGTAGCAGAGGAGGTGTTGAGCGATCTGACTCTAGAGCAACGCCTGTATCAATTCCACATCGTGCTGCCGGATGGCGCCCGGCACAGTGGTGCGGCAGGCATATTCTACTGGATGTCTCTTCTCCTCCCCTTTGGCCGCTCCTGGTTCTGGCCGTTGACGAAGATCCCGGGCGTCATGTTCATCTCCCGGAAGGTCTATCGCCTGGTTGCCAACAACCGGTACAGGCTCGGCTGTAAGCTTCCACAGAATGAAGATCCCTGACTTTGACACGCTGCTCAGATAGCCCCTATAATCGTTAAATCGATTTATCTGCAAAGCCAAGGAGTTCAGCCATGAGTGACGGCCGCGAGAGAAGAAGAGCCCCAAGAAGTAATACCCGTTTTGCCGTCCGCAATATCCGCCATGATGGCGATGACAACGGCGGCCACAGCGAATACTGCGAGACGCGCAATATCAGCCGAAACGGGGCCTATTGCCTGAGCGAAAAACCCTTTCCGGAATTTGCCAGAATCAAAATCACTCTCGAATTGAGTGAGACGGCGGACGATGATCGCGAAGACCTCGAATGCGAGGGCGTCGTCGTCAGAGCGGACGGCGCGGTCAATGTCAAAGGCAAGGAAATGCACGCATTTGCTCTGTTCTTCGATCGCATGTCGGAAGAGGACCGCTGCAAGATAGATCGCTTCGTTGAGGAACACACCTCAGGCGAGCCGGAAGAGGCGGCGGCGGAAGAATGATGGTTGATGGTTACGTGCCATGGCCGTCACGAATCAAATCTCACCATTAACCATGCCACATCACCCCTGCCTGCCCGGCAGCCGTACTGTGATGGTGGTTCCTTCGCCAAGTTTGCTCTCCAGACGGATATTCCCGTCATGCAGTTCCACAAACTTTTTTGAGACGGTGAGACCGAGGCCGATGCCGCGTCGTTGAAACTCGTAGACGCCTGACGAATGGTGCAGCGTATCAAAGGTACTGAACATGGGCTCAAAGATGTGTTGCAGGTCCTCCTCGGCGATCCCGACGCCGTGGTCCCTGACGGTAATCTCCACCATCTCGCCATCGGAGTCATCTGACATTTCAATATCGATCCGGCCTCCGTCGGGAGTGAATTTGATGGCGTTGAGTAGAAGATTGTCCAGCACGTCCTTTATCTTTGAGGCATCTGCGGAAATCGTGCGTACATCCTCCAGGTCCACGTTCAGTTGGATTTCTCTCTTTTCGATAAACGGCTGCGCATCTTCCAACGCTCCCTGGATTAATGTAAGCGGATTCACCTCTTCGAAGTGCATGGTCTCCGCCACTTCCCCGGACTCCAGCATCTGGAACATGCGCCGGATGATCCGCTCCAGCCTTCGGGCTCCCTCCGCAATCTTGGAGGTGGTGTCCTTAACACGTTCCGGCGTTACTTTGTCGGCACTCATCTCGAGCAGAGACGCGAAGCCTCCAATCAGCGTTACCGGTGTCCGGAGCTCGTGGCTGGCCACGGCCATGAAAGCGGTCTTGAGACGGTCCAGCTCCATTAACTGCTGGTTCGATTCCTGGAGTTCGAGGTTCATCTCTTCCAGCTCTTTCAATAGCGTATTGCGCTCGACTATCTGGTCGTATTGCTGAGCGGCAACAGTCAATACGTCTCGCAGTTCCACAATTCTCCAGGGCTTGCTCAGGTAGCGGAAAACGTAGCCCTGATTAATCGCGTCGATAATCAGATCGAGCTCCGTGTCACCAGTAAAAATCGTCTGAACTGCTTCCGGGTAATCGCCGGCCATCTCTTTGAGAAAGTGTCTTTGCAGCATCTGGGGGATGCCCTGGTCTGTCAGGATGATGTGGACTTCCCGCGTCTTCAAGATCGTGATCGCATCTGTTACCGTCCTGGACTCTACCACCTCAAAGAGATGGCTGAGATGGTCGAAAGTTGGCTGCAAATCGTCATCGGAATCATCGATGACAAGCAGCGTGTGCCGTGACGGCGTAGACATCCATTCGCTCCACTGTCGTGAAAAGTGCTGATAAGATCGTTGTTATCTTAAAGTGAGAATACCCCGTTTATCGGCCGAATCGAATAAGGCTTCCTACGAGCTGGCTCCTCCGTAGTTGGACATTGCCCTGGCCATGATCAGGACACGGCGGGCTGCCGTGGGAGCCAATGATGTCAGGACTCTTCTGAAGGCATCGTTCCGTTCGACACACGGAGAATCCGGATGCTCCAGGCATGACTGGCATGCAATGAACGGCAGAAAGGAAAAACGGGACATGGTCTGAACAACCCTCTCCGCGCTCGGCAATTCCGCGTTCACCGGTTCGTTCTTTTCAAGAAGATTCAGGATGAGGGATGTGCTTTTGGAACCAGCGCTCCTACACAGAGACTCATAGTACATCCGGAGGTGCAGGGCCCGGTCGGCGTTGTAAGCATCCGCGCAACAGGAGGGATATCCGAGCGCGTCGCCCAGTGTCGCCTCGCCGCGGACGGCCTTTTTCACGATGTCTCTGCAATCCTCGCGCTTCACCACCCAGGTAATGCTGTGATTTGTCCGGTTTGATTTGTCCCACTTGTCCGCGATGGCCAGCGCAATCGCGGGTGGCACATCCGCTATCTTCAGATACTCCCGAGGCGGACGCTTTGTCGAAAAGACTTTCAGCCCGAGGAGTGGGGACTGCTGGTCAAGAAAATGGACCATTCGTGGTGGGACAGGCTCATCAAACCCGATGGCAAACGCAGGTTTCTCATCCAGCACCACCGCCAGAAAGCAGAGCTTATGATGCCATTCGATGAGCGGAATATCGGAAGTGGGTATGCCCTCCAATTCAGTGAGCAGATGTCTGAATGCATTCCGCATTGGATTCAGGTAATCAGTCGAAGCCCGGGCTATCCACCCAGAGCTTTCAATTCAATGTTGGTCAAATGAATGAGCAGCTTATATTTCTCACCATCAACGCGTCCTTCCATCAGGCCACGGTACGGTGAACCGTTGGTCTGGAAAATCAGTGGCGCTTTGCCGTCGTCGCCCGCGCCCAGCAGGACGAGTCTTCCTTCCTCGTCGAGCTCTTTCGCCATTTGGAAGAGGAAGTCATACGTGAGCGCGTCCGAATGGCGCAGTTGCAGTGTGTGGGCAAAAACAAACTGTCGCACAGCGTCTTCCTTGTCGAATTTGCGGCCAGTCCAACGAATAGGAAGTTCCTCATTCACGTTTGCCACGACCTCCTGCGGCTCGCGACGTTCTCTCTCCTCGCCGTCCGGGCCCAAAATGATTTCGATGGTCTTCGGCGAAGAGTAGAGCAGTTCGCCCGTACTGGTCAGCAACACATTCTCCGTGCGTTCTACTCCTCGGCCGATCACATCGATATCGGCATCAGGATCGCCATCGATCAGGGCTTGCCCGTAGTCTTCACCATGCTCCTTTGAAAGCGCGTCATGCAGGCCCGTTTCCGTGGCTGCGACGAAACGGCGGAAAGCGATTTGATGGCCAGGCAGCCCCAACTGAGGGGGCGGCGGCGACTTCGATGAAAACGCGTTAATCAGCGCGTTTCGAGCATCCGGATTAATGATGTGAACTTTCCGCACGAAGCATCTCCTTCAATTAGAACATTTCGAAATCCAATTCGCCGATGTCATCCTCCGCGACAGCATCGATGGCTACTTTCTCAAGCTCGCACCATTCGCTTTCATAGGTGTCGCCGGCCAATGCAAAAATACCTTCTTTGTTGGATAGCAGGTATGCCTTGCCCTGGAGAAAGCGGGTGGAGGTGTAATTGAAGTTGAACCTGAAAATCTTACCGTCGACCAGATCGAGCTTGAGATCTTCGTCAAGCTCCACTTCCTCCAATTGATAGACGGATGAAACGTTGATATCGAGCAGCTCGGTCGGGTCGACCGGGCCCTCGAGTGCCTGCTCTACACCGAGAGTCGATGGTACTTTGTCTACCTCCAATCCCTCCTCATCAATGCCAACGAGAATCTTGCGTTCAAGCCAGTCCCACGATTCAGTCAGATAGCCCTGCGCAAGCATACCTGGACGCAGCAGCAGCGAGCCGTCATCCGTCAGGCGGGCACTCACGCACGGTTTATCTTCCGGGTCCATCGCCTGACGAACGCGGCGACCGTAGAGCTTGGCTCGATCCACTTTCGTGAAGTTGAACCGGGAAGTCTTGTCCTTGTGATTGACGAGGATCAGTTTGGCCATACTGCAAAGGGTGTGAGTAATGATCACCGAACTGAAGTGAACAACAGTGACGGAGGACGGTCAAGTTAGGGGGGGCAGGGATACTGGATTCTGGATCCAGGGGATTAGGGATTCAAGTACAGACTTACTCATTACTCATTACGTATTACGCATCACCAATTACGAACACCGGGTCGCCCAACACATCCATCCTCGGCCGCACTCCAAGCCCGGGCTCTTTGGACGCGGCCATGCGGCCGTTGACGCGCTGAGGCGCACCTTCCGCTGTGCTGACTGTTACGTAGCTGTTGAAGTCCGTTGCGGTGAAAAGGAATTCGGTCGGCGTGGCGTGGGCGAGGTGGGCGATGGCTGCTGTCGTGATATCGCCTCCCCAACTGTCCTCGATGGTCATTGCGATGCCGAGTTCCACTGCCAGGTCGCGTGCCAGTTTGGCCCTGGTCAACCCGCCGAATTTGCCGATCTTAATGTTGATGACATCCATCGCCCGGTCGGCATGGCCGCGAAGCAGGACTGGAATGCCGTCGATGACTTCATCCATGATGAAGGGATGATTCGTTCGCTGCCGGATGGATAGACACTCTTCATAGCTGACGCATGGCTGCTCGATGTAAACATCAACATCACCGACGGCACGAACCACTCGCATGGCCTCGTGCATCAACCAGCCGGTATTCGCGTCCGCGATGAGTTTGTCGCCGGTCTCGAGTTTCTCAGATACCGCATGGATGCGCTCGATATCGGTATCCGGATTACCACCGACCTTGAGCTGAAAACGCCGATAACCTTCAGCCCGATAGCCCGCAACCTTGCCGGCCATGGTCTCCGGTTCTTCCTGCGAGATGGCACGGTAAAGGACAAAATCTGCGCCGTAGCGACCGCCAAGAAGGTCGCAGACACTCTTTCCCGATACCTGGCCGAGAATATCCCAGCACGCAATGTCGATAGCGCTTTTGACATATGGATGCCCCTTGAGCGCGGCATCCATAAAACGATTAAGCGGACCCAACTGGGTCGGATCAGTTCCAATCAGATGCTTGCCCAGTTCGGCTATGCCGGCCCTTGCCCCACTGGCATAGGCGGGCAGGTAGAAGGGGCCGAGTGGACAGATCTCGCCATAACCGGTGACCCCGGCATCGGTCTCTATTTTCACGATGGTGCTGTCGAACACGCTTACAGATTTTCCGCCTGACCAGTTGTAGCTGCCTTCATGAAGCGGCAGGTCGACCTGGTATGCGCTGATGCTGGAGATTTTCATGGGGGGTGTCGAGTCTTGGTATGGAATGTCCAGGCCGGGGTATTTTACTTCCGACCATCTTTAATGAGTAATGAGTAGTGAGTGAGCAAGGACGGCGAGCCATGAGCCCTTCCGTGCATTTCCTCTGTCCAAATCCGTGGGAGGTTTACTTCCTTGCCAACTTCCACACGTGGGCATTACTGCGAACGTAGACCGCGGCCCCCGAAATAGCGGGAGTAGAGAGAACCGGTTCTCCAAGCCCCATCGTGCTGGCCAGTACGCCTTTCGCGCCGGACACATCAACGACTTGGACCAGCCCCTTTTCATTGACGAAGTAAATGTAGTTGCCAGTGGCCACTGGTGACGCGCTGAACGGTCCCTTCAGTCGCAGTTGCCAGGTCCGTTTACCATCCTTGATTGTTGCACACGTTAGAACGCCGGTTCTGTTCACAGTAAAAATGTGATCGCCCAGCACAATGGGACTGGCCGTTGACGGTGAGAGCTGATTTGAACGCCAGAGCTGTTTGACGCCATTACCACCTGGTCTCAGCGCGGTAATGCCCTGCGACGGAACGTAAAGGACGCCATTCGCCGCAGCCAGAGTTGGGATGGTCGATGCGCCATCTCTGTAGTGCCATTTCTTCTTGCCTGTTGCAGCTTCGACAACGTGGACGCCTGCGCTTGACTGGAGGGCAACAGACGTTTCATCCAGTAAAACCGGCGAGGTCCAGTTCGCAGCCTTCGGTCTTGCGATCTTCCACTGGTTTTTCCCGTTCTTGATTTCAATGCCCGCGGCGAACGAATTACTGTCGTTTTCGCTCTGCACCACGAGCGTGTTGCCAGCAACCACCGGCGACGATGCAAGCCCAAGGCTGTTGCTTGCGTTCGGATAATCCCAGGTCAGCCCACGCATCCACAGCAGGTTTCCGTCGAGGTCGAGACAGATGAGATCGTTGGATGAATAGAGCGCGAATAACCGCCTGCCATCGCTCGCAAGCGAAGGCGCGGCGACATTGGTTTTCGGATGACACATGGTGCGGCCTGTTGCACGGAACCGGCGACGCCATAAGAGAGATCCATCCTTTGCATTAAGACAGATGACATGAAGGCGCTTCTGCTGAGGCGCATCCGCGGCGGTCAGAAAAACTCTGTCGCCAACGACAATCGGGCTGGAAAGCCCTCGGCCGGGGAGGTCCGTTGACCAGGCGATGTTCTTCTTTTCAAGCTTGGAAGGCACCTGAGTCTCGGGGGCCACGCCACTACTGTTGGGCCCGCGAAACTGGAGCCAGTCGGCAGCGAAAGAGACTGATGACGTGGTGAAGAGACAGGTGAATATGCAGAGCTGCGTTGTCATTTCTTGTCAGGTTTACGAGGTAGAGGTACGGCAGGTAGATTGGGACAGAGTGACGCTGAACTCAATGCCTGCCAGAAGGGGCTTTTTCGATTCTGTGATTTGTCCCCAAGCTTAAATCAGGGGCTACTCGCCCATGCCCGTACGCTGCGGGACAAGTCTCATGGACGGGGATTCGCGCCATTCATGGGCTCTTATTCAGAAGGGCCTGTCAGGCTCGGTGTCAATCTGCAGCGGCCTACTATTCACGCTTTTTCCTCTTTTTCCTTCCTTCCCTCGCAGCCTTCCTCTCTACTTCCTTCGCAGTCATCTTCCTCTTCTTCGTAATCTCTCTGTTCTCATTCTCTTCCGGCAACGTGAGAACGAATGGAACTTTTGAAGGGTTCCTGCCCTCGTGCCCAATGAACACACGAGTCGCGTGGATGTATTCATCTCCTTGATAAATGGTGAACCGAAATTTTCGGGCATCCGATTCAAAGAGAATATTATCCCCTTCTTTTGAAGTAGTGGATCTAAACGTCAGCAACTTGCCGAGTTTCTTCATGTTGTTGCCTAACCTCTTGTCCTTGCCCCCGATCTCCATCCGCTTTGATCCAGCTAGAATCCAGGTACCGTCCAACGCATCCACACGTCCGTGCCAGGAATATTTCTGTTTGGAACTGGAACCCCAGCTCATGCGCCATGTTCCTTTGACAAAAGCTATGCGAAATGCCGGCTTGCCATCTGCGACGAGCTTGGGAGTGCCCATGGGATTTATCTGATCTGACTGCTGAGTCGATTCGGAGTGAATCGGGGCGATGAGCGCCGGGACCAGACAGAGAATGAACCTATGGAATTCAATGACCGCTCGATGATTGTTCTTATTCTGCATAGACAGTTTCCTGATTGGGGAACAAAGAATTTCGAGGAGGAAGTGTAAGGGGCGCCTGACGGGCTGCCATGAGCCATAGTCCGGTGGTGACTTCAATCTTGCGGCCGGCTGCGGCCAGATGTCTTACAGCGGGCAGCGGATCATTCTGTCTCTCCGTCGAGCGTTTCAAGCAATCTCAGGACCTCCGCCCTGACCTTCGGCTCGGCATCAACGGCCAGGCAACTCGACACCGCGGGCCACGTGGTGTACCCGCCCAGTGCGTGCTGTTCCGGTGGCGGCAGGTAGCCTCGATAACCGTTCGCCAGGCTGACGGTGAACGTATCTTCAAACGGGCTCTGCTCCTTGATGGCCAGGCCAGTCTCGGCGAAGACTTCACAGGGCGCGGAAGCGATGGCAAGATCACCGATGCGAATGGCCCGCAGCCTCACAGGAATCTTTGGCGGAAACTTACTGAGCCACAACGCGCTCTGTGCGTATTTTCGTTTCCACTTGTGGGCAGGTTTTTTCCACGTGCCTGCAAGCACGTCTTTGGCCCAGGCAAGCCTGGCGGCATCCGGGCGGCGAACCTCGAGCTGGAGAACCGATTCCTGCACTTTGAGTGCGGCCCTTTTCCGGTGTTTCAGTTTACGCACGACTTGTATTGCGGCCGCGGCCAGGCTCTTGCCGAGGTGGGCCGGGTTTCCACCTGAGTTGATATCGCCGCTCGTTCCGTTGGACATGACGGCCATGCAAGGCTTGTCTTCCGCTCCCAGTTTTTCTTCCACCTCGCGAACGAAATAGCCAAAGTAGTCCGCGCTGACGCCACTGCCTCCCTTTCCATAATGAATGCTGTAATTGGCAAACAGTGCCAGTTGGCTGCCGTCAGGGCGTTGGAAGGACACCACCGAAAGCTCCGGATCGACCGGGCCGACGGCCCGTACCCTGCCGGTGCCTCCGTGCATCTTGACTTGGTCGGTTCGTTCACCAAACGGGTTGGGGCCGAGGGAGCCTGGCTTCATCAGCCAGCGACGATTCTTTGAATGTTCCGGTTTGTTGATTGCTCCCCACGCGATCGTGGCCGGCTCCAAATTTTTGACCGCCTTAGAAACCGCCTCCGCAATCCTGACTGCAAGTTTCTCTCTGTATCGCTCATGCGCGGGGCCGAGATCCAGAGCCATCGCTCGCGGTGAGCGGTGGGTATGTGTCGCGGAGACCAGAAGGTGAGATGGTGGCAGCTTCGTCCGCTCATGAACCACGGTTCTGACCCGCTCATGGATCTCGTCCGCAATGACGGTGAGGTCGCAGACGCAGAAGACTACCCGATCATTCCCATCATCGATCGCCAGTGCTCTCGCATATAGACGATCGTGAATCACCGACGCTTTGCCAGAGCCGCCAATGGGGCCAGAGAGGGGGACATCCGCAGCAGGCGTGATATCGACGACCGCAATGCCGGCTCTGAACTGGGCATTCACTTCAGCATCGACAGCCTCCACGCCGCACGTGTTCAGCACGATTCCGAGAATCAGAGGCGCCATCGAACTTTATTCTGAAGCATCTTGGTCCCGCCTTTTTCCGGCCCGCTGTAAGTCTTGATCAACTGATCGATCCGCTTATAGATGTCCGCAGATTGATAGGGCTTGGTGATGAAATCATCTGCCTTGAATTTGATGCAGAGCTCCTCATCACTCAGTTTTGTATTCTTGGTCGTGGCCGTGACGATCATCACTGGGATATGCGCATACTTGTCGTTGCTTTTCATCCAGAGGCAGAGCTCGTGGCCTTTCATGCCCGGCATCTCGACATCGAGAATGCACATATTCGGCTTTTTCTTTTCGATGAGCTTCTGCGCCTCGAGACCGTCTTCCGCTTCGAGGACCGTGTATTCCTTACGGGCTTTCAGGATGGTGACCAGCATCGCCCGCTGCAGTTTGCTGTCTTCTGCCACCAGAACTTTTAGCTTGCCAAAAAACATAAATGCCTCACTGTGACAACGAATTGCCGAAATCCTAGCATTCCTTTTCCGGGAGTCACCTTTTTTCAGCCAATGTTGCGCAGATTTGTGATCTGCGACAGGCGACTGAAGTTCGGCGGTGCATCTGATCTCAATGGCTGGTCATAGACCTGCCCCACCCATCCGAAAACACCATGAAGACCCACCTCATACTTCCAGCCATTTTCACAGCCTCCCTTCTTTCCTTCAGACCAGCGCCAATCTTCGGTGAACACCAGCCGATTTCCTTCACCGCTATTGGCTGCGGCCCCTACAAACCGCAGGAAGAACTCGACCTCATTCAACAGGTTGCCAGGGAAAACAGGCTTTTCCAGAGCGAGTTCATGGTACACCTGGGTGACATCATGTCCGGCGCGACGCCCGGCACGGAGGACCGGTATTCTCGGGTTGCCGGCATTCTGAAAAAGCTGCACATGCCGACGTTCATTGTCGTCGGTGACAATGAGTGGAACGACAAGAAAGACCCGGATCTCGCGTGGAAGTACTGGACCAAATACTTCATGAACTTCCACGACCACTGGCTAAAGGGCCGGCTGGTCAAACCGCCTTACTCCAGGATTTTCAGCGTCAGCCAGCAGGCCATCCGTCCGGAGAATTTTGCCTTCGTGAGAAAGGGCGTTCTTTTTATCGGCATCAATCTGCCCGGCGGCCGTGTTCACGATCCGGAGGAATGGGCCACCCGTATGCCTCAGAACGCAGAATGGGTGAAGGAGAATCTTGAGCGGCATGGAAAGGATGTGAGAGCCGCAGTTGTGTTTGCACAGGCGACACCTCGGGCCACGCAGGATGCCTTCTTCGTACCCTTCCGTGCCGCAGCAAAGTCATTCGGAAAGCCCGTGCTCTACATCCATGCGGATGGACACAGATGGGTAAAGCACAATCTGTGGCCGGAGAAGAACATCCTGCGCGTTCAGACCGACCAGGTCGATATCACCGAACCCGTGCTGGTCACCGTTAAAACCGAAGGCGAAGAACTTTTTGAATTCGACCGCCGCTACCTGCGCGGCCCGTACCTGGCGATGGGCACTCCTGATTCCATGACCATTGTCTGGCGCACTGCAGCCGAGGGCGCGCCCAGCGTGCGATATGGATCCGCGCCGGACCAGCTCTTCCGCACGGTTGCCGCCGGGGACATCTTGACCAAGACCACGGAAGCGGAAGACGAAACCCTCCGCCTTCACAGCGCACGTGAGGACACACGCCAATTCGAAGCCCGCGTTTCCAACCTGACCCCGGAAACCAAATACTACTACGCCGTCTATTCCGGTGACCGTGCCCTTGGCGGCCCGGGCAAGGATTATTTCTTCACCACATCGCCACCGGCCGGCAGTAAGAAACCTTTTCGTTTCTGGGTAGTCGGAGATTCAGGTACGGGCGGCCAGGCCCAGGCGGATGTCCATAACGCCATGCGAAAATACGTCGGCAGGCGTGGACTCGATTTTTACATGCACGTTGGCGACATGGCGTATGGCAGCGGCACGGACTGGGAGTTTCAGCATCACTTTTTTACGCCGTACACGGCCACACTCCGCAACACCGTTTGTTGGCCGACCATGGGAAACCACGAAGGGAAGACCTCGAAAGGTGCGACCGCAGTCGGGCCATACTACGACTGCTACGTGCTGCCGACGGAAGGCGAAGCTGGAGGAGTCGCTTCCGGTACCGAGGCCTACTACTCGTTCGATTACGCTAATGCCCATTTCGTCTGCCTCGATTCTCACGACCTGGATCGCCTGCCGACCGGCGATATGTCAAAGTGGCTCGAAGCCGATCTCGATAAGACAAAAGCCGACTGGCTTATCGCCTACTTCCATCACCCGCCCTACACCAAGGGTTCGCACGACAGTGACATCGAGCAGCAACTCATCGAGATGCGCCAGCACATCGTGCCCATCCTTGAATCGGTGGGCGTCGACCTCGTCCTCACTGGCCACTCGCACATTTACGAACGCTCGATGCTGATGGACGGCGCATACCAAACGCCGACCGTGGCCGAAAAGATGATCCTGGATGACGGCAGCACCACCTACCGCAAGAGCGCCGGCCTTAACTCGAATGAAGGCACGATCCACGTCGTCACCGGTCATGGCGGCACGGGCATCAGGCGTAAAGGAACCATGCCGGTCATGAAGAGCGTCGTGCTCGAACACGGTTCTGTCATCATTGATATCGATGGGGACACCTTGACCGGCGTCATGGTGAACAGCCAGGGCAGACGCCGCGACCGCTTTCGAATCATCAAGCGTGGAACAGTGAGATCAGCTCCGATCGCCAAGCCGAAGCAGTTGCCGTGGTTTGTCAACTTCAAGGCACTGGCCATTGAAGTGAAAATGGGCGAGCCGAGCGCGGATGGCACCACGCAGGCCGAGCTCAAGATCCCGGGCATCCCGCTGAAGGGCGTTCTGGCCAACATCGTCTGGTCTACAAAAGGAACCTCCTGGAAAGTAGAACCCGCCGAACAGGTATTGGAACTTCAGCCGGATACGCCGGCCAGCGCTGCTTTCAAGATCCAGGCCGGCCAGCTCTTCCCGATCGCCACTCCGCAGCTCACCTTCAAAACAAAAAAGAAGACGGCTGCGGGCACTGCGAACCTGGTGATTCCGCCCTACCGGAAGATGACGATTCCCAGATTGAAGTCCGCGCCAAAAATCGACGGCCTCTTGCCGGAAGTCACAGGATCCGGGCTGAAGCCAAACGGAGACATGATTGAATACAACGGTCGAGGGATGAGCAAGAACCCCACCGAGTTCTTCGTCGGCCTGTATCAGAACCAATTGTATGTAGCCATCATCAACCACGAATCAGAAATGAATAAGATGAAGATCATGGAAAGGCTCCGTGACGGCGCTGTCTGGCAGGACGACTGCGATGAAATCTTTATCCAGAGAGACGGAGTGAAGGACTACTTCCAGATCATCGTCAGCTCTGCGAACGCTGTTTACGACGCAATAAACGGCTGGACTCCCGCATCCATCGCGTGGAACGCGAAGGTCGTCTCAGCAGTCAAGATCGACAAGGATCGCTGGGTTTCAGAACTCCTGATTCCGTTAGACATGCTGGGGCCGCCGGTCAAAAAGGGGGACGTTCTCCGCTTCAACATCTGCCGGAATAATCCGATCCACAAAGAGCTCAGTCAGTGGTCGCACACCAATAAGAAATCCAACCACGCGCCACAGTTCTTTGGGCGTGCAGTGGTTGGGGAGTAGCTCGTCTTTCCAATCTTCTGAGCAACTGTTCAGGTCTCACAGCGCCGCTTACTTGCCCGGCAGCTTTTCCTCAAAGGCCAGCACCAGCTTTGGCCGGAACGGAATATCGTAGAACTCGGTGGATCGGAACGATGATGAATAGCCCTTTGCCTCATCCTTATCGATCAGCATGAGGCCGAGGTTGGAATCGGGCCTGGCGATCCAGCGTTGGACAAGTTCTTTGGGCAGTTCGAAGGCAATCCACTGCTTGTTCGTTCTGGGCGCTGACGCGATGCTGACAGGCGTGCCGCTTCTGTCTGTGTCGATCCCGTCGCCACCGGGCTTGTCCCACTTTTGCGGATAAGAGCTGCACAGCCAGGTGGCCTCGCCGTTCATGACGGGCTGCTTCACCCAGCGGCTGCCGGGGCCGCGGCCTGCATTCCACTTCTTGAGAACTTCGTATGCCTGGCCGGTCGGGCCTTTTCCACGCTTCCTGTAGATGTAGATCTTCATGACGGCTCTGGCGACTTTAACCTCGGTCGGAATGGACGAGAGGTCGAATCGCATCAGAGAACGATGTTTGTACGCATACCTGCCCAGTAGAAAGTGATCGCACTTTCCGTAGTTGACGAAGTCCGTGTTTCGATCTGAGACCGGATGAGTGGAATACATGTAGGTGTCTTCCGTGCCGTCATACGACTCCATACCCAGCTCCGGAGAGGGCAGGCCGTTCTGCAGAATGACGGTTGACGGATACTGCTTTGCCAATTCCTCTGCGGTCTCGTCTCGGCCCCAGTTGCCCTGATTTTTGACATCGAAGAAGAGTTCCTTCTCAAAGCTCAAGCCGTGTTTCTTGAATGTGTAAGAAACCTTGATGCGATGTTGAACCGACTCAGCCCAGGATGGGATGCTCACGGCAAACCCAATAACGCCGTCTCAACCACAGCCGGGCTTCACCTGCGCGGCCCGCATCACCGATTTG
>JASLXP010000468.1 GCA_030740295.1 Planctomycetota bacterium
CGCCAACCGCAACAAAAAGCGGCTCCTGCGGCAGGCCATGCTGGCACTTGGATACTTCCCTGAGATCGAGAAGCCAGAACCTAAAACGCCCGAACAGTGGCTGACCATCATGACCGGCGAAGACATCACCCTCTGCCCGCAATGCAAAGAAGGCAAACTGCATAGGATGCCCTTCCCGCCATGCAAGTCCCTTTCGGCGTTAATCTCCAGGGCAGATGACCGCTCTTTCTCGACATCCTGCGCTTCCTGAGCATCACGATCCCCTCTACGGAGTCTCACGTGACGGCTGCCGCATGTACGGAAAAGCACTTCGAATCGTCCATCCCACGACCTTCCTGTCCGCCCAATCCACCCCGGCCGCCGCATTTCGTCCTGGACGCGGCCAACTCGTCCCAATAGAATCCCCATAGGCCCTGACACCCGGGGCGAAGTGACTCAGTTCAACGCAGTTTTATCTGGAATGGCTCAGTAGCCGTTCACGAACAGCCGTCGATTCACCCGATCCGTCGTGGCTGATATACCTTGGTGTCCGCCCGCCACTCCAGATAAAACGTTCTTCGTTAGGCCACGATATGTCGCACACAATTCTCATAGTTGATGATAGCCCCACAGTCAGGGAACTCATCACAACAATTCTTGAGTCGCACACTTATGACACGATGTCAGCATGTAACGGTTGTGATGGCCTCGAAAAAATGGCACTCAACCCTCCAGACTTAGTAGGCGAAATCATAAATACGGTATGGTTTAACATTCTTTTGCCCCGAAGGGGCTTCAGGCGAATAGCCCCCGGTTTCAACCGGGGGATTGAGAGCACGTAAATTTCATCAAGCCCCGGAGGGGCGGCGGCAAGGGGCTCCGTCGCCCCTCCGGGGCTTAAATCCTCTTTTGCTCAGTCTCCCCAGGTTGAAACCTGGGGCTATCTGCCAACGTCCCTTCGGGACTGATGAAAGCGGTCGGTATTTATGAATTTCAGTACTTAGTCCTTGTAGACACTGAAATGCCAGTCATGGATGGGCATTCGTTCAGGCGAGAAATGAAGTTTGGTTATGACCGGGCGTATTCAAATATCCCAATCATCCTTATGGATACAACGTTGGCGCAATGGCGCTCGGGACGATCTTCTGTGATTTGCGTATTTGACCCGTGCTTCGACGTCGATGTTATCAAGAAGACGAGGGAAGCCTTTCAATCTCTTCCCGAAATGATCTCTAGAATACTGACCATCCAGACGGCCTAACAGATCGATCAAGCGAACTGGCACGAATGCCGCGATTGAAGGCTTCTCTTCCACTGAACTTTCTGTTTCAATTCACAGTGGGCGGTGCTCGTGCCAGCCGCTTATCTCAGACGTTCGGAGGAGCAATGATGAGGAAATGTCTCTTCTCCATGCTGATGCTTGGCTCCCTCTCCCAGACCTGTGCAGAAGGGAAGATGTGGATCACGAGCGTCTACAAGGGCAAGATATACGAATCCTGTCTTTCTGCTGAGCAGTTTAAGAGAATGCCAGTGTGGGACCCATTCGGGGCCCGTGAGATTCCGCTCTCGCCCGGTAAAGCGATCCAGCTAGCTCGGTCGACGTTCGAGGAGGTGGTTCCGAAGAATGAGCGCTCGAACTGGCTGCTCAAACATGTCGAACTGAAAGCCTTCGACGTGTCCCAACCTTACGAACGCGCTGGCCCGAAGAAATGGTACTACATAGTTCATTTCTGGGACAAGCGGAACCCCGTGTTCGCCGAGCCGACCCCAGCCATTACTCGGAAGCACGAGGTGTTCCACCTGATCGTTCCGATGGATGGGGAGTGCTGCAAGCTAGTCGCTACGACAAGACGGATGGAGTGACGACTCCGAACCAGTCGCTCCAGGCAACGCCGGGCAGTGACCGGCGTTCAGTCTTCCGAAACTGTCAGGCATTCCGCCGTGCGCCACGAGCGCGAGCTTGGTGTGCCTGAGCTCAGACGTTATGCCGTAAGATCGAATTCGCTGTCCGTGGGAGGTCCGTCATGTCTGATCACCAAGAGTTGGGGCAGCGCAGGGAAGCTTTGGCCCAAGCCGTGAATAGCCACGATCTGGAAGCTGCTCTTTCTTTCATCGATCCCTCCTTTGTCGCCATGACCAAGCGAGGTGTGTCCGTCGGCTACAAGGATATGGTCTCCATGGTGGAGCAGATGTTCGCCGCGGAGAAGGATTATCAGGAGACCGTGGAGATTGAGCAGATCGAGGCGACCGGAGACAGCGCCAAACTCGTGGTGCGTCGGATCGAGCGAGGCCGATTGCATGATCCCAAACAGGTTGGGTTATTTAATGGCCTTGCGATAATGTGTTTGTTCCTTGGATTCATGAGCATGATTCGTGCTGGAGAGTGGGATTTCCAAAAGATCTTCGCCGTTGTCGGTTTCGCCGTGTTTGCCGTGGGGTTCTTTGGGTTAGCCCTTTTCATACAACGGTCACGCGAGCGGACGGTCCGATACCACGAGACGTGGCGAACGATCGATGGAAGCTGGCTGATGGTTGAAGAACAGGAACTTTGAACGCAAAGGCGAACAATCTCATGCAACGGCTCGGAGGGTTCCATCGGCGGCGGCAAATTCACGTTGTAAACGGGTTTTCGCTGGCAACGTCAACCCGCGCACGAAAATGCGGCATAACAAGAGCGCTCCACCGAACGCCCTCAGCTATTGCGGTCTTTGAGGGGCTAGATTACTCTAAAGCCGGTCATGTTCTTGACAGTTTTCGTTTCTTGTCCGGGCGTCGGTGAGCTTTGACGTTAGCCCTGCAGCAGAGCATTGAATGAGAATTAAACCCAGAAAACTCATCGCCGCTGGGACCAGCTTTTCCCTGACTGTTGCCATTTCCACAGGTGCGATACTCTTCTTCTTCTGGTGCCAAACACCTGGCGCGAGGATTCTTTATTGGGACGTCCTCGAGAAGGACAATTGTTACATCTTGGTTGGCCCTGAAGCCATTCCATATACGGTCGCACAAATTCGAAATGAAAGCCCTCGTTCTGGCTGGTATGTAATGATGTTGAGAGAGATTCTAGATCCGCCGAGAATCACTGAACTTGATCCAAGTTATGTAGCGCCGCTCAAACAGGCTATTGTCGACCTCAAAGAGATTGCTGAAACGGGGACGCCGGCAGCGAGAAAACACGCCAAAGAAGCGCTTCGGTGGATGCGAGGATACGGTAAGGAGCTTTTTGATGAGCACACTTAGACGATGGGCTAACAAATATGGCTGAAGGCATGCGAAGCCATGCTTTCAGCCTCTGGTTCGAGTAGCCCGATGTTGCGAGCTTGCGCGGGATTTAGATTAGGGAATTACTTCGGGAGGCGTCTGGGGTGGGATAGCTTCAGACGGGTGGCAGGTCGCCGCTGCCAGGGGTGGAGGCATTCTCACATCGAGTGCGGTTGTGATGCGGAGACCTTTTCCGCCTCCACAGCAGGCGTTCCGGGCCTGCTTCGGGTTTCGTTTTGATTCGATGGCCGCGAGGTACCCGGGCGACTGGCTGAATCGCTTCTCTATATTGGATCAGTGATTGTTTGCTGGCGGTTTTCATCAGAGTCATCCCGGTTCGAGGAGCGGTGGTTTGGCTGCGATGGTCAGTGTTCGGCCACTCTTGATTGGTATCTCGGAGGCTACCCAGATGAGCTTTCCTGCACAGAAGGGGCAATTCGGTTTCAGCCTTTCCTGTTTCCCCAGCCACTACGGGAGGTGTGGCCTATTTCTGAAATTTCATTTTGAAAGAAGGTGGCCATCCTGGCTTCTGGAATATACGGCCTCGGGCACTTGCTGTTTGATGATGACCAGCGGTGATGACAGGCCTACTTGCCACGCTTCCTACAGCGTCTTCAGATCATCGAGGATCGCCTGGAGTGATTCCTTGATCTCTACCGCGTTCTTCTTCTGTGCAGCCCGCTCGAGCGCTGATATCCAGTCGATGAGACTGGCGCGGCCGGTGTCGGTGGCAAGTTGATGGCCGTTGACAGCCATCTCTCGTTCAGGAGCGATCTTGTATACATTGCGCTGGAGCGCATCGGCCGCTTTTATGAATGCTGCGACCTGCTTTTCACGTACCTTGAGCAAGGCCACCTGATCACTGATGATTTTGTTCACTTTGGGTTTGGACGTGAGCTTCATCGCCTTGCGAAGCTCAGTGCCGATTCCCCTGATTGCCTTTTCCGTTGTCTCGATCCCAGCGAGGATTTCATCCAGCCGAACGCGGGCGGGGAATACTTGCCAGTGCCAATCCGCTCTGAGCTTTTTGTCGATAACAGCTTCGGCCGCGTTCAATGCCTGGCGCTCCTCTTTGATGGCACGTTCCGAATCATGAGTGGGATTGGCTTCGAGTGCATCGGTGAGTGCGGGCCCGGTGTCATCCTCTACATTAAAATGCCAGCGCCAGTATTCTTTGACGAACGGCTCGGACTCACGCCTTTCGATCCAGCCCCACTGGACTGCCGCGGTTTTGTTGATGTCATCCGCTACTGATTCGCTGATCGCGATCGCACCGGAGAGATACTTGTCCAACTGATTGAAATCCTCATACAGCGACACCAGTTCCGGATTGGCGCCCAGGCGTCCGTTCTCAAAGCAGACATTATTTTCGTCCGCCTCAAAGGGTGAGAGGGAGATCTCAGGCCCGAATAGAACCGGGACTGATGGAGAAAATCGTTCGGCCAATTCGACTAATTGATCGATGGTGCGCCATCGGCCGTATGGATCTGATTTGTCCAGAACAATGCCGTCCAGCCAATCGGGATCCGTCTCAAGGAATTCTTCCAGGATGTCGAACTCCTCCTCCCTGAACCAGCGGGTGCTGACGTACGCGTCTGCGCTGTTGTGATAGCGTTTGCCGACGCGCGCCATTTCCTGCGCGAGGCCGAGGAACGTCTTAATCCATGGGTCGCATCTTTCGCACCAGCAACCGCCGGGGTTGTAGGGCCAGATCCAGAGGGCATCGATTGGTTTGATGTCGCGAAACAGCTCTTCTCGATCCTCAAGCAAGTAGGCTCTGCCCTGGTGCTGCGATGGGCAGAGCAGCGTGGGGCTGCCTCCGCGGCGGATATCTTCCGTGCTGACTTCGGCGCGAAGGCTGACCATTGCCCGATCGATGTATGCGTTGTTGGCTACGGTTGCCAGGCCAAATCTGAGTCCCAAGTCTGCGGCGATGCGGGACATGAGCTGCAGCCGCGCAAGCGTTTTGC
Organism: Planctomycetota bacterium; assembly: GCA_030740295.1. The sequence continues at coordinate 5,208 of JASLXP010000468.1, forward strand.
TTCCAGGGCTGTTCTTATCGACTTTGAAATCGCTCCGATAAGCATGCATGTCATGCTGGATGATTACGGTGTTGTATCCCCAGATGGCCCAGTCCTCGAAGAGCCTGCGGAGGTTATCCTCGGGCCAGGCGGCAATTTCGCTGCCCGCGTGCATGGTGAGGTAGACGCCGCGGACGGGCTTCTTTGCCATAAAGATTTTCGGCGGCAACCGGCAAAGGCGGACGTCTTTCTTTCCATATTCAATGCCGCGCAGGATCTCGCCGGCCGCGCTGACCAAGTCGCCCAGAGTTTCGGCGGACATGACCACGCCAATGTCAGAACCGATCTCCGCAAGGTCCGCAACGAACCCCGTATTGGGCACACTTTCACGCCCCTGAATGTCCGGCGTGGTGAGTTCCTCTCCTTCCAGTTCATAGCCGGCAGAGGTGGAAAGGCTTATCTGCAGACAGCGGGTAATATCGTCAAAGCCGACGACTTGGCGAAGTTCGAGCTCGACCCCAGTCTTTTCTTGAAATTTCTTTATCAGAATTTTCGCAGCCTGAACGGCCGGTTCGCCGCCCAAGTGGACTGTGACGACCGCCTTGGTTTCCCCATTCTTGATTAGATCCATCTATTCCCCGCGTTGTCTGTATTTCTACTGATGTTGCCTGAGGCGGGGATTGTCCGTGAAGAGCCTTGGAATTGTCAACAGGCACTGGAGGAATGGTGGAAGATTTGAATGATGGAGCGGTGGAAGATCGGAATGGACCATCTTCCATCTTTTCTTCTTTCCATCTTTCCATCCAATCAATGCTCCGTCTGATCCGCGAAAAACCGTTCCACATCCTGCTGCCTGGAGGTCTCGTGCTGGCCATCCTGCTGGCGGTGGTGCAGCTACAGGAATCCGGCCGGGCTGGAATCAGGAGTCTGCTTCCTCCGAAGCTCGGGGCTCTTCAAGATCTGACGAAAGCCCCCTTCAGTGATAACGAAATCAGAAAGCGGGCGAGGGAGTTCCTCACAGGTCTGCACATGGATACAGGCGGTTACTTCAGCTCTGTCTGGTTGAGCTTTGACAGGCAGGCATTTGAGGTAATCAAGGGACATGAGCCGGAACGAGTGCGGAAATTCATTTCAATGGGGGCTCCTCTGTTGAAGTGGGCGGTCACCTTTTTTGAGCCACATAAGGCGATTGAGCATCGCGAAAGCTTAACGGTTTTCTTTGATGGCGAAGGGCGCGTCTCCGGAATGCAAAGAAGGTTGTATGAACCGGAAGCGTTACGCAGTGTTCCGGAGGATTCCGACCTCGGAAAGTGGCGAGCTGACATTGCTGGATGGGCCGGCCTGGAAGAGGAATCATTCAAAACCGCCAGCAAGGACGAGCTTCTGGGCAGCGGACATGAACGGGCTGATGCTGCCTGGATTCTTGACAAACTCAGGCTTGACGGATTGCGGGTGGTCGTGAGTGCCCGGCATCAACATGGTTTTCTGAATTGGCAGAAGAACATTCTACGCCCGGTGGATCTGTCTTACTTGACTGAGCAAAGGGCCGGGAAGGGCTTTGCCTATTGGGCGGCGATCCTTCTGGCCGTGCCGTTGGCTTTTGTTGCTGGGGCGCGTCTGGGAATGCCGTCACCGATGGGGTTCACGCAGCCACTGAAACTCGTCGTGATAGTGGGCCTGTCTTTGGCGAGCGTTATGGCAATGCTCCAGATGGGCGCGCTCTGGAACTCAGACATGAAGGTCCTTGTAATGGGTTTCGCCGCAGGCGTCGGGTTTCTCGGATTCGCAGGTGTTGCGATTGCGAGGGCGGAGCTGTCGCCGGTCAAAGTGAGCGGCTGGATGCGTGCGATGTTCATCGGAGCGGTGCCTCTGGCGTTCGTCATCATGTCGTTCAGTTGCTCGGGGAATCCGTTCACCGGTTGCTCGGACGTCTGCTCGATCGTACGGATGACTGTGGTGCCGCTAACACTTTTCTCACTCATCTTGGGAGTGCATGACCGCCGATTCTATGCCTACGCCATCGGGCTGTGTGCGCTTGGTCTTATGCCGCACTGCATCTGCGACAACTTTGTGAATCACTCGTGGATCGCCTGGCTTGGTGTGAGCCCGATGTGTTACTACTTCCCCTTTTGTGTAGCTCTCGTTGCAGTTACCGGACTGTGTGGGGTTTATCCGAGGCTATGTCTGCTGGCATCTGCGGGAAGCACCTGCGCGGCGGCCCTGCTTGGCGCGGGGCACCAGCTTTTCAGTTGGCCGTGGTAGGAGGGGAGGGGGAGGTGAATGGTGAATGGTGAATGGTGAATGGTGAATTGGGATGGTGAATGGGGGATGGTGAATGGTGAATGGTGAATGGTGAATGGTGAATTGGGATGGTGAATAGTGAATGGTGAATGGTGAATTGGGGATGGTGAATGGTTAGTGGACGTTGCCGGTCATCAGGCGGGAGAGCTCCACTGAGTAGTTTTCTATTGCCAGGGCGAAGTTTGCGTTGCGGCGCATCCATTCTTCGGCTTCGAAAGAAAGTTCGAGTCCTGCCAGGGCTCGGGGGGCTGTCAGATTCAGTTGGTCGTAAAGGCCGAGGGACTGGGCGTCCGAATGAAAGAACCGAGCGGATGGAATGCCCAGGGCGCGGTAAAGCATGTCACGCCAGAAAGAGTTTATGAGCGGGAGATGTCTCCGAAATTCCTGACGGTGATTCTCTGTTTTGCTGCCACCGGCGGATTTGATCCTGGCCTCGAATTCACCGGCGAACAGGAGTTCGTTGAGCGAATTCAAGGTCTGAAACTTCTCGAGCAGCCATTGGCAGGTTTCATGCGCGTTCTGCTTGTGGAGCTCACGTGCCCGGCCGATGCTGCCTTCGGACATTTTTGCCAGGAACACGGACTCTTCATCAGTGATGCCCAAATCGATGGAAAGCAGGCTGGCGATTTCAGCCGCGGGTCTGGGAGGGACACGGAATTCCTGGCAGCGGGAACGGATGGTATCGAT
>JASLXP010000469.1 GCA_030740295.1 Planctomycetota bacterium
GGGCGGGACGCCCACCCCACAAAGATCTCAGCGCCACGCGGAGAAGTGACAGCCTCAAACTTTAATCCGCCAAAACTGAGTACTACGTATTACTCATTACTCATTACTCATTACTCATTACGCTGTCCCATGCCAAACGAAGAACCCAGACGACTCGCCGTCATCACCACCGTTTACTACTACCTCTCGCATGCCCAGCATATGGCTGATCGATTTCTCGTCGGCTATCCGTGGAAGGGGCGCTGGCATCGTCCGAACACGAAGATCGTTTCTCTTTACGTCGATCAGAAACCTGAAGGCGATCAGAGTGAGGTCCGGGCACAGGAATTCGGCTTCGAGGTCTATCCGACGATTGCTGAAGCTCTCCGCTGCGGCGGAGACAAGCTCGCGGTTGATGGCATCCTCAGCATTGGTGAGCACGGTGAATATCCGCGCAACGAGCTCGACCAGGTCCAGTATCCGCGTTACGAGTTCTTCAAAGAATACGTGAAGGTCTTCGAAGAAGATGGAGTCGCCGTTCCCGTCTTCAACGACAAGCACCTTTCTTACAGTTTTGAGAAGGCATCGGAGATGGTGGCAGACTCACATCGTCTCGGCTTTCCGATGCTGGCCGGCTCGTCACTGCCTGTCACTTGCCGTCTGCCGGATATCGATATGCCCTTTGGCTGCACCATTGAGGATGCCCTCATGGTTGGTGTGGGCGGATCGGACGCGATGGATTTCCACGCGCTCGAGTCCATGCAGTGCATGATGGAACGCCGCAAAGGCGGCGAGTCCGGAATCGCCTCGGTCCACCTTATCGATGGGGAAGAGGTCTGGAAAACCGGCGATGAGGGCCGCTGGTCAAAGCGTCTGCTCGAGGCCGCGCTGTCACGCAGTGATTCTCCCTGCGGGCTCTCCGAGGAGGATGGCCGAACTCAGGATTTGCTCGGCACCGGACGACTGCAGGAGCTGGTCGAGAATCCTGCCGCGTATTTCATCGAATACAACGACGGCACAAAGGCAACGCTCCTGTTGCTCAACAAGGGAGTGAAAGACTACACCTTCGCCGCAAAGGTGGAGGGACTCGACGATCTGATTTCAACGCAGTTCTATCTCCATCCCACCCCGCCGGTGGCTTACTCTGCCAGCCTCATGAAGAACGTCGAGGACATGTTTATGACCGGCAAAGCTAACTACCCGGTAGAACGCACACTCCTCGTCAGCGGAATGCTGGAAGCGTGTCTGAAATCGCGGGCCGCAGATCACACGAAAAGGGTTACCCCCGAACTGAATGTGACCTATCAGGTGGGTGAAGAGTCGCTGTATGCACGGGAATGATCGCTGAGTGAAGGCCCATGGCGTTGCCGATGTCCTTCAATCCCTTCCACTCTCTAACTCAGCCGTGAAGATGAGCTGACCCACGGGCGCGCCGGCGGCCCAGCGGTACTGGGAGTGCTCGCGTTTGAGTTTCTCCTCGCCTTTGTATTTGCGGTCGTAATCCGCATCCGTAGCGATGACATCCAAACCGATGATCGACAGGGGACGGGGAGCAAGACCTGTGAGTCTCGAAAACGGGACAGCGATTTCGAGATTGTAGCCCCGCTCGTGGCGGACGACTGCAGATACGAGTGCCTCTGTCTTGCCACGATTCTCGATCTGCGCTTTCGATTGGGTGGGCGATTCCAACTCGGCCCGGATAACGAAATCATCGCTCGACCGAGAATCAGTTCCCAGGTCGCCCAGGAGATCCAGATCCAATCGAAATTCCAGGCCATCCCGGACGCCCTGCCTGGCCATTTCCGGCGGCGCGATATCGTCATCGTTGACGTGGGCCGCGAAGTAGAGATTCTCCCCGTCGTACCCGGAATAGAAGCGGACCTTGAAGTCATACCAGGGCTTGTAGTTCAGGAATTCGCTGCCACGGTGCACGTGCATCTCTCCACGGGTGGATGGATCGAGCCACTCCCAGCGCATGTTCATCGTGCCGGGCGATCTCCACGCCCACTCATCAAGTCTGCCGTCGATGGTTGGGCCCCGCGACAGTCGAGGCGAGTTCAATAGCCAGGCGCCGTTGCGATTTTCAAGTGGGCGGGAAGGAATGAATCGGGACGGAGTGGTGGACTTGATGGTCGCGCTTCCCTGCTGGTGATCGATGGACACATTGGCGCGAACGACTTCACCGTCCTTCACCCAGAACAACTCTCGGTGAACAGGCTTACCAGGTGGCAGGACTCGAATGTTTCTCACAGCTTCCCAGAAGTCGTTCTCTGCCACACCGTCCGAGGCCAGCAGATAGAAAGGAGGATGGAAGGGCGCCTTCACGGCAAGGGCCAGGCCGTCTTTCACGGGCTTGCCGATCTTTGTCGGGTTGCCGCACCAGTCGAAGACGCGCACCTTCTCCGACGCCATTGGGAAGAGGACCGTGCGCGCGCCGATTCTCATCAGGGCGCCGGGCCTGCCGTTTTCATGGAAGGTGTAGACCTCTCTGATGTGCGGCAGATCGGGTTGTTCTTCAGTGGGCTTCCAATGGCTGA
>JASLXP010000470.1 GCA_030740295.1 Planctomycetota bacterium
GGCATCGCTCTTCTCAAACTCCTTACGTCCGTTGACGTATACCTGAATAAAGGAACCGAAACACACGACCTTCAGCCGGTAGGAGCGCCCAATCTTGTAGCCTCTCTTCAGCAGGGCCAGTTCCTTCCGTTCCCCACTGACTCTCAGGGAGCCACCGAAATAAGTGGTGATGAAAGCCCTGTATTTTCCGCCAAAGCGGATACCCCCTCCGCCTCCTTTGATGGTGACCTCTACTGCGAAGTCCTTGAATTTCATATCTGCGAGTGTCACCTGACCGGCCCCGCTGAAAGCCAACAGAGAATTGCCTTCATCCTCGGTGAGCTCTGCGTCCGATTCCCCTGTGACCTCCCAGTCCAGCAACAGGCCGTCCTCGAAGTCCTCCACCCAAACGCCATCCTTGACCTCCTCGAGACTGGCCGAAGCCGTCCCAGAGCCGATAACGGCGGACAGGATGATGAGAGCCAAGAGTGTTCGGAGATCTTTCATGGCAGATTCTCTCGCGGACATTCCCTCCCAATTGATCGCGCCTCTCATTCGGAACCCCTGCATGTGACAGAATTCTTAAGTCACCCTTTTTATTGTCTCTGCTCCGATTATCAAAATCTGGCAGCGGCAGTTCGCCACGATCCGGATCAGAGCCGAATCGGGTAATCCCCAAATTCCAGCCCGGCCAGGATGTATGCTTCGTAGCACGCGATCTCGCTTTCGGCCTGTTCGTCCGTCATGGCGATGGCGCCGACGCACATTCCGCCGGTCGACTTGAGGCTGAAGCCGCCACCGGGCGCGGCATCACGGATGGCTTCTCGGACTTCGACACGGACCTGTTCAGGTGTGGAGCTGTAAAACTGCTGGCTGACGATGTTGCCTGAAAGCAGCATTCGATCCCCGACGATTCGTTTGGCTTCGGCAAGGTCGCAGTTTGCCGCGGGCGGCGGTTCCAACGGCTCGATGGAATCCACACCCATGTCCGCCATCTTCACCAGGAAATCCATGCAGTCGCCATGGGAGTGGATGCGCACACGGCCGCCAATAGCGTGGACCGCGTCGAACACGGTTTTGTCGTACGGGAACACAAACTCATCGAAGTGCCGGTGGCCAAGCCACGGCGGGATGAGCATCTCATGGGCCCACATCATGACGTTCGGCCGCAAGCCGGAGCGGCCCATGGCCTCGATGGTCTCGATGGTCTGGCGGTTGGCAACTTCGAGATAGCGGTGGATCAGGTCAGGCTCCCGCGCGAACCATCCGTAAACATTCTCCATCGCAGAGGAGCGGGCGAGGTAGCCAAGCGGGTGAAACAGCGAAGTCAGCGGGACCCCGTCTGCCGCGTCGTAGGCTTTGCGAAAAGCGTCCGCGTCGAATGCGCAGGGAAGGCGTGGCGCTTCAACCACCCGGATCAGGTCGTCGAGTGTTTCTACAAAGCGCTTTTCCCAATGGTAATCAGGGTTGCCCGCGGGATGGTAAGTGAGCGCTGTGAACTCGCCGACGGGTGTCCGGTGGATTCGTCGTTTACGCTGAAACTGCCCCGGCACATCCTCAATCACTTCCTCAGAAGTTTCCAGAGGCAGGCCGAGGAAACCCCAGTCCGGCGCCGGCGCCCAACCGAAGTCTGTGGCATATTGGTCGGCAAGCTCGCAGAGCCGTCCTGCCTTCGGATGCTTCCGCACCGCCGTCGGTACGCCCAGCTCAATGGGAACCCGATCCGGTTCCAGGTGTGACCACGCCGTTTCCATGCGTTCACGATGTGTCATGGTGTTTTCGGCTATTGTAGAAACGGTAATGAGAGTCCTGATGGCACTGGAGCAGAGAATTCATTTCGGGCATCCGACTCGGTAGAATCGCGTGAAAGAAAACCACCGAATTGAGCCAATCAGCTTACTCCCGACCGGGTCGCGAGACATCAGCTTTGCGAGCGTCGTCGCAATTCGCTGATGTATTCCTGATGGCTCTTCTCCTGGTCACGCATCTCCTGATGCAACTGGGCTTCTTCTGAGCCCCTTACCAGGAAACTGCGGATGTCATATGTGCCGGGCAATTGCACAGGCAGTTGGCCATCTTCGATCATCGAAAGAAGTGGGTAGCCTGATTCGGTTAAGGGCATCCGAATGATCTCGTGCCGCCGCGCTGATTCATAAATCGACATCATGATCTCAACGGCCGCGCGACCGTGCTCTGGCGCGCTCCGATGCTCGGGGCCGCCTTCGATCCAGGCAATCAGGTCTTTCACTTGGGAGATATGGCAATGGGGGTGAGGCGTTTCGATCTTCTTCAGGCCATTGGAGTCTGCATTGACAAGTTGGAGTTCACCCTCGCTCACTTGCAGCGAACCTTCTCGGCCCCGCAATGTGAACCACCCGCCGGAACTTGGCGCAAGGTCAACTTGAATCAGCGCCTGGGGACCTCCAGCGAAATGGATCAGACCCATGCAGGCATCTTCGATTGGAACATTCCTCTCGAATCGATCGGTCCGGCGTTCGACTGCTCCCATGACCCATTCGGTCGCCGGATCGCCAAGGGCGTAGCGAATGGCGTCAATGGCGTGAGTACCGCAGTTGAGCAGGCCATCCCCGACTCTGGAGTCGACAGAAATGATTTCTCCGAGGACTCCATCGGCGACCATTTCGCGAGCTTGCTCCCAACCGCCGGAATGTCTTCGCTGGTGGCCAATGACGAGTTTCGTGCCATGTTTTTCGCACGTGGCGATCATCTTGTCGGCATCTGCTAAACCAACGCACATGGGCTTTTCACAGATGATGCCTTTCACACCCGCCTCGGCGCAGGCAATCACGCCTTGTGCGTGAAGTCCATGCCAGGTGCAGACGCTGACGAGATCCGGCTGTACTCCGGACAGCATTTTGTCAACATCGTCATAAAGATCTGAGACATCAGCGTCCTTCTGAAAAGCTTCGCGAGCATGTGGACTGGGATCGGCCCCGGCAACAATTTCGACCTCTTCAACCCCTCTGTATCCCGCCACGTGAGCACGGGCGATACTCCCAAGACCGATGAGGGCTGCACGATATTGTCCTGACATTTTTTATTCTCCACAGAACTGGAACAACTAATACCAACGACAGATACACCGAATACAGAACCTTCCCCGAGATGTCGAGTGTATTCTTCAGAATCGTCTTCTCTGAATCCAGGACGATTCCGTGACGATTGAATTCGAGTGCACCGAATCTTCTACGCACTACTCGGAGAAGTGCGAGCAACTCGCCGAACAGGTTCCTGATGTTGAATTGAGCGGGCCATCCGGAAGACTAAGGCCGCTGTTGAAATACTCTCTTGCACGGGTGAAGATAGTTCTCCCTGCTCTCGTCTCACACGGAAAGAATCTGTGATTCACCCCCATAGCCCCGCTTCCATCGATGGCTCCTGCCCTGCGACTACTTCACCGATGCCTTCGCTCACGTTAACTCGACTGAGCTTTCTGGTCGCCGTAGCTGGTCTCTTTCCGCCGATGAACTGTCGGGGAGAGACGTTGGCGTCGCAGATTCTTGGCATGAAAGTTCGGGACAGTGGGCTGTGCGTCATTATCGGTTGCGGAAGTGAGGGGAATCCCGCCCTGGCGGCTGACCTGGCATCCACAGGCAAAATGCTGGTACATGGCATCGCACTCGATGATGCCGCTCTGGAGCGCGCCCGAAGGGCTGTTTCCTCCGCTGGAGTCGACGGCGTGGCAACCATCGAGAAGCTGCCGATCAAGCCCCTGCCGTACCGGGACACTCTCGCCAACGTAGTGATTGTTGAAGACTTTAAGGCGGCTTCGATGGCTGGCTTTTCCCGGCGAGATGCCCTGCGTGTCCTGGCCCCCTTCGGGTCACTTTGTGTTCGGAAAAATGGGAAATGGGACATCTTCCGCAAGCCCTTGCCCAGAGAGATGGACGAGTGGACCCATGGATCGCACGGCGCCGATGGCAACCTCGTCTCCAACGATAAAGTTGTCCGCTTTCCTGTTGGATTTCGCTGGCATGCCGGGCTTCCGATGAATATTCGGAACCCAAAAAGAACAGCCAATGCCTGGTCCAGCACCCGCGGGCTTGCCGTCGCCAGCGGACGCTGCTTTTCCCTTTCCACGACTGTCCTGGAGAACTTGGGGCCCACCTCTTACTCCGACCACGGCCTGGAACAATATGTGACCGCACGGGACGCCTTTAATGGGCTGTTCCTGTGGCGCAAGAGAATCGGGGCCACTTACTATGGCGGGCTGTTCTATGCGAATCGAGCGCCCTTCGTTGCCGTCGGCGATGGTGTATACGTCGCTATGGGGGACGGGAAACTTGTGGCGCTGAGCGTGTCAACCGGCGAGGTGATGAGGACCTTTGATACGACCTACGCGCCGGGCAGGCTACTTGTAGACCGGCAAGTCGTCGCGGTTGCCACCTGGAAGGAGGGCACAAAAGTTGGAGGCATTCATGGTGTGGACAGAAGGCGGATGGACTTCTCCGTCGCAGAAGGAACGGTCGAGGCATTCAGTGCACGGACCGGCGCGCGGCTCTGGCTGCTCGAGGAACTGGCCACCTCGATCGTCAGCAAGGACGGCATCCTTTTCATGGTCGTCCGGACGGGCGCAGACAAATTCGAGGAGATGAACCAGCGCAGGCGGAGGGGAGAGAAGCCCCTCACCAGGCCCCAGCAGGTTGTCGTCGCCGTGGACCTCAAGACCGGCAAGAGGCTCTGGGCGGTCACTTCGCAGGAACTTGGCTCGGGCGATGAGTATCTTCGACTGGACGCGGCCGGTCTCGGCATCGTAACAATAGCCCACAATAACGGCGCCAGGACTTCAGCTTTGTCGGCGAAGAACGGAAGAAGGGTGCTCCAGGCCAAGACCGGTTCGTACGCAGCCTTCTACGATGGCGCGCTCCATCTGGCCGGGCAGAAGTATGATTCATCAACTGGTAAGGCGAGCGAAGCATCCTCCATCCGACTGGGCGCGACAATCTGTACTCCAAATTACTTCGTGAACAACATCATTGTAGCCAACCGCGGGGGTGGCTTTCTGGTGAACGGCAAACGAGTCCTCTATGGCGGCGCGCGGGGCGGTTGCCTCTTTGCTTCCGTGCCGGCATACGGCGCCTTTTACACGCCTCAGAACTGGTGTGCCTGTGCCCCAGCCCAGATACCGGGATTCATCGTCTTCGGCCCCATTGACCATGAGCCGACGGCAAAGGAAATGGAGGTGTCGCCGCCCGTCGAAAAAGGCCCAGCCTATTCAGAGCTCAATTCGACGAAATCCGTGAATGACGCGGAGGTGCCGGAAGAAACCGGGAGCCAGGAATGGCCCATGTACCGCCTTGATGCTTTGCGAAGCAACGCGACCGGCTCCGCTGCCCCTCAACAGCTTGATGTGCTCTGGGAGAAAGCCGTCGCGGCTAAGGCCCCGAGTGGGCTGGTCGGCACGAGTTGGCGAGAGTACCTGAACAGCCCGGTAACCGCTCCGGTCATTGCAGAAGGAATCGTGGTGATGGCCGCGATGGACAGGAATCAAGTCATCGCGCTGGACGCTGGTTCCGGTGAGGAGCTTTGGCGGGAGGCGGTCGGCGGCCGGGTCGATACTCCCCCCACTATCCACCAGGGCCTTTGCCTCTTTGGATCTCATGACGGTTATGTGAATGCGCTGTCCAGCAAAGACGGCAGACTGGCCTGGCGGATGCGCGCAGCCCCCAGGGAGGAACGGATGGTCTCCTATGGCAAGGTCGAATCTCCCTGGCCAGTGATTGGGACTGTGCTCGTGGCAGACGGTATCGCCTATGCCTCCGCGGGACGCACCCAGGGGTCCGATGGGGGCCTCGTAGTGCGCGCCTTCGATCCGGCCACTGGAGAAATCGTTTGGTCGAATGCGCTTGCTCCGACGCAGGATGGGGGCAGCTACAGGCAGATGCGGAGGAATGACCTGTTGGTCAGAATTGATGATACGGTTCAGTTGATGGTCTCGAGGATGGACTCAAAGACTGGCGAATCCAGACCGAATCTCACTCTTGAACACGCGAAAAAACTGGCCCAGATACGGCAGAAAAGAGAACTGAAGAGAAGGCAGGAAGC
>JASLXP010000471.1 GCA_030740295.1 Planctomycetota bacterium
TTGGCAAACTTCGCGGCCGGAGCCAGGGCGAGCGTTTCACCTGCTTTCCGCGTGGGCAAATCGGGCAGCTTCTTCTGGACGGCTTGCCAGAACGCCCGCTGTTCTGCCGTTGTCAGGTCTTCGGGCAGAGCGAGGAGCCGAGCGGACACCGCGTGCAGACCTGCCAGCTCCGGCATGGGATTGGTGCAGGCCCACCACGTCTCGCACGCCATGGATGGGTGCATGACAAGCTTGCCCGCGTCATTGGTCTGGTAGTGACTGACAAAGAAGGTGAGGATCTCGTGGGCGCTGGGCAGAAGCGTCTCCTTGAGGAACGTCTCATCGAGTGTGTGCTCGAAACAATCGAGCATCATGAAGACCAGCTCCGGCCCGGAGACCCATTCCCATTTGTGCCAACCACTTTCCTGCAGTTTGTCTTCACCCCGTTCGACCAGGGGTTTCCAGCCATAGGTGGCCGAAAACTGGTCGCCCCAGAAGTAGATGCACTCAGGGATGAACGCGCCGTCGGCGCCGGTCTGCAGCCTGGTGCGGTACTTGTGCAACGGCATCAGTTCCGTTGCGTACATGCGGAACAGAGGGCGCATCATTTCATAGTCGCCGCTGGTGCACATGCTGAGGTAAGGCAGCCGCGTATTCTGCCACCAGTACCCCGGCCCCCAACGGCGAAAGTCCGGGTCTCCCGCGTGCGGCACGGTGAAGATCGATCCGTTGAACTTAATCGGGTACCGGCCGCGGCCGGCACACGCACTGATGTACCGCTGCAACGCATAGGCCCCGCTGACCAACTGTGCTTCGTCGGGATGGCCCGTCTGCCATTTTCTGTCCGTGATGACTTTGCCGTTGACGAAAGTTCTGATTTGGCCGGTCTGGCTGTTCACCACAGCAGCCACGTGCGTCCATTTGCCGGCGGGCAGCGCATTGGGCTTTTGAAATGTCTGTTCGCCGACGATCAATCGCAGCGAGTTGCCCGGATACGTATCCAGCAGGAATCCATCCTTGCCGCCGGGCGTGATCTTATCGACGATGCGGCCGCCCCTGGCATCTTTGACCCATGCCTCAATCGTGACGCCCCCGGCGAACGACCACGCTTTGGAATCCGGAAGCGCATCTCCCTGTTTGGGTCTGCCACTGAACAACACATTCCCATGCGAGATTCCTTTGTCGTGCTCCCGTCGGAACAGGGCCTCGACCTCTTTGTCCGACAACGCTGCTGAGAGAATGCTTACCCGGCCGATCTGCCCGCCGAAATGGTAGTGGCCAGACTGATCGACCCCGATCTTCACCGGGTGAGTGTTCGCAGGGATCAAGGAAGGGCGGACCCGCTTCACCTTCTTGCTGGCAACTGCGTTGATCCAACTGCGATTCCAGAAACCGGACCACCACTGTTCATGGGACTGCCGACGTTGAGCAAAAGGAATCGCCTCTGTCGACGCGATAGTCTCTTCCATCGTCCGCAGCCATTGCTGAGCGGTGGCGGGATGGGAAGCGTCAACATAGATACTGAAACGGTGTGACTTCGCGGCGGATGCCTGCAGGTGGGTATCGTCGATCCGTCTGCCGTTCTCAGCCACGATGATCGCACCGAACGTGCGATGCAGCAGAGGATCGGCCCGCTTGAAGTCCGCGAGGCCCTGAATGGTCGCGATCATCGACGGTCCAACGGACTTTCTGTTGTGGTGATACCAACCAATGCGATTGGTTTGGCCCGTCAGAATCGTGTCCGGCTCCATGATGACCGGCTGGTGTAACCTGCCGGGTTTGGAGCGATCCTCCATCAGACTGCTGCACTGAATCGAGCTCAGGTTATGTGGCTTGGTCCGCCACAACTCGATAGCCGCTGTTGCCGTCATGGGCTGAGGCCCGCTGACAGCAATGTGGATGACAGGATGATTGGCATCGACCCAGAGCTTCAGCGTTATCGCGCTGTTTGCGGGCCCGTAGCGTACGACCATCGTGCCGTCAATGAGCGACAGCGTCTGCTCAAACGGTTCAACCGGCGGAGCCGGGTCGAGCGTCAGGCGCACTTTGCCGACCTTCAGCAGACGGCCGTTGTCGCCCCAACTGTCGGTTCGACTGATGTAAAACTCGAGCTCACCGGCCGGATTGATCCAGGCGTTGAGACCGGTCGCACCGTTGCCCAACGGCATCGAGCCGCCGTGGTCTTTGCTGGGTGAGTTCCAGACAATGTTGTATCGCGATACGTCCGCACCGAATGGATTCGCCTGCCCCATCAGTATTACGAACATCACCATGAGAAATCTTGGCATCGATCACTCCTTGCGAGTACGAGTTTGGGGGATTCTAGTTTCAATCACTCTTCAGCCAGGCTTCGAATTCGGAAAACGGAATCTAAGGGAGTTCCCACGAGGTCCACAGTAACGAGCATTTCTGGCCCTGAGCCCGTTGCTGGTAATAGATTGTGAAGATACGGCCACCGGGCATTTCCACGGAAGCGGGATAGCCCAGGTCCCAGTTCGGGGCGTCGTCTCTGAGGATGATGTCCGGGCCCCATGTCTCCCCGCCGTCTGTGCTGACCATCGCCCGTTGGCCGTAAGGCTCTCTGCGAAAACCAAAGACGCAGACCAGGGCCCCAGAAGAGTGTCTTAAGAGATGCGGCGGCGAACCGTAGCGAAGGTGACGCGCCTCGCTCCAGGTCTTCCCGCCGTCG
>JASLXP010000472.1 GCA_030740295.1 Planctomycetota bacterium
GCCGCGCAGCTTGCCTGCATCCTGGACGCTACCGCGCGCAAGCCCGGCAACGTCCACCGGTATGCCGATTTCGAGGATCTGACTTTCCTCGATTTCATAATCAGCGCGGCAGCCATCAGGCCGGTAATCGAGAGTGCCGCCGGCAGAAAGACTGGCGAAGTCGTCCTCGATTGCGTCAAGGCTACTCGCTTACTGGTGAGCACAAACACCAACTTGGGCATTGCCATGCTTCTCGCACCCCTTGCCACAGCGAAGGAAGGGGAATGCGTCCGGGAGGGGCTCGACGCCCGGATTGCCTCATCGGATGCCGCGGACACCGAGAAGCTCTACGAAGCCATCCGGCTCGCGAGGCCCGGCGGAATGGGGACGGTCAACGAACAGGACATTCAGCAGAGGCCCCGCGGCTCTTTGCTTGAAGTCATGACTCCTGCTGCGGACAGAGACACCATTGCGCGGCAATTCACCAATGGTTTCAAAGACATTTTTGATACCGGGCTCACTTACTTCGCTGACGCGCTCGAAAGCGCATCACTCGAAGATGCGATCATTCAGCTTCATCTGTTCCTGATGTCCGAGATTCCGGATACTCTGATCGCCCGGAAGATTGGCACGCTCGAATCAGAGGAAGCCGCGAAGCGTGCGCGAGAGATCCTCGATGCTGGATGGCCGCACGAAAAGGCGTCTCGCAATATTTGCGCAGGCTTTGACCGCTGGCTTCGGGAGCGTGGAAATCAACGCAACCCCGGAACGACGGCCGACCTCGTCACGGCCGTGTTGTTCCTCGCTCTGTGGAGCGGGCAGCTCCCTCTCAACGCCATTGCGGAGATGCGAACGGACGCGCCGATCACCATGCCCGGGAAGCACTCAAAGCATGCGGACCATTTCAGAGCTCTGCTCAGCCAGACGGACACAAAGAACATCGAGCTCGGCGTCGAAGTGCTTCTACGAAAGATGAAGGAAAGACAGAACAACGACGGTTTAAGCGAGGAGGAAGCGTTCAGGATCACCTATGAACGGGCGGAGGCCAGAGTCGGGAATGTCTGAATCGGTCGGCAGCCGCTTGAAACAAAAAAAACGGTACTGGTGCAGGTACGAGATCCCGCCGACCCACCGCTGAAGGACGTGCATCGCTCCCATTCACAAGGCCTGATGATGCGAGGGATTAATCCTCTGGGAAAGGAGGCACCGCCGAGGCCACGCTCGAAGACCGCGAGCGGGAAAAGGTGAAGCCGAAGGGATAAAGTGGGAGGTCGGGTCGGAGCGGCCAGCTCAACGGACACGCCCCGGCCCTTCAAGCTTACTAGCCCTCCCCCTCTTCAGAACCCTCATCCTCATCCTCGTCCCCGGATTCTGAATCCGCAGGAGCGTCGTTCTCATCACCAGTTTCTGCTTCCGCCGCATCATCGTCTGACCTTTCCCCATAATGGCTGGCGTAGACTTCCTGGACTTTTTCCGGGTCGATAGGTTGTGAGAGACCGAGGAAAAAGGCCAGGAACCACATCACGAAAATGCCGAAGAGAAGGAAGATCAGTTGCCAGACCCAGATAGAGGGGAGCCCGAATGGTGCCCATGTTTCCGGCTTGTCCGGATTCGAGAAGAGAGTGTTGCCGATGGTCGCGAACGGCCCGAAACCAACGATGAACCAGAACAGGGTAAGGATCAGTCCCAGAACCTTGAACTTTTTCTTCTCCTCCGGGACGCTGGCCACATCCCGGAGCAACCTATGCTTCTTGTCCCGTCCCTCTCTTTCCTCGCCAGTTTCGGGTGCAATGAGCGAAACCAGTATGGCGATGGCCAGGTTAAAGAAGATTCCCCAGCCCGCGCTGTGAATCGTCAACGGGAATCGCCCCCAGGGAACACCGAAAACTGAAGACGTCTTATCGGTCAGGGTGACTGCCACCAGGCCCGCGATAAGCCCGGCAGTTACGCCCTTCCGGGTAAGCCACCGGAAGTAGCACGTGCCCATCAGCGCGGGATACATCTGGAATCCATAAGCGACCGCCAGGCCGCCCAGCATCACCAGTGCATCTTTCGAGGTGGCTGCGACCACAAGAGCGGCGATAGTGACGACCACGACGAAGATCCTTCCACAGATCTTCTGTGCCGATTCTGATGCGTCAGGGTTGATGTAGCAGCGATAGATGTCACGGGTGATCATTCCGCTGAAGGTCGACATGTAGGCCGCACCGGTGCTCTGCATGGCAGCGAGAGCGCAGACCGCAAGTATGCCCATCAACCACGGGGTGCTCTTGGAGAGCAGGCCGATCAGTTCGGGCACAAGAGTCTTGTCTGTGATTTCGGCGAATTTCCCCTGGGCGACCAGAATGTGACCGCCAATTCCCTGGAAGATCGTGAAAGTAAAAAGGATGATTCCAATGACTATGGAAGAGGCAACCACCTGCTGCCAGCGGAAAGCCTGGCTCGTCTTGTTGGAGAATGCCCACATGGAAAAGGCCGGCGAGGATTGGATGCCCATCAGTGCAAACATATAGGTCATGCACATGATTCCGGTCCACACACCGCCCTGTGCCTTTCCGCCTGCGCTGACGAATTGTATGGCACCGGGCACGGCTACGATGTGAGAATGCCCGTCAGGAGTCAGTTTGTTTTTTGATGCCAGGTCATCCCTCACAAATTTGGCCATTCCTTCAGTGAATCCTTCCCAACCGCCGGTGGCATCGATGGCAATCAAACCAAGGATGGCAATGCCCACTGCCAGCAGGACGCATTGCGCACAGTCCACATAGGCCACCGATTTCAGCCCACCGGAAGCGACGTAGATGACGACCACTGCTGAGAGGGCGAACATTCCGAAGTTCACGCCCACCCAGCCATCAGTGAGGATGTTAAAAAGTGCGCCGGATGCGCGGAGCTGCACGCCCAGGTATGGGACGCTGAATAAGAAAGCCACCAGCACGGTCAGGATGCGCATCGCGTTGCCGCCGAAATAATCCGTGTACATCTCGCCTGGAGTCAGGTATCGAAACGACTGGCCAAGAACCCACTGGCGCCTCAGAAACAGCACTCCGGTAAATGGAATCGTCAACGCATAGAAGGATGCATAGGCGTAGGGCAGCCCGTCCGTGAAGACCTTTCCGGGGTGGCCGACAAAGGTCCATCCACTGAAGCTCGTGGCCGTGGCCGCCAGCACAAAGACCCAGATGCCGATCGAACGCCCGGCAATGAAGTAATCTGCCGAAGTCTTGGCGACAAGAAATCCTTTCACCCCCCAGAACAGACAGTAAGCCCAATAGACGCCGACAAAGGCAAAAAGCCAGACGAGATGTGATTCCATAGTGGTAAAGCCTCGAAGTGCTGGATTGGTGTCCGCTTGCCCGCTGACACGATCTGTATTGACCTTCAGAGGCGGAATGGTAAGTCCACAAAAGGGTTTATGCGAACAGGTCGGAGGTCGAAGATGGCTGCAGAGAGCTGGCGTAACCGGTATCAACAGACATTCAGAAGCTGTTACGGATATGATTCTGGGTACGTCTGGGAACTGCCGCCGTGGAAGCGGGCCAGCGTATCCGTAACAGCTATATTTAGAATGCACCGGCTGGAAAATCGTCCCAATCCCAGTCATTGAGACACCGCATGAAGCTCAAATTCTCATCACTTCTCCTTTCGCTCTGCTCTGTGATCCTCGTGACGTCGATTGACGCTGACGCAGAGCATCTCGATCCAAAGCCGCAGGTGGAAAAGTTGCTCCAGGCCATCCGCGAAGTGCCTGACCTCGACAAGCGGAGCGAAGCGATTGACAGCGCGCATTCAACGCTCGATATCGCCGGACTGGCAAGGAGAAGTCTGGGCAGCCATTGGAAGAAACTGGACGCCGCGGCACAGGAGGCATTCACCGGTCTGCTGTTAAAGATCTTCGCCGTCCGGGTCTATCCCAAATCAGCCGTATTCTTCAAGGAACTTGAGGTCTTGTATGGCGAAGAGGAGGTCGGCGATTCGAAGGCAGTCATTCATACCTCTCTCAAGCACAAAAAGGAAGGTCGCGTTGATATCGCTTACAAACTGCGCAGGCAGGATGACGGCGGCTGGAAGATCTACGAGGTCGAGATGGATGAAGTCCCAATGGGCGCAAATCTACGTTCGCAGATCCGGAAGGTCTTGAAGAAAGACGGGTACGAGGCCCTGTTCAAGAGGCTGAAGGAGAAAATTAAAGAGTTCGAGGCGGAGGCGAAGAAGTCTAAATGACGGTTCTTGGAGGGCGATGGCGTGTTTAGCGTATCTACAGCTTCAATTCCGCCCGAATGGGGGACCTCGAATCGGCCCTGCGTGCTTGCCTTGTCCTTTACCCACAAGACTCGCTGGGCAATGATCAGCCTGTGAGCCAGGTAAAATACAGACTGGCAGATTCATTCGTAAAAAGTCGCATTGACATTTGCCGCGTAGCTGCGGCGTCCCGCCGCAGAAATTCGGCGGCGAGACG